>CAZHOQ010000027.1:0-18777 GCA_964533995.1 uncultured Gammaproteobacteria bacterium
GGCATTTTGAACCTGAAGCTAAAATCAAAAGATGGAGCTTTGCAACGCAAGTGCCGACCTTAAGATTCATACAGCGAATTGTAGCAAACTTCGTGCCGGTGATGAAGCGCTACTTGCCGGAAAGGATTTCCGTAAAAAAATCGAGGAAGCTGCCCCGGCGGCTCCTTCTCCCCGCCTCACGGAGTAATCGTTCGGACGTGTCCGATGCGGCACTGTCTTCCCGCGCACCCGCATCCGTTTCCGTTACCAACAACACTTCCTCGTCATCGGCAATCGCGTCCCGTATTTCCTGGGCGCTCATGCGGTTCAAGCGCCATTTCCCACCGGGGAACGTCCGGGCACTCCGTCCAGCCTGCCGTGCAATTTCTTCTAGATTGGTACTCCGGTCCCGCCCTTGCAGACAGGCGTAGACATACCGGTCCCTTCTGGTCATGCCGGAAACGTACAAACTAACCCTATAATAATCAAATTTCGAAATGCCGTAATTCGGATACCGTTTGATGAATTGTAATTTGTTCTACATTTGTTATGCTCGAATTAGCATGAAATCCATCGTCATCATCGAAGATGACGCGGACGCGTTAGACCTCTACTACGAGTTGCTGGCCCAGGAAAAATACCGCGTGTTCCCCGCCCATTCCGGTAGGCTTGGGCTTCATGTCGTTTCCCATGAGCTGCCGAATCTCGTTATACTTGATCTCCTTATCCCCGGCGATATGAACGGCATCTCGGTCCTTAAGGAACTCAAAACAAACGAAAAAACCGCGTCTATCCCCATTCTCGTCATCACCAATCTCGACTCTGAAAAGGATGCCATCATGGCGCTTGGCGCCTCGGACTTCCTGACCAAGGCCAACACCTCACTTGATACGATTCTTAAGAAAGTCCAAGCACTCGTATCGGCATAAGAATTATGTTCCGGCTTCGATCCATCCAGCGATACCCGCTCATAACCAATACCGTTGTCGCGCTCATCTATATTGTCATTGCCAAATGGAGTCTCACGTTTGCGACCGTGCAGGCAAACGTCACCGCAATCTGGCCGCCCACCGGCTTTACGATTGCCATGTTTCTTCTCCTAGGTAAATCGGTGGCACCGGCAGTATTCCTTGGGGCGTTCGTTACAAACGTTACCACCGAAGGCTCGATACTAACCTCGCTGGGGATCGCTTTGGGCAATACGCTCGAAGGACTGGTCGGAGCCTTTTTAGTTTCCCGGTTTGCGGGCGGAATCAACGCATTCAAATTGCCTTCCTGGGTATTCCGGTTTGCGTTGTTTGCGGGAATCGTCGCACCAATGGTAAGCGCCACAATTGGTGTCGCTTCCCTGTACCTGGGCGGATATCTCATCCTTGTAGATCCATTCGTCGTCTGGCTCACCTGGCTTCTTGGGGATATGGGGGGTGCCATGATCGTCACGCCGCTTATCCTTCTGTGGTATACGGACCCGAGTCTCACCATCCTCGTCAAACGGCCGAAACGGATCATATTTGCGATGGCAATCCTTTGTGCGGCAAGCTTTCTTGTATTTGCGAACATCTTCCCGTACGTGTACCTCACGATGCCCGTGCTGTTGTTTATCGCCTACTCCTTCAGCCCACGAGAAACCATCAGCGGGGTTGTCGTTGTTGCGATCATTGCCATCTACGCAACGATCAACCGCTCAGGGCCCTTCTGGGACATGTCCAAAAACATGAACGAGGCCCTCCTCGCGCTCCAGATATTTTTGGGGATCTTAAGCATGACCAAGCTCATGATCGCCGTTTCCCTTTCTCGGGAACGGGAGCAGGAGGAGCTCGTTCATGAAACCGACCGCTGGTACAAAACGCTTATTGAAAAAAGCACCGACGCGGTGACGCTTATCGATGCGGATACGAGGGTCCTCTACACGAGCCCGTCCACCGAGCGGGTCTTGGGGTACGCCCCTTCGGAGTTTGTCGGCCTTACGGGTATCACGAGAGTCCATCCGGATGATTTGACGAGCGTGTTGAAAATATTAGCCAAAGTCGTGGCAACCCCCAGCGAACCCGTCCGCACGGAGTTCCGCTACCAGCACAAAGACGGCCGCTGGATTTGGGTACAAACGACGGGACGGAATCTTCTCCACGATCCGACGATCCATGCCATCGTGATTAACTACCGGGACATTACGGAAGCCAAGGAATTCGAGCAAGCGAAAGATGATTTCATCATGATTGCGGCCCATCAATTGAGAACCCCCGTCTCCTCCATCCGCTGGAATGCGGAACTTCTCCTTCGTAGTAAATCGAAGCTCCCCCAAGCGGCGGCAAAGGGCATCCAAGCCATTCTCGACAGCACCCATGCTATGGTGGGTCTGATCGACGAACTTCTGGAAATGTCCAAGATCATTACCGGACAGGTTGCGTATAAACCGGAACTGCTCGAGGTAACGAAGGCGATAAAAAATGAAATCAAGATGGTATTACCGATTGCCAAGGCGAATCGAGTACGGATATCGTTTCGCCCTCCCCCTACGGCCGTCCCCAAAATGAACATCGACGAGCGGCGGTTTTCGAGAGTCATGCAAAACATCCTCTCGAACGCCATAAAATACAGCAATCCAAACGGCACTATTGCAGTCTCGATAGACATGATGAATAGAGACCTTGTCATCACCGTTTCCGATGACGGCGCCGGCATATCCAAAGAGGATCAACAAAACCTCTTCAAAAAATTCTTCCGGACGGAATACGCCAGAAAGCGCGACCCCAACGGAAAAGGGCTTGGGCTCTATGCCGTCAAGCAATACATGGACAGCTGGGGCGGCCGAATCACCGTCACGAGCCCCAGAAAAGACGGATCCCCGGGAACGGATGTCGACTTGTATTTCCCTTCCGCCATGCAGATTACCAACCATTCAAAGAAGGGGGTGAATCCATGAAAAAAGTTCTCATGATCGAAGACGATCAGGCACTGCTGGACGTCTATAAACTCGCGCTCTCTGACCTCGTCGGGTACGAAAGCGCACGGGACGGAAAGGAGGGCCTCGAGAAGATTAGGGGCACCAAGCCGGACCTTATCATTCTCGATATCATGCTCCCCGGCGGCGTGAACGGCTTTGATGTCCTTGAGGAAATCAAAAAAGACCCTGCGGTGATGCATATCCCGGTCCTGGTCTTAACCAACCTCGACACGGAGGAAAAAGTCGCCAAAGAAATCGGTGCTGTTGAATATCTCGTGAAGGCAAATACGCCGATCGAGAAAGTGGTCGAAAAAGTTACCTCGATCCTGAAAATCTAGTTGCAGGAGATCACAGGGTGCGCGACAATGGGAGTAATGCCCACAATTGACCAGGTTGTCCATGATATCAAGAGCATAAAGATCCAGGGAGCGACAAACGTCGCACTGGCGGCGTTGGACGCGCTTGCGCACCTTATCCGGGAACGCCCGTCCATATCCTGCTACGAGTTGACCCGAATCGGCGAACGCCTTGCTTTTGCGCGGCCCACCGAGCCGCTTGCACAGAACGCAATCCGCTACGTCTCGCAGGGATGTACCAACGACGCGCGCGACCGTATCGAGCAATACAAGGGCTTTATCGAATACGGTAAACGGATCATACCGGGCGTCGGTGCGGAACTTTTAGTAGACGGCGGGGTGTATCTTACTATCTGTCATTCCTCGACGGTCGTCCACCTCCTTGAGGAAGCCCGGAAAACCGGCGCATACTTCTCGCTATATGTTGCGGAAACCCGCCCACGCTACCAGGGACGTACCACGGCCAAGGAACTGCTTGATGCAGGGTTCGATGACGTCACCATGATCGTCGACGATGTCGCCGTATCGCTTATCGAAGGGCGTCGGGGAACAATCGATGCGGTCTTCATCGGGGCGGATCTCCTGACTCAAAAAGGCTTTGTCAACAAGATCGGTTCATTGGCGGTCGTCGCGGCGGCCTACCGCAAGAAAATCCCGGTCTATGTCGTCTCAACGCTCCTCAAATATGATCCGCTACCGTTTTCCCCAACGCACATCGAGCAAAGAAGTTACGAGGAAATATGGCCGGACGCGCCGGATAATCTCCTATTCTATGCTCCTGCCTTTGATTACGTCCCGTTTTTTGGTAATGTAAAGATTATCTCCGAAGTCGGTATCATTACGGGTAGACAGCTAAAAGCGGCAGCAGCCAAACGGTACCCTTTCATTTTCGACCGGGGATACGATAAAAAACTCTACTATGGCAAATCCCTATAACCATTATCTTGCGATCAACGAGACGGTCGACAAATCCAAACACATTTTTGTGACGTTTACGCTTGGGGTGACCGGCGAGGCCTTTGACCGTACGGCCGGTGGTGTCGCTGCGGAATCCTCTGTCGGCACCTGGACGGATGTCGGATTGGAAGAGAAAAAAATCTGGGACCGCCTCCATGCCAAGGTCGTTGCAATGGACGAGAATAGCGGAAAGATCACGGTTGCCTATCCGCTCGATCTGTTTGAAGCCGGCAACATTTCCCAGTTCCTCTCCTCCATTGCGGGCAATATCTTCGGGCTTAAGGAAATCACGAAACTGAGGATCGAGGACATCGAGTTTCCCGAAGTGTTCGTGAAGTCCTTCCCCGGACCGGCACTCGGCATTGACGGGATCCGGAAGCTGACCGGTATTACCGACCGGCCGCTTCTGGGATCCATCATCAAGCCGAAATTGGGACTGACGAGTGCCCAGCATGCGGAGGCCTCCATGAATGTCTACTCGAGCCTGGATCTGGTAAAAGACGACGAGAATCTGGCGTCCATGACCTTCGATAACTTCTACACGCGGGTGGATGAAGTAACAAGCAGAATGAAAGAAAAAGGATATCTGGAAATCGGCCAGGCAAAAATCCATGCCTTCAACATCTCAGCACCCTATGACGAAATGCTCAAACGCGGTAACTACGCCTTCGACCACAACGCAAACTGCCTCATGCTTGACATCCTGACCGTCGGATTTGCCGGGGTGCAAGGGATCAGAAACCGCCGGTTTGGCTTGATGCTCCATGGCCACCGCGCCATGCATGCCGCATTTACCCGGTCACGGGAATTCGGCATCTCGATGCTCGTTATCGCCAAACTTTCGCGGCTATCCGGTATCGATTCGCTCCACACGGGAACCGTCGTCGGGAAAATGGAGGGGGGTAAGGAGGAAGTCGTCGCAATCAACGAATTCCTAAGAAGCGAATGGTACGGATTAAAAACGACACTTCCGGTTGCCTCCGGCGGGCTCCACCCTGGTATGATTCCCGACCTTTACAAATATTTAGGCAAAGACCTCCTGATGAATTTCGGCGGCGGCATCCACGGACACCCGGACGGCACGGTCGCAGGCGCAAAAGCGGTTTTGCAGGCGACGCGTGCGGCAATGGCGGGAACTAAACTCCGGGATGCGAAAGACTCTTCCGAACTTCAAAAAGCCCTCGACAAGTGGATGCCCAAGGGGTAATACCCGCAATACGTGGGTGACATGGAGTCCGATTGCTCTACCCCGAAACAGTGTCCCCGATAACGGGCCGCATTATTCGGAAGGTACGGAGGTCGGAGCCGGCGTTTGAGCAGCCGTCGGCGATGCTAATACGACCTGGAAATACCGGGAGACATACCCGGAAACGTTACCGGCGGCATCTTTGGCTTGTACCACAAACGTGTGCCATCCTTCGCGGACGTTCCGGAAGCAGGGAGCATAATCGGTTCCCCATTCCCCCGGCCCCGAGTTAAACGAGTACCGGATGGTAATCCCCGACGGCACGTTATCCGTGACATGGACGGGAAAACAGAAACTGTTGAAATTGACGGTACTTCCGTCCGCAGGACCCGTGACCTGGTCGATGACCGGCGGCTGGGTGTCCGAGGTCGGCTTCGGCGTTGCCGTCGCAAGCGGGATAACCTTCGGAGTCGCGGTCGGCACTGCTTTGGTTGGCGTTGCGGTAACGTTCCGCACGCGCACGGTCGGAGACGGTACGGGTTTCCCTGAAGTTGCCGGCGTCGACGTCTCCTGCGTGACCGTTACCGTTGGTGACGGAAACACGGATGACTCCCGGGATTTCTGCGGCTTCAGGTTGCCGACGATTACGGCGCCGCCGTAAAGGATGATCGCAAGCACAAGAACAATCTGGGGCATACGGATGCGATAATACTCCCCACCCCGCCATTTGTATGTGAGGAGTATTACCATTCCCTTTTGCCATAAAGCGCGTCCCGCACGACGAACACGTCCTCGCCCGTCAAATAATCTTGCGTATCCGGCTGATTAGTAAGAAGGGAAAGAACGGTCTCCGGCATATCGTCCCCGGCGATCCTGTTTGGCGCTATCTTTCCGCACGTCAGACACTGATGCACGATCATCAGTTCGCCGTCGTTTCTTACGGTAAGGCCGATGGGGCTCATGCGTCCGCCGCATAGCGACTTCCGGTCGCCGGGAGCGTTATCAACGTGTCGGGACCACAGGCAATACGGGCAGTGGTTCCGGTGACGGGTTCCGAGAGCGGAATTGGAGACGATGGCACGACAAGTCAGGCACCGGAATGATGCCTGACGATGACAAAACCTTTAGCCAAAGAATGCGTTCGATACATCCACCCCGCAGTATACGCCGGAAGCCGGCAAACGTCCAGGCAACTTAAGATCTCTGCCCTGCTATAATTGCCACGTGACGGATACCTTCATCAACCTCCCGACGTCTCTCCTTGCTGCGGTATCGCGCCTGTTGGGCGACACGAACTCCCGTGACGTCCTGACGTCGGCAAGAAAACTGCACGGCCGGTACATGGACACGGACCGTACAACCGACAGACCAATCGTCAAAAGCGGGAGCGACGTACTCGCATACCTCTCGCTCCGCTACCCGGCAACATACGCACAAATTGCAAGCGCGCTTGAAAAAATAAAGGAGCGGCTGCCGGAGTGGAAACCGGAAACAGTCCTTGATCTTGGGTGCGGGCCGGGTACGGGGCTGTTTGCATCCCACGAAGTCTTTCCGTCCATAACTACCGCGACTGAAGTAGACCGGGAGGACGCGTTCCTGACGATCGGTGAGACCCTTGCAAGGGAGACAAATCTGCCGATGAACGTTTCTTGGAAAAAACAGACGGTCGCCCAGTGGATCGCGGATGCGGGTTCTCCCCGTTATGACCTCATTATTGTTGCCAATGTCATTAATGAACTGCCCGCACCGGCGGTACACGATCTTCTTTCCAAACTTGCGGCGTTATCAGGCGGCATCGTGCTCCTTCTCGAACCCGGTACGCCGCACGGATTTAAAATGATACAGTCTGCCGCAGAAAAAATTACCAAGTACCGCCCGCTCGTTGCCCCATATATCAACGGAAAGCTCGTCCAGAGCCATGACTTCTGGATACATTTCCCCCAGCGGTTTATTAGGCCCGAGTTCCAGCGTGCGGTACGGAGCGATATGCGGGATTCCAATCTTGCCGCCTCGGACTGGGAGGAAACGAAGTACAGTTTTGTCGCCTTCGGGGATGTCACCCCTGCAATGCATCCGCATGCCGTAGCCGTGGGGGCGCCGGAAATCTACCATGGTTACCTGACTGTCCGGCTCCTGACGGAATCCGGCATAGAAACGGTAAAAGTGATGAAACGGCACAAGGAGCAATACCGGTTCGCCAAAAATCTCTCGTGGGGTGATACCGTCGCGGCCCCTGACTTACTTCTTGTCTAACAGGCGTTCAATCACGACATATACAACAACACCCAACGCTAAACTCGTGAGCGCTTTCCAATATTTCCCGCTTACGATTTCCTCCATGCCGGAGAATATTGCAAACCATACGCCGTACGCGGCAAGAATGAGCCAGAGATGATGCGCGTGAGATTTCTTCAAACCGTTCATTATATCCAGAATATTTCTCTGTGCGATAGCTGACAGATTCCGCGACGTAGGTGCGAGATAGTGGAAGCATGAAGCGGTTCAGGGCATATGCCCTGCTCACCCTCCTCGTTGCTTCCCTTGGCTTGAACGGCTATTTTGCCTACGCAAAAGCACACGACATGACGGTCCTCGACGTGCATGACGGCGACACATTCACTTTGGGAGATGGACAGCGGGTGCGGCTCTTGGGCGCAGACGCACCGGAGCTTACCAAGTGCGGTGCCGATGCGGCCAAGCGGAAGCTCATGGAATTAGTCGATGGCAAAATCATACGAATAACTGAGGAAAAGCGCGATACCTGGGGGAGGCGGATGGGACTCGTATGGATCGGCGCGACACTCGTCAATGAAATCATGCTTCGCGACGGCCACGCACGCCCAGACTATACCCCGAATTCCCAAAACGAAAAACTGAAAAGCGCCTACCGCGACGCATCAGACAACAATCGGGGTATCCACTCCCCAACCTGCAAGAAAACCGATCCCAAGCCTCTAAACAAAAAATGTGTGATCAAGGCAAATATCGACAAGGCTACCTGGGACCACTTCTATCACCTCCCCACCTGCCGGCACTATAACCAAATCGTGTTGGATACCGACATTGGCGAAGGCTTCTTCTGTTCTGAAAAGGAGGCTCGGGAGGCTGGATTTAGGATAGCACCGGATTGTTTGAGATAGTACATTTACAAACTATTTATACTCACTACATTGATCCTAAGATATCTAGAATAAACTGTTTAATGATAGCCATATTAGCACTATAATTATAGTTATAATATTTCATGACAAAAAAATATAGAAATAATCATAAACGCGCACAGAAATCATTCGACGACGTTGATGCATTAATTAAGAATGCAACGGATATCCATACTAAAAAATCAGCAAAATTTTCCTTAAAAAGGTCTAGTATGAGGCTACATAAATTAGATACTGAACGAATTTCATCGATAAGCTTTAATGATGAAAAGGGAAATATGACCGAGGTTGTGTGTGTATCTTACGAATCATTTATAGATAACGAATGGATAACCATTGTGCGGTTTGATACATGCCACGGTGGCATACTGCATAGGCACGTTAGACAGACGGCGGCCGATGGAAAAACTTACGTAACACCAACAATTACTAAGAAGGGGCTACCTATATCAAAACTGCATGCATGGGCAGTATCTGAGATCACTCACGGATATTGGAATTTTCGAAATGGATTTATAAGACGATGCAAGAATGACCCAAGACTTAAGGGTATTGACTTTATATGATAATAGACTACATTTATAAATACGGGATAAATATTTCGAAAATATAGGTTAAAGTGTTATAATAGCGCCTTATTATCGTTTATTTTTGCATATGCCTCACACGGACGCTGTCAATTTCCAATTATCTTTATACGAACAATTTATGGCATATCTAATGTCAAATCCTAAAATAAATAAATCACTTCCAGATAACTCCAACATTATTATCTACACAACAAAGCACTTTAAAGGATACGAAGAATTCAACAAAGAGAACCAAAAGCTACAGGAAGAATTACTCGCAGGAGGTGAAAAAGTTGTTAAAGTAATCAAACACGAAGAAAAGAATACTTGGACCGTTATTCAGTTAACTTCACATAAGTAAAAAGTAATTTGTCAACTTGCCTCCACTATAGGTTCCCTGGTATACTTTATCCCTCATGGCTAGAAGGAATTCCCCGAAAGCCTCTGTCCGGCTCCGAAGGTTACAATCACTCTGGGCTACTACCAAAGACCGCACGAATCGTGTCCGGGGTCGTGTTGTGGCGTTTGCCGACAAGCGGCCGCTTCCGGCATTCTTTTCGCTCCTTGGAATCTTCCTGATACTTATCATCGCCGGCAATTTCCTGCGGAGCCCGAAGGCAACGCCGGACACCGGCAAGCAGCAGCCCGTCCCGGTTGACGTCTTCTCCATCGGGCAGTCGCCGAAAGTTGAGCTTACCGCCAAAGTCGAAAAGACCGGCGTCATCACGGTAAGCGCCCAGTCGGGCGGCATCGTCCAGGCCGTTAACGTATACCCCGGCCAGCGGATTAACCGGGGAACCAACCTTGTTTCCCTCTCCACAAACTACCAGGGCGGATCGATTCCGGGAGCAACGAGGCAGATAGCCCAGGCCAACTACAAATTCGTCACGGACAACTTCGATCTTCAGAAGGATATGATCAGCAAACGCCGCGATATCGCAACCCGTTCGGCCGAACAGTCCGACCAGCTTAGACAGATAGCGGACCAGTCTCTGGGCGGCACCCGGGAACTGATCCGTTTGAATGAAGAAATCCTTGCTTCAATCGACGCCAACATCGCTTTTCTGGAATCCTCCGGCGCGGATGAAGCGGCGATCATGGAAGCGAAATCCACCAAAGCAACCGTGCTGGGCGGGTTGACATCGCTTCGGACTGCCGTCCATAACGCGGAACTCGGTGCGGATCCCAACCGGCCGCCTACCCAGCTTGCGCAGCTTTCGAAGGAACTCACCCTCAAACAATTGGACCTTGAGGAAAAGTCCTTGGAACTCAACCGGGAAATGTCCCGGCTCAACCTTCTCGTTTCGCAGATTTCCGAGTCGCTCCTCTACCCGGTAACCCCGGTTTCCGGCGTCATCGAGCGCGTGTATATTTCGTACGGCCAAAATGTCAAAGCCGGTGACCCGATCGCAACGATTACGGGAGATGAAGGAACGTTGCGGTTAGTCGCACTCGTCGGCTCGAATCTTGCCAAACAAATCTCCCGAATCTCACCTTCCGTGATCCACATCGGGTCGGAAGCAATCGAACTCACTCCGCAATACGTGTCGAATGAACCCACGGACGGCGCCATGCACGCGGTTACCTGGATCCTGCCGGAGACGTATGCTTCCAAACTCACGAACGCATCATACGTATCCGTCGAAGTGTCTGTCGCAGGTCCCAAGACAACCGCCGCCGTTCCGTTCGTCCCGTTGGATGCCGTCTTCCAGACCCAGTCCGGCGCGTACGTATTCGTGGCGAGTGCCTCCGCGGATAAGAAGCAGACCGCAGCCAGCAAATCCGTCACCCTTGGGGAAGTCGTCGGCTCCTATGTCTACGTCTCCCGGGGTCTAACTGAAGGCGACCAGATCATCGTCAACAGGAACGTCATTGCCGGCGACCCGGTAGAGATAAAGTAACCTCCCCTATGGCCAAAGAAACACACCAGCAGTCCTACCTGGAACGGATCTCGTTTCCCAAAGAAATGGGTAAAGGGTGGGTTGCCAACTACATCGGCAATATCAGGATCGTCTTTCTTCTTGCGCTCTCCATCGTATTTTTAGGGCTATTCAGTTACTTCAACCTCCCGCAGCGGTTAAATCCCGAAATAGAACTGCCCATCGTCATCGTCACGACGCCGCTTCCCGGTGCGGGACCGGAGGATGTCGAGAAACTCGTCACCGTGCCACTCGAAAACAAGCTCCGGGGCCTCTCGGGCCTCGATACGATCACGAGCATTTCCCAGGAGAACGTGTCAGTGATCTCCATGCAGTTTACGGGATCGGTAAAGCCGGACAAGGCCAGAAATGACGCCAAGGACGCCGTGGATACCGTCACCACCCTCCCTGAGGATGCCCTGGATCCGCAGGTCATGGCGCTCGATTTTGAAAACGAACCGATCTGGCAGTTTGCGGTGACGGGAAACACGGACACCGTCTCGCAGTCGACGTTTGCCCAACGGCTCAAGGACGCAATCGAGAATCTCCCCTCTGTGGACAACGTCGCCATCCGCGGACTGGAAACGGAGATCATCGCAATAGACGTCTCGCCCCAGAGTCTTGCGCGCTACAACGTCTCGCCGCTACAACTCATGGGTGCGTTGAAAGCGGGCCTGGCCGCATTCCCGGCCGGCTCGGTCGACACGGCCCGGAATACATTCTCCCTCACCATCGATCCCCAAGTCGCCTCCGTCGAGGACATCCGCGCCATGCGCATCACCCTTGGGGGTGAGACCGTCCGCTTGGGAGACATCGCTTCCGTTTCCGAGCGGAGTTCCGGAAACCAGCCTTCCTCCTTTATCGCCACCCCTGAAACAAACGCCAAACGCTCGGTGACGTTTGCCGTCTACAAACGGACCAACGCGGACATCGTCAAAACATCAGACCAGGTGAAGGTTGCCGTGGAACGCGAAATCGGCAAAACCAACGGAAGGTTTACAGTCACCAGCATCAACAATTCCGGGGAGCTCATCAAAACACAGTTCCTGGATCTTCTGGGCGAGTTTCGGTCGACCATGATCCTTATCATGGTGACGCTGTTCTTATTCCTGGGACTGCGGCAGGCGCTCCTTTCGACCATCACCGTGCCGCTGACCTTCCTTTCGGCGTTCATCTTCATGCACGCTATCGGCATGTCGATAAACTTCCTGTCGTTATTTGCCTTCCTTCTGTCCCTGGGACTTCTGATCGACGACACGATCGTCGTCGTTTCCGCCATGACGATGTACCACAAGACCAAACGGTTTACGCCGTGGCAGACGGGACTCCTCGTGTGGCGCGATACGATCATCCCCATCTGGTCGACAACCATCACGACGATCTGGTCCTTCGTCCCGCTGCTGTTAGCCTCCGGGATCATCGGCGAGTTCATCAAGCCCATTCCAGTCGTCGTCACCGTCACGATGGTGTCCTCGACGGCCATTGCCGTCCTCATAACGCTGCCAGTCATGGTACTTTTACTTAAGCCCCGGATCCCCCGGAGGATCTCGGTATTGGGGATCATCCTCGGAATTATCGCGACCATAGCAGTCTTTGCGGTCATATTCGGCAGTAACCCGCTTGTGCCGTTTATCGCGCTTGCCGGTCTTGGGCTGACCTGGGTCACCTACCGGAACCGCACGAAAATCACCCGGTGGGTTGCCGAACACCCGGCGGCAAAACGGATGGGATCATATAGCACCCATGGGGTAATCTCGGTTGACGGATTTTCCAAATGGTACGAACGGAAAATAACCCAAGTCCTTGAGGATAAGGCGGCAAGAAAGCGCGTCGTCATCGCGATCGTTGCGTACTCGATCTTCTCATTCCTGCTCGTGCCGCTGGGCTTAGTCAAAACCGAGTTCTTCCCCAAGGAGGACACGGATCTGGTCTACGTGAATGCGGAATTTCCTGCCGGAACGACGCTTGTCAAAAACACCCGGACCTCGCTAGAGCTACTTGACCGTTTCCGGAAAACCGAAGGCATCGAATACACCGTCATGGATGTCGGCACCAGTATCAACTTCGAGTCCTTTTCCGCGACTTCAGACCAGACGAACACGACCCGGTTTACGTTGCATTTACCCGAGGAAGGCAAACGGAAGAAGGGATCGATTGCCATCGCCCAGAATCTCCGTGAATCGGTGAAGGGGTATACGGAGGCAAAACTCTCGGTTGTCGAGATGTCCGGCGGCCCGCCGGCCGGAGCCGACGTGCAGCTTAAATTATCCGGGGAGGATCTGGCAATCCTGGACCAGGTCGCCGATAAACTCGCCTCCTATATGGACGGCCGGCCGGGCCTTACTAACATCGAGAAATCCATCAAGCCGGGAACGAGTGCCCTCGTGTTTGTTCCGGACCCGGACCGGATGAATGCTGCGGGACTGACCAATGACGCCGTCGGGCTCTGGCTGCGGACCTATGCCACCGGCATGAAACTTGCTGATGCCGATTTCCAGTCGGAAGCGGAAACGAAAGAAATACAGTTTACCTTCGGCTTGACGCGCCAGACTCCGGAGACACTCGCTTCGCTGTCGATCCCTACGTTGCGCGGCCCGGTCGCACTCTCCTCGCTTGGGAGCTTCTCGGTACGGAGCAACCCCACGACCATCACCCGCGAGGAAGGCAAACGCACAATATCCGTCTCCGCGGGCACCCTTCCCGGATTTAACGGCGCCGAGGAAAACGCCAAGCTTACCGAGTTTTCCAAAACAATCGAGCTTCCCGAGGGCTACGAATGGAAAACGGGCGGGGTAAACGAGGAAAACGAAAAGTCCGTCCAGTCGATCATGCTTGCCATGCTGGTATCGTTTCTCCTCATCCTGGTTACCATGGTTATCCAGTTCCAGTCCTTCCGCCAGGCGGTCATCGTCTTATTGGTCATCCCGCTTGCTGTATCGAGCGTATTCCTGTTGTTTGCATTGACCGGAACACCCTTATCCTTCCCGGCACTCATCGGCGTGCTTTCCTTATTCGGCATCGTGGTCACCAATTCCATGTTCATCGTCGACAAGATCAACTTAAACAGACGTGAGGGCATGCCGTTTGTCAAAGCCATCGCGGATGCCGGAGCGTCCCGCATGGAGCCGATCATCCTCACCAAACTCTGCACGGTATTCGGACTACTCCCGATCACCATCGCCGACCCCCTGTGGCGGGGACTTGGCGGGGCCATCATCTACGGATTGCTTTTGGCCAGCACGATCATGCTTCTTTTTATCCCGGTCGTCTACTACGACTGGATGGGCGGGCAGGAAACCCGGAACGTCACCCGCTGATTCGCTTCCCTGGAGTATACTAGGCGTATGATGGAACTCTTCACCGCAAAGGATTACGCAAAGGAACGGCAGCGGCAGGGCGTCTTCGAACGCAAAGTTACCCGGATACTTCATACGAAGGGAGACCGGATACGCACTGCACTTCTTGCCAAACCCCAGCTGGAACGGGCCGCCCTGTGGGAGGTAAATGAGGAACAATACCGCGGGATGGTCGATGAGGTGATGGGGTACGGCGTACGGGAACGCCGGGCGCTTCACGAAGCATACAAAACGGACCCCAGCAAGGGCATGGAGATCAAACGCAACATATTATTACTCATCGAACAGGCGGTCCGTGAGCCTGCCTTTATCGACGGGTAGGGCTTCCACCATGACCATAACCGCCATCGTCCACCCCAACAACCGCAGGCCGAGGATAGAAGAAGACCTGACCGGCATGCTCCATGTCTATGTGACCGCACCGCCTTTGGAAGGAAAAGCCAATGCCGCGGTAATAGAAGCCCTGGCCGAACATTTCAAGGTGAAAAAACATGCGGTCACCCTCGTCTCCGGCCATACGGCGAAATTCAAGCGGTTTGAGATCTCCGGGCGATAATAAATCACCGGTTCCTCCCGCGGATGCTCCGCGATCCTCTCCGCTGCGGCCGCCCGCCACTGCGCCTGCCGTCCTCCTCTTCCGTTGACGACTGCTTCGCCCGGGCAATCGCGATGATGCGCTTGCGGTCTCCCCGTGCCGCGATCAGGTCCCCCAAATCAATGTCCAATATTCCGCAGACTCTCGTCAGGATTTCCCCGTATGACCCGCTGGGGTCTCCCTGCACATCCTCCAGCTTATCGATACACCTACTTATCTGGTCTGCGGCGAAATTGGATAGCATGTCATCACCGTGACGCAGCTGCCATGCCGCAGCTTCCGAACTTTGCGTGAGAGAATCATTCCGGGATGCCTTCGAAGAAACGTAGGCCCGCTGGTAATTGGGGTGCGAGGTAAGCCTGGCCTCCTCCCGGCGCCTCCGGCCTTCCTCATCCGCCGGCTCAAAAAAATCCCCCCTCTTCATAGGCCTTTATTGTATCAAAATGTATCAGGACGGGGAAATTTAGTGCTTGTGGGCGGCAAGATGCTTCGTGTGGGTCTTAAGTTCGTCGTGGACATGATAGAGCCCCGCGAGAACTCCCAATGAAAGGTACACTTCCCAGATCGGGATGTCGTAATACGGCGGGCACGGACTTCCCGAGACGGGAGAAATCCAGTCGCAGACGGTTTTGTAGACGACGCGGTCCACGTTGAACATATCGATGGCACCGACGAGGAAGAAAAGAACGAGGAAAACGAAAAACAACCGGTGATGCTGGACCATGTGCCCGAGCCTCATACACCCATCATACACACGGCGTTTCGGAAATTGCAAGCGGGCCTCACCTGAAGAAGGTGGCCCACAGCATAACCGCGGATACAACAATAAATGATCCGACGGTAATAATCCTACCGAGTTTCCGGCCGAAGAGCTCAGACAGACGGGTAAGAAGGACCAGCAGCACAAACTGCGTTTCCCAAATAATCAATGGCGGCGTATGGACCACCCCGGCCGTAGACGGAGCGTTACCAGGAACGAACCAGCCCAGGATCGATTTATACTTCAACACGAACATATGGACCGCAATTAGGAGAAACGTCAACCGGACTCCCCAATACTGGATTTGCCACCAGGTTTTCCCCAGGACACGTTCTGCATATCGGTTGGACAAAACAAACAGGACAAACAGGACTATAAGCGCTTCGAGGCCCGGATATGCTGAGAGCGGCCGAGAGAGATACAGCCCCCAGGGACCGTTCCGTGCCAAGGGAAACATCACAAAGTATACGTGGGCAAGCCCGGTGAAAAAACTCATGATCCCGAGCTCTTTCCGGTAAGCGAATGCCCAGTCAAATACCGAAAACATCCGGGACAGCGGCCCCAATAGGAGGACTATACCGATAAGAAACAATGTTACAGCAGCCAGACTGATATTGAGCGCGGAAAGCGCCGTTTCAGATGCGTCTTGCGAAACGACCATATAGAGCGTCGCAAGCAACGCCGAGGAAAAGAAAAATGAAAAGCCGTATTCCCGGAAAGCAGCAGGCAGTCGCATAACCAATCCATTGTATCATCCCTCACACGGACAAATGTTGCCGGAGTTCCGCAAGGAGTATCAGCGCTTCGTCCGCCCGGTTGGTCGCCATGAACCGCACACGCCATTCGGTTGCACTGTGGAATCCGTTCACGTAATTTTTGTAGAACTTCTTGAGAATCGCATAGTTTTTGCGCGTTCCCCAGGTCCTGTCAAACAGCCGGATATGCCGCTCCATGACATCCAGGTATTCGGAAACGGAGCCCACGTGCGGCGTTCGGCTCCGGTCGAACGCCCAAAGGTTAGCAAATATTCCCCGCCCGATCATAATCCCGTCGACTTTGAAAAAATTGTGTTTTTCCTGCGCCTCCTTGGCGTCCTTCACGTCGCCGTTACCGATAACCGGGGTTGCCATCCCCATCCCGTCCCGGATAGCAACGACTTTCCCGATTTCATCCCAGTGGGCGGGAACTTTCGAAAGTTCCGCTGCCGTCCTGCCATGAATGGTCAGCGCGCCGAGCTCCTGCTCCAGAAGAAACGACGCCCATCGTTCCGTTTCGATTTTGGTGACACCGATTCTCGTCTTTACACTCACTGGGAGATCGGGATGACCCGAATCGGCAACTCCCGTCTTGAGGGCGTCGATTGCGGCCTTGGCGACGACGGGCGTTCCGATCATTGCCGCTCCTCCGCCGTGCTTCATCACCGTCCGGTCCGGACATCCCATATTGATGTCTATGCCTGCAAAACCCATATCCGCTGCTGCTTTTGCAGTTTCATAGAGGGTCTCGGGATTCTTCCCCCATACCTGGGCGATAATCGGTTGTTCAATGGGGGTGTACGCGAAATTCTCGGCGACGATATCCCGGCCGGGAGAACAGAACCCGTCGGCAGACGTGAATTCCGTAACGAAGATATCCGGTTTTGCCGCCCCCGCGATAATTTGCCGGTATACGGTATCAGCGACCCCTTCGAGCGGCGCCATAACGAGGAACGGTCTTGCGAGGGACTGCCAGATGTTCATTTGTCCAAAAGATGGCTGATGCGCGCCCAATCTTCACTGCCAAATCCCCTATCTTTCGCCCTTGTATAAACGGCGAGCACGTCATCAAGGAGCGTGAGATTCAGATCACCGGCAAATTGCTTCGCATAGGTCAGATCCTTGACCATCCACGAAATCGCAAACGTGATGGGGTCGGGTTTCGTAAAATACGCCCGTTTGGCGACATTGGTAATGACGCCGCCGGGGCGTTCGCCCAAAGCTTCGGCAACTTTGGAAAGATCCATGCCGTGTGCTTTCGCAAGCTGTAACGCCTGCGCAAATCCCACGATATGCAAGGCCTGCATGAAATTTAGGATAAGTTTGTAACGGCTTCCCTGCCCCGCGGCTCCCATGTATTTGACCGTTGTGGCGACCGCAGAAAATACGGGTTCCAACTCCTTGACCGCACCCTCATCGCCACCGCACAGAAGGGTGAGGGCTCCCGTTTCCGCGCCGATTCTTCCACCGGTTAAGGGTACGTCCAGGAATCGTGCATTTCTTGACGCACAAAGGGCGGCAAGTTCGTCGATCCAGGACACGGAAAACGTCCCGCTGGCAATCAGCACTTTGGATGCATTCGCCCCGGAAAGCATGCCATCATTACCTTCCCATACGAAACGGGATGACTCGTCGTTTGCCGTGACTTCGAATACGACGTCCGAGCGTTCCACTACCTCCCGCGGAGTGCGGCAGAGCACCGCCCCGCCGTCCACCAGGTCGGAAGCGTCCGACGGGGTCCGGTTCCATACCGATAGCGCAAATCCTTTTTTGAGGAAGTTTGCCGCCATGCCATGTCCCATGATTCCCAATCCGACAACACCGATCTTCTTGTCCATTCCGCTATTGTAACACGATATTTACACCGGTTTTCCGGTGCGGTATCGTTATTATGTAAGGAGACTCCTATGAAATTATTCGCAAAAGTCCTCGCCCTTGTCCTTCTTTCCGTCACCCTCGTGACTCCCGTGGCGCTGGCTGCGGACGATGAACAAACGTATGTAACCCTCGAAAAGAAAGAAGTCGTCAACCGCGATTACTTCGCCGCCGCGGATACGGTACGGCTCTCCGGCACGGTCAACGGCGACGCGTATGTCGCCGGCGGCATGGTCACGGTGGACGGCACGGTCAACGGCGACCTTCTGGTTGCCGGCGGGACGGTCGAAATCCGCGGTACCGTAAAAAATGACGTGCGGGTTGTCGGCGGGAATATCGTCATCGCGGCACCCGTAGGCGGGAAC
>CAZHOQ010000028.1:0-18700 GCA_964533995.1 uncultured Gammaproteobacteria bacterium
GTCGGGATTCCCTTCGCCCGGAACTGCCTTACCGCTTTTGTCCTCTTTGCAAATCCGGCACCGCTCGATCTCACTGGCAATCTTATTGAGTTCGTCTGCTTTGTTCATGCGATCGAGTATACCAAAGATCCGTATGGTACGATGATGGTATGAAAATAAATATCCGCCTGGTGTATCTGTATCTGTTTTCGTTCGTGGGATTGCTGACGGTCGTCATCGGATCCGTACGGATGGTGGACCTGGCACTCAAGGTGTTGGTGTTTACGGAAGCCGACCGGTACGAATATACCGTACCGATGAAACCGGCGGAGCCGGGTGCCCCGGACGAATCGGAAATCCGCAAACAGGCATTACGGGACCAGTCGCGGACCCGGCAACGGGATTTCACCGGCGCGTTTGCGATGATCGCCGTCGGACTGCCGCTGTACCTCTACCACTGGCGGGTAATCCAGAAGGAAAATAAGCGCTCTTAAGGAGTCGGCGCGGGTGCCGATTCCTGTATGGCCACGGTCCGGACGGTCACCGGATTTTTCGGCTTTGAATTCTCCCGTCCGTCCTCAACTGTTTCTGCGGTTGCGATCGTTTCGACGACCCCCATGCCGTCTTTCACTTTCCCGAAAATGACGTAGCTCTTGGGAAGATCAAAGTCCTGGTGCATGATGAAAAACTGGCTGCCCGCGGAATTGGGGGCGCCGGTATTTGCCATGGCAATCGTACCCCGGGTATACTCGCCGGTGAACGGCTCATCCTCGATGCGGTAGCCGGGTCCGCCGGATCCCGTCCCCTTCGGATCGCCGCCCTGGATCATGAACCCTTTGATGACCCGGTGGAAAATCGTGTTGTTATAAAATCCCTTTCTCGCTAGATGCACGAAATTGTTGACGGTCTTGGGCGTTTCCTTTGCATTCAGCTCGATTACGATGCTCCCTGCGGTGGTATCGAAAACGGCTGTGTAGATTTTTTCCGGATTGATTTCCATTTCCGGGGGTGCTGTTTGCTCTGCTTTGGTTTCCGTTGTCATGGTTTCCTCCTTTGGTTTGCTAAATACGAAAAATGCTGCAATACTCGCGATCGCTACCAAAACGACCCACACGTACGGATTTTTCATGGCTAAAGTATATACTAATAATTCCTATGGACCAACAGGCGTTTGATCACCTCATCGCGGAGGCGCTTGATACGCTGCCGGAAGAATTCGGACGCCTTCTCGACAACGTCCACGTCGAATCGCGTCTGTGGCCGACGCCCGACGACCTCCGGGACGGCAACGTCCCGCAGGGAGGCACGCTCTTTGGGTTGTACCGGGGCGTCCCCCGTACGAGCCGCGGCAATTACCACGGGGTACTCCCGGACCGGATACTCCTCTTCTTGGGACCGATGATTATGGTCAGCCGGGGGGACAGTGAGCGTATGAAGCAACAGATCAGAATTACGCTCCTCCACGAAATCGGCCACCACTTCGGTATGAGCGAGGAGGCGATCAGGCGCGCCCAGTCTCAATGACTTCCCCTTCTATAATGGTAGGGTCGAAATACTGTTCAATCAGTACCAAATTTTTCGCGTTCGCCCGGTAGAAGATATCAAAGACGATGCCAATATACGGCACGACGCCTGCCACATAGTCCACGAGAATATTCCAAAGCATCCGCCAGTATACCCGCTTCGGTACCTTAAGTCTTGTTGCTATCCAGAAAAGATAAAACGACGTTGCGGCAGCCAGGATATTCCCGACGCCGGGTATGATATTAAGCAAGGGGTCTATCCCAAACCGGATGCCAATGACATGGAACTTGAGGTCCATGACCTGCGTCAGCCGCTTGGCAAACGCGATATGCTCATGCAGGGAAACGGTACTCACCCATAAAGTATACCATCGTCAAAACCGTACTTCCCTCAAATCAATCCCTTGCAAGTTTATTTAACTTTGTTATAGTCGTTTCATATGACAGATCAAACATGTCCCAAGTGCGGCAGCCCGTTAGGTCCGGTACAGGAAACGAAAACCGGCAAACAGCTCCAGCGGTGTTCTGCCGGCAGATGGAATCCCGACACGAAAAAGAACGAGGGTTGCGACTTCGTAAAGTGGCTCGTTCCCGAACCCAAAAACCTCGATGAAAAATGTCCCAAATGCGGCTCCCCGCTCGTCCTTGTCGTGACCCGTTTCGGCAAGAAGATGAAGAAGTGCTCCACAAACACCTGGAACAAGGAAACGAAAAAAGCCGAGGGCTGCGATTACGTCGAGTGGATCAACGGCACGACGGAACCGCTTGATGAGGTATGCCCCGAATGCGGCAACAAACTTGTCCTCTATACGACGGCAGCCGGGAAAAAGATGAAGAAATGCTCGACTGCGGGCTGGGACCGGGAAAAGCGCCAACCGACCGGTTGCACGTACGTGCAATGGCTTAAGCCGGGCGATGTCGTAACGGGCGGACCAAACGGCGAAGAATTCCTACCGCCGGAACCCCCGGATGCGGAAGACGCATCATAACTTCCTTTACTGCAGCGCGTCCAACTCCATGACGGCGGTCTCACCGGGATCCGCTTCCAAGCGCCGCATGTCTTCCTCAAGTGAAAGGAAATCGTCGCCGGGCGTCAACTCGGTTGACCGGCTCGCGCGGGATACGGTCGAGGTCTGATTCATCACGGCGGACTGGAAAAAATATATGACCGCAATCGCAATCACGATACCGATAAGGAATAACGGCAGCACCATTTCCATCGATTGAATCTTTCTTTTTCTTGCCATAGTTAGTTCGCTCCCTGTTTATACCGCGGCGGCGGCACGTTAATCATTTTCTTAAATTGCCTGATACCCGTCGGCAAAAGGAGCTTCGTCGGCCGCGGCGTTACCGTAAATCCGGCTGCTGCCTTAAGTTCCCGCACCAGGTCATCCACATCCCCGTGCAACTCCTTGAACGACTCCCTGAGGGCGGAAAGTTCCGGCCCCAACTTTTCTTTGAGCGTGGCGGGCGTATCCGAGGGAGATACGGACATTAACTTCTGCTTCTTTTCGGCAAACTGTTCCTTCAGCTGCTCCTTCCGCTCCTCTATCTTCCTGATGGCTTCGTCGATTTTGGACGTATCCTTCCCCTCTTCGGCCAGCTTGTCCCGCCTGCTTTCGATTTTGGATAGAAGCGTATCGTAATGGAGCAGCTGCTTTTCGTACCCGGTGGACATGTTTTGGAGAATCTGGCCCATTTTGGCTTTCTTATCCATGGGAGTGCCGGTCGGCATCATATTCTTCTGAAGGCGTTTATTCGCAAAGAACTGCGGCCAGTGTTTCTTGATATACGCGCGGATATCCGATGCGTTGTATTCCGGCTCCTGCTGGGCCATCACCGTGCCGGGGCTCAACACCAGGAATAATAAAACGAGAGCGGATAATCCCAGGATTTGCCTACGCATCAGAACAAGCGTAAGAAATCTTACGAATATTGTCAACCGGACGCATCACTCACGGACCGCTTCATCCATGAGCGGCAACTCCCCGGAAGCCGATACGTCGGCCTTTTCCGCTTTCATTTCCGGGAGCGCTTTCCCGACGACCCCCTGCAAGTCACCGCGGACGCCGTGCATGTGGTCGATCATCTTCCGGATATGTTTTTCCTGCCGCGCCCATTTAACGGAAAACCACCGCTTCTCCCGCTCGACTTCCTCGCGCATGCCGTCGAACGCCTCGATAATCGCGTCCATCCTTTGCGTAAACTCAAGACTCGTAATATACCGGTAAAGTTCTTCCTTCTTCTCGTTCTTGCCGTCCTCGAGATTCCGAAGGTACTGCTCACGGATGAGCCCGTACCGCAGACTCATGGCAAGCGGCACGACGAAATTCCTGAGCGTGATCCACACGCCGTCCGCATGCGTGTATGTGGTTAGCCCCTTCGGCGGATCCGTCGCGACGATTACCGCCAAGTGCGCGTGCATCTGGCGCTGGTCTTCCCGCAGTTTAGCCGCCCACCCGTCGGACCACTGGGCATTCTTGGATTCCCACAGGATGATGCCGCATTCCCTGCCCTTCTTATCCACGACCCGTTGGATGATGTCTGCCCCCCGCTGGCCTTTCTTCACCTCTTCGATGACATCAGTCGGGAATTCGCGGCGGAGCGTTTCCTCAAGCGCCAGCTCGAGGGACTCGCCCTGTGCCTGTTGGCTCCCTTGCTGTAACTTCGTTTTAAGTTCTTCGATTTGCTTTAGGGCAACGGCGTAATTCTGGTCCTTCTCCCGGTCCTTGAGTTCATGCTCCTCCAACGCTTTCTTTCGCGCTTCATCCCGGATTTTCGTTTCCTCGTCGGCGAGTGTCTTCTTCATCAGAAGCTCGCGCTCCTCGTCTTTCCTTCGGAGAGCCCTGAGTTCCTCCGTCATCTTGGAGACGTCATCCATGAGCTTCTTATTCCTGTCCTTCTCGTCCTTGGCATCGGCGAGCGCCGTCTCCAGTTTCATTTGGAAATCCTTGAACGCCTTCTCCGACGCGCGGGATTCCGCAAGTTTTACGGCTTCCGAAAGTTTCTCCGCATGCCGCACCTCAAGCTTCTTTGTAAGCTCCTCCTCGATCTGGTGGGCAACCGCGTCGGCAACCTCAATATCGGCGCCGCAGTTCTTGCATTTGATGACATTGGTAATCATGGCAACGGATACTATATCACAGCGGCGCTTGAGATTGTGCCTCCGCTATACGACAATAGGGAAATCCATGAAAACTCCCTACGTCCCGTCTGACGAAATTATCCGAAAGTACGCCGACGTCCTCGTACGGTTTGCGCTCAATAGCGGCGAGGGGGTAAAGCCCAGTGAAGTCGTATACTGTATCGTCCCCGACTGGGCAAAACCCATGTACGGGGCGCTCCAGGATTCGATCCTTTCGTCAGGTGCCCACCCCATCATGCGGTATGTCCCTATGGGATTTGAGAAATCATTCTTCACGCTCGCAAACAACGAACAGATCATGTTCTTCCCCAAGGAGTATAACCGCGCCCTCGTCAATACCATCGACCATCGCTTAGTCATCCTTCCCCTTGAGGAACCCCACGGATTGGAAGGCGTGCCCCCGACGAAAATCCTCATGCGCGCCAAATCCATGCAGCCAATGCGGCAGTGGCTCAACGACAAGGAAGCGCGGGGCAACTACACCTGGACCCTTGCGTTCTGGGGTACCCCGGAGTACGCCAAAGAAGCGGGCATGACCCTTAAGGAATACTGGGAACAGATCATCGCCGCCTGTTACCTAAACGACGACGACCCGATCGCAAGCTGGCGGAAAACGTTTGTCGAAGTCGAACGCGTCCGAAAGATTCTCCAGAGTATGCCGATCAACAGGATTCACGTCGTAGCGGAAGGTACGGATTTGTGGATGACGTTAGGTGAGAAGCGCGCGTGGCGCGGCGGCAGCGGGAGGAATATCCCAAGTTACGAAGTTTTCACCTCACCGGACCGAAGGTATACCGAAGGGAAAATTTCTTTCAATCAGCCGCTTTTCTATAACGGCGTCCGCATCGAAGGCGTACGGTTGACCTTCAAAAACGGCAAAGTGGTCGAAGCCAACGCCAACACCAACGAACACGTCCTGCGGACCATGCTCGGTGAGCCGAATGCGGATTACATCGGCGAATTCTCGATGACCGATTCCCGTCTTTCGCGGATTACGAAACCGATGTGCAACACGTTATTCGACGAGAACATGGGCGGCAAATTCGGCAATTCGCACCTTGCCGTCGGCATGAGTTATAAGGACGCCTACGACGGGGACCCGGCAACCCTTACGCCCGAGGATTGGGAACGGCTCGGGTTTAACGACCCCAACTGTTCCGTGCATACGGACATCATCACGACAACCGACCGGGACGTCGATGCGGAACTTCATGACGGCAGCATCAAGCCCATCTACCGCAAGGGGAAATTCGTAATTTGAGGCGATATCACTTCTTTGAGTTGATATACTTCCGCGCGGCTTTGACGGCGATACTGCCACCGGGGATAAACATGCCGGCGGCATCCGCGCCGATATCGAAAAGGAAATCCTGGTCCAAAACTTTCCCGAGGTACTCGCGGAATATCCGGTTACCGGCAGAAACGTTCCCGGTGACGCCGTCTATTTCAACGATGCCGTCTTTGCCTTTGGATTTCCAACGGAACTGGAACGCGTAAACCGGGCGGTAATAGAGGTCGACCACCGGCACTTCCACATGCTCTTCGAGTATCGAGTCCGCCTGTATCCCCTTGATCATTTTGGAAAGCGCGTCCCGCATGATTGCCGATACCCTCGCCTGCGGCGGCACGATAATCGTTTCTTTGGGCACCATGTCCTCGATCTTTTTCTTGACGGTATCCGCGGACCGTTTCGTATATGCCGCAAGGTCGGGTGCCGATTTGGCCGTGACGCCGTCGATAAACACTTCCTCATGCTCGTCCTGGGTGCAGTGTTCGACGACCGGGACATGGATATGCCCGTTCGCTTCCTGGTAATCCGTGCCCAGCATCGTCACGGACCGCACTTCCTTACCGCCGGTTACAATCTGGTACGTGGTATTGCGGTCGTAGACGTATCGGGCCTGCGCCTTCACGTGCCAGAACGGCTGGTACCGGTGTTCGGAGTACGTCACCTCGAAATCGTCGTCCTTGGGACGCGAAAAAAATCCGGTTACTTTGGAGAGTGCGTCGAAGGCATTCGTTTTCCTCTCCCACGCCTTTTTCTCGGCATCGTCCCGGGAGATCTGGTCTTTAATTAGGAGGATCCGCTGCTTGGCGACGTCGATTTTCACTACCCAATAGTATACCAAGATACCAGAAGGATGCCACGGACATAGGGGTGCACTACTCCGGCATGGGCAAGCAACTTGCCGGTAGAGCACACCCCTATATGGGGTAACGACGTTACGGCTTAACTATGACCGTTTGCGTATCTCCCCAGAACCCGCTACCCATCAACTGAATAGTCTGCCCTACTTTCAGGGCCGACCTGTCACCCTTCGCCATGGTGTAGACGGACGCGTCGCCCGCGAGGGTTATCTCTTTTGTCGTATCGTCCGAAATCTTAAGGGTTACCTTGTCGCCCTCGATTTTGGTTATCTCGCCGAACCCTCCACCCATCATCCCCCGGCCGAACTTGCCGCCCATCATGGATCCCCCGCGCATCCCAAACCGAGCACCCTTGACCATGACGTTATTCCCAAACGCGGCTTGTCTCCCAAACCCGAATACCGTATGCCGTCCGACAAAAAACCCGACGGCACCGATCACGATTGCCCCGATAATTGCCAATACCACCGTGTTGCTGTCTTTCAAAAAATTCACCTCCGTTCATTAGCGCTATGGTATGCGTACTACCTGAAAACCAGCTTAAAGGGAAAAGCCCGTTGCAAACGGGAGGAACGGATTGTATAGTGAGAGCCAATTATGGCCGGTAGCACCTACTCGGTCGGCAAAATCCGTAAGGAATGGGGCTCAAGAGGAGTACACGTTACCGTCACGCTCCCCGGCGCCGACGGCGAGGACACCACGATCGACGTTACCGCCGCCAACGAAACGGAACTCCGGGCAGCGATCCCGTATGCCGTATCCACGTCGAAACTCGAGGATTCCCTCACCCGGCTCAACCGCTCCTCCATCCAAAGAAGATTCGCGTGGCGCGCGCTTTCGCAACTGGGACGGGACCGCATCCGGGAACTTGGCGCGACATTCTCCATCCACGCGCCCCGTTCCCGTCGCGGGAGAGGGGAAGCTTAGGAATCCGCCGCTTTGATACGTCGCAGCGTATGAACGATATACGGGCAAATACCGGGGAAAGTTACATCATGGGTATATAATCCGAAGCGTATGGGATACCAGGAATACCGTGCCGAATGCGCGTCGCCGAAACGGGCAAGCCACTTGGTCGGCGATATCGGCATTACGCCATGCGGATATAACAGGGTTTTTACGTCGGAACGGGCAGCGACGCTTGCCCTGAGAGGGCACCTTCGATCCGAGCACAATGTCGACCCGGATGCGGGCACGGGTTCAACGACGTACTACGGGCGGGTTATCCCGCATCCTCCCCCACCGGCTATCACCACCCGCCGCCGCTACCGCGGCACCGGCGGCGATCCGACGGGAGTGTAACCAGACCAGCATATTCGTAAAACCAGTCCTACCCGGGATCGGGTACTTTTCAGTAATAGGGCGGTAATAGGGTATACTGGGGCGCATGATCCGGATCCCGGCCAAACACCTCCGCACGTTTTGGGAAAAATCCCACGGCCTGATCGGCGCGGATCCTGTTTATCCCGTCCGCATGTCGACCCGCTGGGGCATCCATACGTTCGGTCTCCGGCACCCCATCGACGTCGTTATTCTGGACCGGGACTGCCGAGTTGTCGCTATCCGCGAAAATCTCCCTCCCGGCTACTTCTTTTTCTGGAATATCAGGTATTCCGACGTCCTCGAGCTGCCGTCAGGATACGTCAAAAAATCCGGCATAACTCTCGGGAAACATATTCCGCGTTAACGGCGTAATTGCCGGACCAGACCGTTGCAGTTTCCGATTTTCCAGATGCGGGTGCGGGCCTAACGAATTATTTCGGAAAGGTGATTTCGAATCCTCCCCCATCGCCAATTACTACCCTCCGTCGCTATCACGGTCAATAGTCTATAATCGCCCATATCGAGGAGGTAACAAGCTTAATATCTTGGTAAGAATAATACATTTACCCATTTATCATTTACCTTGTCTTTCAAATAAATCCAGGAAATGTCCAAATCTTATCACTGCAGCTAAGATATAGTATGTCTCAATTAATGCATAAACAAAAGTTGCAACAGTTAATGGATATAATAACAACCTCTTTGGCAAATCAAAGGTTTGTGAGTTTAATATTAGATACAAAGCGGATAATAATACGGTAGTCAAATACGCTGCGTTCCCTATCCAAAATAGAAATAGGATGCTAAAAAACTTGTCATGGGTTCGCAAGAAACGCACAAACTCGCTTGATGAAAACGATAGGATTATTGCAAGAGCAGCCAGTGTTATCGCAAATAGTGTTGAAGCAGCTGCAAAAATTGCTATTACGCTATTATCATCTGGTGGAGCAAATAGCTTTAACCCCAAGGCGCTATCTATAAAAATTACTAAGAAAGAAAATATTGAAGCTATAAAGTCTGGCGACTTCACTAATCTATCAATCCCATATTGTCTTAATTGATAGACGAAAGTAGTTTTGGCAGTTTCACTTGTCATGTTTACTTGGATTACTTATCTCTTCAACAGTCTGCACTATCTTGTCTAAAGCCCCATCACTTCCAAAATCAATTTCAACCTTTTTCAAAAACCGTCTTGACTGAACCTCAACAACTTCACCGTTCTCTTGACCAACCAACCGCGCCTCCCCGTATCCGTGAGCGCTTAACGCTAAGCTCTGTCTAATTAGAGTACTTTCATAATTCAATCCTGACAAGCCTCTATTTTCCGCATCTCTTCTTTCTGGTGCTTGAAAAATAATACTAGTTTTTTCGCTATTAGTCTCCTTAAGCAGGGACTCAATTTCAGCAAAATCATCCAGACTGCTTGGATTAGAAGGTCTCAGTTTTTTGAAGTAAATCTTATCAACGACTGTCCATTTCTTGATCGTCTTGTACACATCTTTTTCAATAAATATAAACTCTATTCCAAAATCCGCAATTGAAACACTATTGGCATATATCTTCCTGAACTTATCTACAAAATAAGCTGGGGAAATTACACTAGAATGCTCGATAAAGATGAGGTGCTTTTCATGATATATTAAAAATTCTAGTACTGCGTCTGCGATTTCCGGTAGTGTTTCTTGCTTAAATTCTTTAGTGCGTTTATCGTACACTTGAGCGATAGTGCCTCTTCTCATTCGGCCAAATGTACCTCGAAGAATTATATGGCTCTTTTCCTCTTCAGTCTCAATGTTTCCAATTGCGTAATCGAAATTATGCTCTGAAATAAATGGCTCTTTCATCAAATCCTCAATAAAGGATTCTTCTGCCTCCTCTTTAAAAAGTGAATTGAAATAATACCTTCCGATAATAAATCGCTTGACGAGACTCATAGGTACGAATATATCTGAATTAGATCGCGTTATACGCCGATCTCTTAACAAAATCAACTTAGTCCAAGAATTTTAGATTCTAAGACTTTCAATTCTACTTCTCACAAACTTTTCCGTCTCTTTATCTACAAAGTAGACGTAACATCCTTTCAATGCTCGACTAAGTAAAACTCTATATGTATTTTTCACTAAATCCAAGAACTTCTCACCACTTCTCTTTACTGTCGTGTCAGCAGAATTTTCCGGATGCCCCTCCCACTGGTTGGTCTCAAAGTTATAAATCAAATCCTTCCCAATAATCACTCCGACATAATTAAATTCAAATCCCTGTATGGTATAAATACTGCCTATTTGAGTAACAGCGCGGGGATCATAAGGCCAAAGCGAGGCGGGTGGTACATCAGGCGCTAATTTCTTACCGACTTCCTTCCCTTCCCATGTCATGGCAAAATTTCCGATCACGACATCCTTTTCTAGAGTTCCATCGGGCTTGGGGTCGCTCCAAGGCCAACAATAGCCTGCCGCCAATCGCGCGGAGTTTGGCTCTTCGTCGTTTTTCTCCTTTATTATTCTGTACAATTCTCGCGGAGAATCTACTATTCGAAAATCAAACTCTGCACTCTTCGAGTCCCAAATTGCCTGTGCTGTTCGTTTAATTCCGAACGTATTACTTACCCACTGCACGAATTTATCCGATCCCTGACACCTAAACTGTATTGCAAGATTATATTCGTGCACGTCGCACCCAAGACGCTGAGCATGTTCTCTGATAAAACCGCTCGAACCAATCTCCCCCGGCCGTACGTTCTGTCGGTCATCAATGAAAAATACTGGAACTTTAGCCACGTTTATCAATTCTTCTATTTGCGGCTTTGTCGATCTGTACTCTTTCTTCGTAAAACGGTTGTTACTATTTATGCGGATCCGATGCGACTCATCGGCGATTAATACATCAATTGAATTTTCTTCCGCCCTTGTATAGCTGTTAAAGTATTTTACTTGAGACTTCGCTATTGAGCCCAATGACTTCCGCAGTGATTCCGTAAACGCTTTCGAGCCCGTTGCGTATTGAGCATTTTTTCCAAGCCTTGATAATTCCGCAAGCAAATTGATCGCGACGACTGATTTTCCCGTCCCCGGTCCGCCATTTACGATAATCACGGATTTTCTTTTGCCCAAATCGCCGCGCTTCACTAAATTCATCACGCGGTCAAATGCGAGAAGTTGATCGTCCAGTAAAATATATCGCTTATTCTCCTTAACGACCTTCACTACTTCATCCAGCAGCCGTTTACTAGGTCGGTATTTGCTTTCCTGAATCCTTTTCAGCACAGGCATTCCGTTACCATTGATGAGCCTTTGAGTTAAGAAATCCCTAAGATTTAATACATCTCTTTCGCAATAAACAGGAAAGGATCGAACGAAAGAAGAATATTGCTCTGCGAAAAGCGCATCCTGCTCTGTAGGAACATAATTATGAACATATGAACACGCATGCAGTATGACCGGATCGGTCACAAAAAAAGCACTATGGTTGTCTTCCAGATATAACTTATACTGCCCAACTTGAACAGATGGATGAAGAACATCTCGATTAGCCCCGCCCACCCAAGTCATAACATGCTCGCTCACCTCACTTACCTGCGCCTTCTCCCATTGTTTAAGCTCAATGATTACCGAATTATCCCGTCCATTCAGATCTCGTCCGCAAATCATGCAATCTAACCTCTTTGATGATAAGGGCAACTGGTACTCCAATAGAATCCCGTGATCGTTAAACTCACACAATTCGAACACATCCTTTATTGCTCTAAGTGAAGATCTCCAGGAACGTATTTCAGCATCGGATGGTTTATAACCGAAATAATTAACAAATGCTGATTCCAGCTTTATTGCGATCTGATTTTGAAGCGTATCAGTGACAAACTCATGCAACGAGCCTGAATATAATTCCATACTTATAACTCCGTATATTTCTTGTGATTTCCTTTTGACTTACTAACAGGGTATTTCTTTTCACTTATCGACATTTTTTTCTTGAATGCCGACATAATATCAATTCCCAAATCGTGGCTCATAAGCAACACCCAATAAAGTACATCGGACAATTCTTCGCCAAGCTGTTGTTTATTGACTTTAATATACCTCTGCATTTCCTTATCATTTTTCCATTGGAAATGCTCCATTACTTCAGTCGCCTCTAGCACGAGTGACAAAGAAGCGTCCTTCGGGTTATGGAATTGTTTCCAATCTCGTCTATTTCTAAATTTGATAATCAATTCAGTCAATTTCTTTATGTCTGACATATGAAATTAATGGTAATGGTAACGCTTTGTCTTCCCGTCTTCAATCTACATTAAATTCTTTTGTCTTAAACTTATGAATCCGCTGTACGAAACAATTATATGATCAATAACCTGAATTCCAATCAAATCCCCCACAGACACTATTCTTTGCGTTATCTTTAAATCCTCATCTGAAGGCACTAAATCACCGGAAGGATGATTATGTGCAATAACTAATTTCGCGGCAAATTGCTTGATTGCTTGTTCGAACACTTCTCTTGGATGTACCAAACTGGAATCTAATATTCCAACCGATATATCCCTAATATCGATAAGCTTATTTTGTGAGTCCAATAAAATAGTAAAGAAATGCTCTTTCTTTTCCTGCTTAAGTCTCTCTTGTAGATATTTCGCTACCTCATGCGGTGAGTTTAATGACATTCTCTCGGGAATTTGAACCTTTGCATACCGCTCTGCAATAGCCTGGAATAATTTGATCCCAAATGCATTAGACTGGCCTATGCCTTGAATATTTTGTAAATCGTCTAATGAAGCGTCTAATACGCCACGAAGTCCGTGAAGCTGTCTTATCGCAGCCTTCGCCTGTGGTTTGCAGTCTCGTCGTGGAGTATTGAGGGTTAACAGAAGCTCAACAATCTCGTAATCCAAGAATCCGTCCAGCCCGCCTTTCATAAATCGATCGCGTAACCGCTTTCGATGACCAGCATGAGGGTAGATTTTTCTGACTTTCACAGACAAGAATGACGTCTGACTTATTTTACACCCTATTCAAACGCGTTGCTATGCGATTACTACTAATATTTATCGCACCCTAAACAAAGTGATTAACTACTCCAACCATCCGAACAGCAATATAACAGGCATAAGGAATAATCCAAGTGCTATACACCCAAGCAAGGTGAGCCAGATGCCGCCCATCAGGTAATGGAAATACTTGGTGAAGTCCTTTTGGAAAATAAGGTGGTACAGACTCATAACCGGCCAGAACGCGTAAATCAATCCTAAGGCAACCGATCGAAAGGGCTCCCTCGACTGGAATATTTCTACACTCGCCGCCCGCGGAATATACTGGTACCACGAATAGATCAGCCCGCCACGGTACCACATAAATCGCATGCGGTACTGCCCGCGTTTCTCCACCCAGTGCACGGCAAAATCGAATCCAGGCTTGTACACCATAAGTTCTTATCGCGGAAATAGTGTATACCTCAATGTCCAAAATAGGTAGATTTCATATGCCATGGTAGTGTTATACTTCGGCCACGATGCATTCGGTACTCACATTCTTTGGCAGATACAAGTCGTGGATCCTTATCATGTCGGTCGTCACGGCGGGACTCGTCAGCATCGTCGTTACCGGGAACCGTATGCAGGAACAATTTCTTGCCAACTTCAACCGCCGGGATCCGGATAACCCGCTCGGCTTCCGTGTCGCGACCCGGTCCGCGGACACCACTTCTGCACCGCTACCGACCATTTCGGAAACCAGTGTGCTGGGTATAACGGACGATGAGGAAATTAGTAAACCCGTCGTATACCCGACACTGTTTGTCCTCCCCACCGACGCGCCGTTTGTCATGCCCACGCCGTACCCCACTTCCGCACCTATGCCCACTACGGCGCCGCTAAATTGTGCCGGCACGGCAAACGAGGACAAGTCACAAGTCTACGTTTCCCCATCAACCGTTTCCGTCGGCTCGTCGTCGACGGTAAGCATCGAACTGCAGGACTGCAACAAGGCGCTCGCCTCTGATGACAACCTGTCCGTCACCCTCCAGACCAATGATCCTACGGCAAAAATTAACGGCCAGGCATTCCCGATGAACCTCAAAGCCCAAAACGGCAAGGCATCGTTTACCGTGACCAGCCAGAATACCGGCACCATAACCATGCGTATTACCGACACCAACCAGAACTTTCCCGTCACCATGCCCGGCTATAAAAACCCCGCGGTGACGTTTACGAACAATACGTCGGGCAACCCCAACTGCACGACCAGTGCCGGCATCCCCAACTCCTGGTATTCGGACGTCTACCCCAATAATCAGATTAACGCTTCATCGGGATCCGTTGAACTTTCCGTGGTACTAAGAGATTGCAACAAGGCAACAGCACAGGTATCGGATACGATTCGTATCTCACTGCTTTCCGGAGACGCCAGTACGAAAATTAACGGCAACGCCCTTCCGTATCAGCTGAACGCGTCAAACGGCGAGGCGAAGTTCACCGTCTCTTCCGCCGTTTCCGGCACGGTCACGCTGAAGGTCGAGGACACAACCAGAAGTTTTACGGTGACCAATACCAGTAACGCCAATCCCAGCATCTCTTTTACCGGCGCATCGGCCAACCCGACGCCAGCCCCGACCGCGCAAGCGACCGGCACGCCAACTTCGTCTCCGACGGGTACGGCACCGTCACCGACCCTAACCGGAGAAGCTCCTACCCCGACACCGTCACTTGCTCCGTAGTTACTTAAATCCGGAGTGTGTGCCCGTTTTTGGTAAGCCACTTCCGGAACGCAGCGCTACCTATCGGCTTATGACTGAATTTTCGGCGGTGTATATGGGGTTATATAGGTATTGATAATCTTCCTGATGGCATCTACCGTCGCTTCCTTTACACCCACTCTCCGATAAGCGGCAGGGATATATGTATCTAGCTATTCCCCACCCAACAAACGGAGTGTCTCACCATACTCGCTGACGGCTTTTTTCACTACCTGGTCTACCACCTGCTTATCTTGATTGGTAAGAGTAGCCCCAAATATGTTACTCAAATCCGCAGACTTAATAACATATGTTCTGCCTACTTTTATCGCTCTGATATCTCCCTTTCTAATTCTCTTAAATACGGCAATCCTACTTATCCCAAGCAACTTGGCGACTTCGGACGTGGAAAGAAATGGTTTGGCTTGCATAGGGTTATCGTAACTACTTTGGGTTAGCATACGTTAACCTAATTGTTAATAGTTAACGCATAATACTATCCGCCTCATTCAAATCCCGAGCGAGTACCGTTTTTTCAAAGCCAGGCTCGTACAACTCACTCGATATGAACTCACTACAAAACCGTGCCGTCCCAGGTATGACTACTTACGCTTTCGTGCTTCACGAAAGATGTCATCAAATATTTCATAATAATCGGCGTATATGTATTTCTGATCGTAATTCGCCTCGCCCAGAGGTTCTAGAATATGCAAATCCCTCAATCGGGAGATAATTTTATAGGCACCTGGAGCGGTAAAGCCGGTCCATTTCATGATCTCAGCAACTCCAACGATCGGCTGGCTGAATAACTTACGCACCAACTCTAATGTCGACGCAGCGGATTTTTTACCTAATTTTTGCATTTTCGAGAAGTCCCTATCGCGTAACGCGGTAATTTTCGTACATGTTTCGATGGAAGACTCCGCAATTTCCGCTACTCCCTCTAGAAAAAACTCCAACCACCCATCGATATCTGCTTCTTCGTCGTGATACGCCTGTAACTTCTGGTAATACACCTTCTGATACTTCTTGAAATAACTGGAAAGGTAAAGCACCGGAAGGTCCAGTAACTTCGTATGCTGAATGTAGAGTGCGACAAGCATGCGGCCAGTCCGGCCGTTACCGTCGGTAAACGGATGAATTGTTTCAAACTGCGCGTGAATCAATCCGGCTTTTACCAACGACGGGTAGTCATCTTCTTCGTGAATGAATTTTTCCAAATCATCAAGTGCATCAAGCATGTCGCCGGGTGCAGGCGGCACAAACGAAGCATCCATTGGCGTTTTTCCGCCAATCCAGTTTTGTGACGTGCGGAATTGGCCAGGGTATGCATGCTGGGTAGAGCGCGCGTCGGTCATTAACTTTGCGTGAAGTTCCCGAATCATTCTAAGGGAAATTGGCAGTGTTTCCGTCCGCTTGATTCCGTAGTTCACCGCCTCGACGTAATGAGTAATATCATCCACATCGGGATGCATACGGGATTTTTCTTCCGTGACCGGTGCGGCAACTGCGTCCTGCAATGTCGCTTTCGTCCCCTCTATTTGGCTTGAATACGCTGCATCTTTTTTCACAAACATGAGTAGAAAAAAATCCTTATCGGGAAGCAGCCGCGTAATCCCATCCAGTTTTCCCACCAGTCTGATAGCAGTTTCATGTTTTTTGTACAACTTTGAACTGATGGGGAAACCGCCTTTCGGCGGAAAATCAAATAACGTAAAGGACGAGTGCCCCTCTTTCTGCGCTACGTACCGGCCAATGCGCGGTTTGTTTATATTGTTCATAGGAATATAAACATATTACAACTATTTGTTTATATTAGCAAGTCCGATATCAACTCGATATATTCTAAGATATCCGGGCAAAAACTATATCCGCAGCGTGTGCCCGTTTTTGGTAAGCCACTTCCTTGCCGTTTTGTGGTCCGGGTAAAACTCCTCCACCCGTTTCCAGAAAGCCGCCTGGTGGTGGTTGTGCGTGACATGGGATAACTCGTGGATAACGACGTAATCAATGATCGAAGGATCTGCAAGAATGAGGCGGTACGCGTAGCTGATCGTCCCCGTACTCGAGCAGGACCCCCAGCGGCTTGAGGTATCCCGGATCGAAACGCGTTTGAACGTCACCCCCATCTCCCGGGCGAAGTGCGCCGTACGTTCGGACAGATGGTTTTTTGCGAATTTCCGAAGGAACTGCTCCATGTGCGGTTTCGGGTGTTTGCCGAATTTCTTCGGAAAGAAAATCCGCGACCCTGCGATAACTATGGCATTCCCATCGGTGAGGTGAATGCCGTACGGCTTCCCGGCTATGGTAAAGACGCTCCCTTCACGGTAAACGACTTTTGCCGCTTTCGGCATCACACTCATGCGCAGCTTCGTTTTGGCAATCCAGTCGGCATGGGACGCGACAAACCGGCGAATCACAAACATCGGCATCAGCATGGGCGCCCGCACCTCTACCTTCCCATCGTCCGTGATCCGCATGCCGATAGAACGCCGGGGCATGCGCTTGAGGATGTCTATCGTGACCATACCGTCTGCCATGGATCATACTGTACCAAAAAACGCATAAAGAAACAGGATTGGATGACCTGAACGCCAGCGTTGATTCGTACGATATAATACGGGTGCCATGAAGGACGTCCTCTTATACTCTGCCACCCTCAAAACACGCGATGGGGAAACGCGGGAAGGGACGATGATGGTTGCCCCAAGTGCCCGCGGCAGAATTCGCGTCTCTTTCTTCACCGAGCCTACGGCTTCGTCCTGGAATGTGCTGGATGTCATGCCAACGAGCACCTGGCAGAGGAAATCCAAGCGTGAGGAAGCGCTTGCCAGGATCGGCATTTCCAACCCGGTCCGGCAAAGAAACCCGAGAGCCCGGAGATAACGGAAACGGCTAGGTTACTTCGCGGCGCGGTAAAGCTTCCCCGCAAGAAAAATGAGGTAAAGGACGGCAACGATAACCGTGGCGTGGAATCCGTATTCGACGAACAATAACGGCAAATGAGCAGCACCGAAATGGAGGTGTAAGGAATCGTGCACCCACCAGCTTCCCAGGCTCCATACTAACGCCAGGAATCCCCGTCTCGTCTCACCCAGCGTCAGGGGCCGGATGGCCTTCGCGGGATAGGTACTAACAAGAAGCGTTACGGCAACACCCAGGGCGATGGCTTCAAGAATCCCCAGTTGGAGAAAATACGGAAACAGCGGATCGTTCAGGGTTACGGCTCCCGGAAACGGCCGCCAGAATCCGCCGAGCGGGCCGTTGGGGTTGGCGGCAACAGCAACCGCCGCCACGATTATTCCAAATATCCAATGAACGGACAATTTCATGGGATACTTAAACTGTAATATTTCTCACAATAGTTTACAAATACTGAAATCATCCGACCCGCTCCCCGATTGCCTCACATCGTTTTCCGATGTACGCTATCCCTATGGCCGCCAAACGGTACGACGCCAACGAACGGACAAGCTGGAAGAACATCGTCGCCAAGAACTTCATCGGCGGGCTCATGTGGGGGCTGGGGTCGGTAATCGGCGCGACATTCATCCTCTCCATCTTCCTTAACGCGCTCCGGCGACTCGACTTCATCCCGGCTATTGCGGATACCCTCATCCAGATCCAGAACGTCATGGAAAGCAAACAGTAGTTATTTTTTGTGCCGGTAGACCCTGCCGGCTAGCATGAGAAGATAGACGGCGACCGCCATGGTCGTCACATGGAATCCGTATTCCACGAACAATAACCCCGGCAACTGTTGCCCCACGTGGACATGGAGCGCGTCATGGATCCACCAGTTCCCGAGAATCCATACCAACCCAAGGAAGCCCTTCCGCGTCGTCGTGAGCGTCAA
>CAZHOQ010000029.1:0-18650 GCA_964533995.1 uncultured Gammaproteobacteria bacterium
AAGGAAGGAGGGTCTATGTTTAATCTTACCGGCAAAGTCGCCCTGGTCACGGGCACATCGAGCGGAATGGGACGGGCAACCGCCATAGCCCTTGCGACGCAGGGCGCAAACGTCATTGCCGCGGCAAGACGTCTCGATCGCTTGGAAGAACTTGCCCGGGCTGCAAAAAACATCACGCCCGTCAAAATGGATGTGACGAAACGAAATGAAGTTGATGCGGCCGTCGCTCTCGCGGTCAAAACGTACGGCAAACTTGACATACTCGTCAACAATGCCGGAACACTGGACTATTCCCCCTTCCTGGATCTTACGGAGGAGGCATGGGACCGGGTCATCGATACTAATCTCAAGGGGTACTTCTACGCCGCACAGGCCGCAGCACGAGTTATGGCAAAAACGAAATGGGGCCGCATCATCAATATCGCATCCATCGCCTCGGGAGGCGTCGGGGTCGGATACCCCATGATTTCCCATTATGTTTCCAGCAAAGGCGGTGTTATCGGCCTTACCGAGGCACTGGCGCAGGAACTGGGACCGATGGGCATCACCGTCAACGCAATTGGTCCAGGCGGCATCGAAACGGAAATGACCCAGGGAATGACGGAAGAACAGAAGCAAGGAATGTTTACCCGGCTCCCAATCAAAAGGATCGGTGCTCCGGAAGAAATCGCCGCAGCCGTGATTTATTTTGCATCGGACGAAGCGGCGTATACCACGGGAGCCACACTCTATATTGACGGTGGATGGCTCGCCACCTAACCGGGGCTACAGGTACAACGCAACGGTCATATTCCAGAAAACGTGGACCAGGATGGGAGCGACCAGCGATCCCGTGTTGTACAAAAGCAGGGCATTGGCAAATCCCAATACGAAATCAGTAATGAAAAACAGGAGGAGGGCCATCCCATTGAGCTTTAACGAGAATGCCAAAATGGGCACATGGAGCACGACAAACATTGCCGTGGAAACTAAAGAGGCATAAATAAGCCCCTTCTTCCCTTCCATGAAGCGCGAGAAAACAAACCCCCTGCTTAATATTTCCTCGGAAACTGCCGTTGCCATAGACAACAGGAGGAGCATTCCCATACCATATTCCTGAAATGCGTCTATCGGAATAATCTGGAGCTTCCCGTACTTAATGGCATTTGCGGCCAAACCCTCAAGGGCAAAAACGAATCCGAATCCCAATCCGATGTACATGCTGCTGAAAAGGTTTTTCGTCGTTAATCCCAGGGAGTCTATACCCCGCTTTTCCCGAAATTTCACATACCAGAGGATGGGGGCGACAAACACAAGCGGTTTGAAAATGAATTCATCCACCCACTCCGGCAAACGGAAAAAATACCTATAGAACGCCCAAGCGAGCACTATCCATCCCCACACTCTTGATGTCGCCTCAACGACACTCACTTCGTTTGCCTTCAATACCTTTTTGGCCATATCTTTACAATACACAAGTGGCTCTTTGTTCTGCAAGAGGGGTAGTTTCGGCAACGCATCGATAGGTTCTTCAGATAGCAGAATATGATGCCACGGCAACTTGCCGTATGTGTTCCCTTTTAACCGGCTTCATGACCTTTACCGCCTCGGACATCGTCTCCACAATCATGAGGATAATATCCTGCGCTTCCAGAAAACTCAGACGCCGTACATTATGGGGAAAATAGTGAAAAACAAGATTCCTTCCTTGTTTCCAAGTACTCCAGAGATGCTCGGCAAGCACAGCCCCGAAACGCGCCGTAACCGTACCGTAGGCGCTTCTGCCTCTCAGGCGCCTCACAAGGTTTGGACTCAACACCTTCCCCAGCCGAAAATGCGTACTCTCATAATCACGCTCATGTATGATTCCCAAATCCCGAAAAAGCTGTTTTAGGAACCCCTCGTAAAGCTTCGCGAACGGAAACACGAGGTATGAATAATCACTCAACGCTTCATTGGGGTGACGCCTTCTGTCTTCGATAAGCGCGACGCCGTCAGTCACTAACTGCCGCTGGGTTTCCGAGAGGTATTGCCACAACGTCGAACCGGGCTCTATCATGTCAGCGAATAAAAATGTATGTCTCGATAAGAAATAAGACGGCAAAGCCAATAAGCATGGTTTTCTGCGTCGCCAGATTGACCGGTCCGGCGACCATACGGTACCAGCTATTTAGGGAACCGGTCACCTTCCACTCCCCCACCTGCCACAGGAGCATCTGCAAATAGAGAGACAGCACGAGCCCGCCACCGATCGTACTTGTGGAACTCGTCACGGCAAAAAACGCCACGACGGCAAATAGCGACTGGAATACGATCGACCGGAATGGCGAAGGTGTTAACGCAAAAAACATCTCTGCGGCATCCAGGAAATACACGCCGATAACACCCCCTAGGAGAAACCAGAGGGCATCGAGTGACGGATGGAAAAGCCACCGGACTAAAAGGACGACAAGAAGATATCCTGCCGAGGTATACAGATAAACCCTCGGTTTATTGGCAATGAGCGCTCTCACCTTATCCATACCGTATCCATTGTACTACGCGGACTTCCGGAGTTCTTTCATCTTCCACATAAATAGCTTTGCTTTACTTTGGGCGCGGGCATCCTTCACGAAGGAGAGCGCTTTTTCCAATACCGCCCGGGGAACGGTCTTTGCAAGACGGATATACAGGGACTTATGTTTGTAGTCGCCCAGTGTTTCGGCAAGATAGATGCCGTATGCCTGGAACTCCCGGGATATATATTTGTCTTCAAGCGGATCAAAAGACTGAAGAATCGAGCCGATTTTTTGCATGATTAGTTAAACCGGTTCATCGCTTTGTCTATGCCCTTCAAAAGCATGAGGCGAACCGCTTCCACGCCATTTTTGACGAGATGCTTAAAATCTCCGGCTTCTGTTCTGGTAAATCGCGACAACACGAAATCAATAACCGACGAATGGTGCAATTTCCTATCCGCAACAATACCGCTTCCCCCGCTTTTTCCCCGCCCGATACCTAACCGGACCCGAGTAAAGTTATCACTCTTCAATTCGCGGATAATCGAATCGATCCCATGATGCCCCGCCGAGGCTCCGCCGATCCGAATACGTATTTTCCCCAATGGGAGATCCAAATCGTCGTGTATGACCCATACGTCCTCCGGCTTCATCTTATAAAACCGGACAGCCAACGAAACGGCCACCCCACTGGCGTTCATGAATGTATCCGGTTTACAAAGCACCACGTCTCCTGTTTTTGCTATATAAGCCTTCAACTTCTCCTCGTGCTTCCAGGTGGCTTCGGGACTGCCGAGTTCGTGAGCAAGTTTTTCAAGCACCATAAACCCGACGTTATGCCGAGTGTCTTTATATTTCTCGCCGGGATTGCCTAAGCCAACGATGAGTTTCATATGTGTAGCGATTGTATCACTTCTTCGTCAGTCACCTGCGGAAATTCCGTATAGAATTCCCCGACGCTGCCGAAATTTTCCACCTCTCCGAGCGTAATGAGTGCTTCTACCTCAGGCCGGATATTGTTTGCCGCATCCTGGGAAATAACCGGGATAGCAACGATGATTCGGTTCGCTTTCTTTTTTCTTGCCCACAGCACCGCTGCCTCCATGGTCGCTCCCGTTGCCGCACCGTCATCCACAAGTACGACGGTTTTTTCCTTTATCACAATAGGACTCTTGCTCCTCCGGTACGCTCTGGTGCGCACCACTATCTCAAACGAAAGCTGTTCGATATTATGCCGCACCGTGTCTTCATCCAATCCTGCCCGGTGCGCATCTTTCCAGTGTACGACGCTTACCGTATCGGGTGCGACGGCACCGATAGCAAATTCACTATTTGTGGGACTAGAAAGCTTCTTGACTACCAATACATCAACCGGCATCTTAAGCGCCGATGCAATTGCGGAAGCGACAATAATCCCCCCGCGCGCCAAACCCAATACCGTCGCTTGTTTTCCCCGAAGAAACGCGAGCTTATCTGAAAGCTGAATACCCGCATCGCGTCTATCTTTGAATAACACGTGATGAGCACCCATGGTTGCGAACGAATTCTCCTCATACTGTGCTCATCATGTGTTGATCAACACAGTACTTTACTTCCCCATCTTTGCGAGCTGTTTCTCCGCAAGTTCTCCAACGTACGGCACTTTGTACGTTTCTCCCTGGAACGCTTTCCACATACACACGATCCACAGGATAAACGACGTAAAGCTTAACAATAAGCCAAGGAGCCATCCGATGATCGGAAGGAATCCAAGTGCGATGTTGGCCACGAATACGCCTCCGAAAAGAATCGTTGACTGCATTGCATGGAACCTCACAAACTTGCTCTGCTTTTCTAAAAGCAGCATGATAATACCCGTCACGAATCCAAGGAGATAGCTTACTGCCCCCATCAGATTCTCATTTCCTTTATCTGCCATCTTAATATCACCTCCCTCTGCAGCTTCTACCATATCATGGTTAATTTTAGATCGTCAACGCGGAACATTTACCTATGACAGCAGCGACAACTGTTCTTTCCCGGTATCGGCTATGCCCTGCGTACCGGTGTCCCATATCTTAACGACGCCGAACACGCCGTCGTAACCCGGATCAATGGATAGTCTCCCGCTCCTGACTCTGGCTATACCTTCCGCTACCCGCTCCCCCGCCACCTTAGCTATCGCAGGAAGTTCCGCCCGCAACAGTGCAAAGAACTCACTGCCCACTTCGTTCGTTATGCGCATATAGGGCATCTGCACCTTCGGACTCGTCACAGGTGATCCGACCGCCTCCGAAATAATCTCCAGAAGCGGAACTACCATGAGAAACGGCGGCCTCTTGGGAAATGTTACACTTCCCATCATTTTTGCTCTGAGCGTTGCGTCTTTCGGCGTCACGTCAACCAATCCGACTTCATCATCACTTCGTCCCGCAAGATCATCCACCCGATGCATGACCCCCACGGTAAGCGTTTTGCCGCATACGGGGCAGGTCGTCCCCTTCTCCCGTGTCTCCTCCGGGGTTTGTCTGATCTGACAGGTCCGATGCCCGGTATAATGATATTTTCCTTCTTCGGGATAAAACTCGACCGTATAGGAAATGGAAGACTCTCCGATGCCACGGATTGCTTCGTAGATCGCATCGTACCCAAGCCTTCCCTGCGGAATATCAAAAACCGTCGCTTCCCGTCCGAGTTTCGGTCCCGAATGTGCATCGGAAAATGAAAGGATCGCCCTATTGTCCAGCTCCTTGATCCGCCAGTTCATCATGGGGTTACTGGAAAGACCGGTTTCTATCGCATAAATCTGGCCGGAAAATTGCCCGAATGCTTCCTCTATACTGTCAAAACCTCCTAAACTTCCATACACGCTAAACCATGGTGTCCATGCGTGTGCAGGGATAATGAGCGCCCGGGGCTCTATTGAGAATACCAATTCAGCAATCTGGACGCTCGTTAGTCCTACAATCGGCCGGCCATCACTCATGAGGTTGCAGCCACGCTTTGTCATTTCCTGACCGATCTTTCTTGCGGAATCGAGCGACGGAACCCAAATAAGCGTATGAACTCGTCGGACGCGGCCGCCCTGCGAATAGATGCAGGACACTTCGGTCGCAAGCAAAAAAAACGGCAATGCTCCAATCGCTGGAGGCTGATACCCCGGTGCAAGGCTTGTATCCTGCCCGGAGAATGCGCTTTCATACGCCTTGGACGACAATCGAAGCAGCCCGTTACCCGCTTCTTCCAAGTCCCGCTCGATTTCCCGGAACCAAATCGGGTGCGTCCAGTCTCCGGTGGCAACAACCCCGATCCCCTTCCGGTGTGCCCATTGGGCGATATTCGGAAGAGTCATGTGTTTCGATACGGCCCGCGAAAACCGCGAATGAATCTGAAGATCGGTGATGATATCGCTCATGTGCGTTTCGAGACGACACTAACGTACAGCGCCTCCAGTTGTTTGAGCATGTCCGGTTTATGGTGTGTGAGACTAAGCTGCCGGCTGTATGTACCCATTGATCCGCGGAGACTTGCGTCTTTTGCCAGCCGCTCTAGCTCGCGTGCAAGACCCTTGGCATCATGCGTTTCGACGAGTATGCCGTTTTTTCCGTCCACGAGCTCCGGCAACGCCCCGGCATTGGCAGCAACAAGCGGCAATCCGCATGCGATTGCCTGCAACGCGACGATGCTCTGCGTCTCGACGGGAGACATAATAACGAACACATCCGACGCTTGATATAGTTCAACAATAGCTTGCTGACTCAAGCCTTCTATCCACGTAATGTTCTTGGCAATCCCAAGCGACTCCGCAAGGGAAACAAGCGCCTGTTTTTGCCGTCCCACGCCACCGATAACCAGGTGGTACGGTGTTACGAGGGATGACACCGCACGGATGGTCGTCTCCACATTTTTGTCGGCATCCAGTCTTCCGATATACGAAAACACGACTTTGTCGTTGGGTATGCCGTATTTCTTCCGTAGTGTCGCGGGTGATCCGTTCCGGGGCACAAATACGGTCGTATCGACCCCATTGGAAACGGGATGGATATGCCCGTTTCTGCCGATAAACGCAGTGAGATCAGCAGCAGCCGTCCTGGTCGGCACCATGATCGCGTCATAGGCACGGTACACGACACGGACATAGAGCTTCATAAACGGCACGCTGATCCAGCGGATCGCCCATGGCGCGACGCGTTCAATCTGCGGCCAGGAAAAGTGCATCGCACCGACAATCGGTACGCGGAAAAGCTTTGCCAACAGAATCGCGGTGATGCCGAGCGATCCCGGTTCCTGGATATGGACGATGTCGAATTTCTGGGAGCGGAAGGCTTGCCACATGGGACCAAGCCCGAGCGGAAAGATGGTCATGGATTTATTTACAAACAGTGAATCGGAAACGCCCGGAGTAAACACGAACGCAAGACGGTCCTGGGATTTGGGTACGTATCCGTCAAGGGGTTTAGGTGCGATAAGCGTCACGTGATGCCCCTGCGAAGCCATAAAACGGGCTATCGAATCTGAGGAAGAGGCAACGCCGGAGACGGTCGGAAGGTACGCGTCGGAGACGAGTAGGATGTTCATGATATGAGTGCCCGATTAGTATACCACTCAGGCGAACAGCTCTTTCATGAGTGCCTTGAGCTTCTTTTCATACACTCTTAACACCGAGCGCTTCACGGCTTTCTTTCCATACAGATGACCGCCCATCACATAACCGGGCATGTATTTTACCGATCGGTTAAAAAACAATATCGGAAAAAAGCTCAAAATATACTGATTCATTACCTTCAATACGCCATGCTTACGGAATCGCCGTAACGACCAGACATACAGCGTCTCCCGCAATATATCCAGCGATACCCCCGCACGGTGCAATCGTTGGCCGAAGTCAACATCTTCGTGAAACGCATGGGCTTCGTCATATCCGTTTACCAAATCAAACGCTTGCCGATGAACGATCGTCAAAGGACCGAACGTCTGCTGCTTCTTAAATAACAACGTTGCCTCAATATATACATTGGCAAACAGCGTGTATACGGCATCTTTGGGGTCCTCGGAATCCGAACGGAACCATGTCGTAAACAATTGGGATTTACCATCCCGTATAAACGCAGATATACGATCGATAAAATACGGCAAAAAAACCGTATCCGCATCGGCAAAAACAAGCCATTCTCCACGGGAAATTGCGGCACCCCGGTTTCTCTGCACCGGTAAACCGGGCTTCTTTACGATATCCACGGTGAGACGCGGAATTTTCCGCATAAACTGATGCGCGGCCTGCACGGTCTTGTCCCTGGATGCCCCGTCCACAACAACAGCTTCAAAATCCTTGTTGGTTTGCCTGGAAAGCGAATCCAATAATTTCGGAAGAAACTTCTCCTCGTTAAGGGTCGGTATAATGATGGAAAATGTCGGTTTACGCATGCTGGAGCGATAAACGCTCAGATAATTATACCGAAATCGGAAGCCGTGAAGCAAATGGGCGGCGTTACTTTTTATGATTTCCCTGCATGGAAAACATGTGGGCAACTTCCGAAACGGTGGTAACCTGATTCGGGGATTTATCCGTTCTGATCCGCACAAGCCTCGGGAACCGTACGGCAACACCGGCTCCGTGGGTCGGGGATTTGGTAAGGTCATCGCCCGCTAGCTCCACGACGACCTTGGGTTTTACCCATACATCGGGGGCAAATATCTTATCGACGTCTGTGTATTCCTTTGGCTGCTCACGCACGGCAAGGGCGTGCAGATTCTTTTTAAGCTCCTTCCAAAGCTCATCGCTCACCCCGGTACCGATTTTGGTGACGGTAACAAACCCTTCCCCTTTCCGGACCCCTACCAAAAATGCGCCGATACCGAAACCCGCCCGCTTCCCCTCCCCGACGTAATAGCCCATCACCACTGCGTCAATCGTGTCGGTCAGCTTGCCGGTTTTTCCCTCCTCTTCCTTGAATTTGACCCAAGAGAAGCCCCGCCGTCCCGGTTCGTAGGGGCTATTCCATTTTTTCACCATCGCGCCCTCGAGTCCCTTTTTCAGCTGCTCGTCGTGGTAGCTACGAAGCGTTCCGGCGTCTGTCGTTATGATTTGCGGCGAAACGGTGAGAAGCTTCCCCTCCTTGACCGTCTTGGTTAAAACCTGCCGGCGCTCAGAAAGCGGTACGCCCAGAAGGTCTTTCCCGTCCTTATAAATGATGTCGAAGACAAAAAATTTAAGCGGCACGGTCTGGACAGCCAATTCGATGTTGTGCTTTCGCTTCCTTGTCGTCGTTTCCTGAAACGAAATAATGCTGCCGGTCTTGGGATTAAATCCGACCGCCTCACTGTCGAGAATGACCTCGTCTCCTCGGAGTTCTTTTCCCACCTCTTCTAACTCAGGAAACATGTCTGAGGTGTTTTCCAGATTCCTTGAATAGGTCCGTACCCACGCGCCCCGTTTGAAATGGATCTGCACCCTGACGCCGTCGTACTTGGGTTCGACGGCGACTTCGGTCATTTTTCGAATCATCTCATCGGCATTGGGAAGCCGCTGCGACAGTTGCGCAAGCACGGGCGAGCCCACTTTTGCCTTCACATGAGCAAGCCCCCGCATCCCCTCTTTCTTTATGGTTTGCGAAAGAAATCCAATATCGGGCCGGACGTTAAACGCTTCCTCAAGTTCTTTTCGCAGAGATTTATCTCCGGCAACCATCCACGAAAGGCTATCGAGAATAGTCATTTCAGAAAATCCCAACCGGAGCTTATCAAGCGGAATACGAACGATGTAGCACGCGGACGGGCCGTCGACCTTCGTTAATACATCCGCCAAAATTCCAATTTTCTTCTCCTGCGAACCTGATCCACCGGTCTGTGCTATTTCAAGAAGTTTTTCATATACGGATAACACCGTAAGCTTCGTGTCTTTCCCCGTATGGAGCATCTCCGCGGCTTTGCCCAAGTCACCCTGTCGCTTAAACTCTTTTACTACCTTTTCCGTATCAATACCATATGCGGCGGAAATCGCGCGGATAATGAACTTGTCGGCAAGCCCGAACTCTACCGCCTCATATAAGGGCACTACCCTCCCCTGCAAGAGATAGCAAAGCTTGCCGATTTCATCGGCATGGGATTTCCGAAAGAGGTCAGCCAAAATTTCGGTTATCGCATTCCGGGAAGATGTCGATTCAAGCCTCTGTAGGTAGCGCGCAAGTTCAGAAAAAAGCATACCGGAAATGATTAGCGTATGAACAGAAAATACGCTGCAGCAATCAGCAGAAGGAGAAATACGCCAACGCCAATAGCGACGGGTCCGTCGGATTCTTCTTTCGCCATTTTGCTGATCCCCTGGAATATAACGGTTAACGCAAACAGCGTGGGAAATATCAAAAGAGCGTATGTTATAGCGGAATCAGTAAAATCCATACACTTACGTGCGGAGCACGTACCGGGCACCTTTCGTGGAGCCCTCTTTCTTGACTATACCCTTTTTTAGTAGGTCCTTCAATTCTCGTAACACCGTATCCTCACTGACCATCGGGAACAATTCAAAAAATACTTTGTTCTGTAAGAATCCCTGCTCCTGAATAAACTCAATGATTTTAATTTGCCGTTCCGTTAGTGCCAACTGCTGCCCGCCCAGAGACTTCTTGATCTTAAGATCCGTAGAAAGCGACTTCACCTTTTCCTTGATTCGTGTCAGCTCAATGGCCAGCCCCTCGGTAAAGTATTCCAGCCAGTGATTAAGACTCCCCTCCTCTTTGCCGACACTCTGAAGCGCATCGTAATAGTGTACCGGCTCCCGGTCATAATATTCCTCAAGTGAAAAAAATCGTTTAATGTCATACCCTTCCGAAAAAAGGACCAGCGTCGCTATGGCTCGCGCCGCCCTCCCATTCCCATCCAGGAACGGGTGTATTCTCACAAGTTCATAGTGCACTATCCCCGCCTTGAGCGCAGGGTGCATATCGTCACTACTCACTCCGTTCATCCAGGTCACGAAATCTGCAAGAAGAAATGGCACCTCCACGGCGGGCGGAGGCCTGAAGGTGATTTCACCTGTCTGCGCATTTTTGACGACCACCTGCGTCTTCCTATACTCACCCACCTGCTCGTCAGGAAGCAAGCGGTGCGCGATGAGGGAATGGAGATGTTTTATGACTTCTTCGGTTATGCGCTTCCCCTGAAATTCGCTGATGAATTTGAGGACATTACGGTAGTTTAATACTTCCTGGATATCCCGCTCCCGTCCGACAATCGTATGTCCGGCAAGCACTTTTTCCGCTTCGGTCCTCGATAAATCATTTCCCTCGATGTGTGTGCCGTGATGCACGGTTCTCACGAGCGCTTCCTCCCGGAATTTTGCCTCCCATGCGGGCACGAGCGGACTATTCTCGATCACTTCTTTTGCGGCTTCAATAATTCCGATGGTTTTGAGGATCTTATTGCTGATTGTGAATCGAGGCTGGTACATACGTCATTAATTCCCGCACTATTCCTGTATAATACCCGCAGACATTCGTGGACGCAAGAGAGAAATTTTAGAAAAGGGCGCCGAAATCAGCCCAGCGTAATGCGCGCAAGCGTATGGGGGACTTGCGCTACCAGGTCCGACGCATTAAAAAACGGCCCAACGTTCTCATAAAGCTCATCTCCTGCTTTCTTATTGATATAGCTTCCCGCGATGGTAGCGAGCATTGGATCGTTTTTGCAGGCAAGCGCCGCAATAAGCCCCGATAGCACATCCCCCGTCCCCCCCTTCGTCATGCCCGCATTCCCTCCTTCAATAACCCTGCATTCACCCGGCTTGCATACCCGCTCGTCACAAAGACCGCCGGAACAGGCAATATCGGTTTTTCCTTTCAAAAGCACGATGCAATGGTAGGCTTTGGCAAATGCCTTCACCTTATCAACATCATTCTGCGCATGAATGAACGCCGGGTGCGTTTCTACGAACTGGTCCCAAAGCCGCACGAATTCTCCGTGATGTGGCGTTAATATGGCGTTTGTAGGAATATCGGCAAGAGCCATCATCTGTAACGCGCCTGCATCAATGACCCACTGTTTCGTCGGATATGACGTAAGCAGGCGGTGCGTGAGGTCCTTCGTTTCCTCATCACGGACCATGCCCGGTCCGATAAGCACACAATCGTCCTCAGAAATATAGGCATCGATTTCACTTCTCGGGATGACGATTCCGTCATGAAATTGTTTCTTAACCGACTGCACGATCTCATTATTCTCCGGGGTTGATGCGTAATGCACGAGATCAACGACCCGCGAGGCCACCTCAAGCGCCCAGATGCTGGCCGCATGGAAAAGGTGGCTGCCTCCGATAATGAGGAGACGACCGTTTTGCCCCTTGTGCGAATCACGCTGAGGCATATGCAATCGTTTTACATCGTTATCCGTTATGGGTTTCATACTCCGATTATACTCGTCATAACTTTAAAACCTGAGCGCTGTCCCGAATGGCGACCGGTATCGATTCGATGTCCGCACTCGTGATGATTGTCTGCTGTTCTTTTACGACCTTGGTTATGAGCGCCCGATGCCCCTCGTCCAATTCCGAAAAAATATCATCAAGAAGGAGAATTGGCCTCACCCCTGTTGCGTGTTGAATAAATGACAATTCGGAAAGTTTGAGCCATAACACGGCTAGCCGCTGTTCGCCGCGGCTGCCATACTTGGAAAGATCCCGGAAATCAGATTCAAGTGCGCCATGCTCCTTCCCCTGCACGGAAAAATCATCACGGTGGGGTCCTACGAGCGTCGCTTTTGCCGCAACCTCCTCATCCTTATACTGATCAAGCCTTGCCTCCGATATAACGCTCTTGTCATACAATACCTGGAACGCATGATGCGTAAATGCCTGTGTATTCACAAATGTGAGATACGTTGCTCTGGTGTCGGTAATATACGCCCCAGCCTTAATGAGAAGCTGATTCCAGAATACTAATTGGGAGCGGTGGGCTTTCCCCTCGCCGATGAGATCCAATAGCCGGTTCCGTTGCCGCAGGCCTTTTTCGTACGACGCGAGGCTTCTCCGGTATTCCGAGTCAGCCTGCATGAGAACGGCATCAAGATACCGCCTTCTTATACTCGGGCTATCCGTAATAATTTCAAGGTCTTCAGGCCAAAAAAGCACCGCCCGTAAATTACCGACAAAATCCACCATGCGGCGGGGGACATCGTGCACGAGATACTTTTTCCGAGGAGCCACTTTTCCATTTACCGCTCCGGGGGTCAGTACCAACTCCAATGCGCCATCCGGTATATCCGCTCTGATGCGCGCAATTTCGCATCCGATACGGATCATCTCACGCTCTACACCGGCCCGGAAACTTCTTCCGGTAGCCAGTAACATTATCGCTTCCAATATATTTGTCTTTCCGGCCGCGTTTGCGCCGACGACAAGGGTTGCCAGGGAAGTAAATGAGAAGTCCCGTTTGGAGTAGCTTCGGAAATCCTGAAGCGTCAATGTCTGGAGCGTCATCGCCCTATTCTACCACCCTACCCCATTAGAACGGGCCTGAAGTCATTTGATGGTGGTTCCGACAAACGGTTGCCCGTCGAGCGCTTTTTCGAGGTTGTCCAAATCTTTCCCGTTAACGATTTTTACACTGATACCCAGATCCTGGGCAAGTCTCGAAGCAATCGGATCAAACGGTGCGTTCATGCCGGGTTTCCACGCATCACCGACCATCGTCCGGTAATCAGCCCACGAGATATCGGTAATTGCTTTGGCATCATCAAACTTGTTGGGGTCTTTATCGTAGACCTGATCGACATTGGTCAAATTCACCACATGCGACATCCCGTAATCCTGACACAGCGTCACCGCGCAATAATCGGTGCTCCACCCGGGTTTCCAGCCAGCGGCAATCGCCACAGGCGCCTGGATTTTTAAAATGATTTCATAGTGTTTGATGACACGGGGATCAGCAAGATCCTGGAAAATCGCCCGCATAAGCTGCGCGTTCAAACGGGTTGCATGAACGCCAAGCCAGTCCGCGTCCGCGTCGGAAAGGTCGTGCATCCGTACGGCTCTGGCCGCAGCTTGATAATGCCGGGTGATAGCCCCGCCGCCGACGGTAATAAAAAACCGGCGTTTCCGCTCGGTTACCTGACGCTTGATGAATTCGTAAAACTTAGTGAGGAACACCGTATCGATACCGCCGTTGGGAACGATAAGTGACCCGCCTAACGAAAGAACAAAGACCTGTTCGTCTTGTGCTGCTGCCATTTGTGCTCAATATGAATATGCGCAAGTTGTGGCTTTAATCCTACCACACTCCCCTATTTTAACAAAACAATACACCTCACAAAGTCCCGGAAGTTTTACGGCGTACGAAGCGCCGAATTTCATCGTGGAATCGTTCTTTACGGAAATAATCCGCGCGAGTTAGGCAGGCGGAGGCCCAATTTCCGTGGGCTTGCTCAAATCTCCCGATCGCGTCCGAAATTTCCTGCGGTGTCGAGGTGTCGAAAAATATACCCGTCTCGCCCTCTACAATCGTTTCTACGACCCCTCCCTGCCGCAAGGCGATTACCGGAGTGCCTTGGGACATCGATTCCACGGGGACCAGACCAAAATCTTCCTCAAGCGCCGCGTAGACCGTCGCTTTTGCTCCACGATACAGATGCCGCAACTCATCATCGGAGACAGCGCCCAGAAACTCAACAGTCGGACCCGCAATGGACCGCAAATGTTCTTCCTCCGGCCCGGTGCCGACTATTTTTAACGGGATGCGGCGCATATTCGCAGCCGCGACAATCAACTCCACCTGCTTTGCCCATACGAGCCGTCCGACGGAAAGATAATATGAACGTTTTACTTTTGTTGGCGGCAATGCAACTCCTGTTTCGACCGGTGGGTATATGACCGTTGACTGACGCCGGTAAAATTTTTCTACCCTCCTTTGAGTCTCACGCGAGTTGGCTATGAAGTAATCGACGGCCTGCGCCGTTTTAAAATCATATTGCCGCATAAAAAAGTTGACAATCGCCGCATATGCACGGACGAGCGCGTATTTCTGATACGTCCTCCCGGTCGCATACCCGTAGAGATTTCGTGGGGGATGATGGATATAACAGATGTGAACCGCAGGCTTTTTGACGGTTACGCCGCGGCAGATAAACCATCCGCTGCTCGAAACGACGACGTCAAAACCCGACAAATCAAAGTTTTCCCACACTTTGGGCGCCAAAAACCGGAGCGGCGAATGGAACCTCCGCATGAGCATGTTGTTCTGCGCCCAACTGGTACGGATGTCCCACCCGCGGAACCGGTCGGCGTGGGACCCCAGCGCACGCCAGTCGACAAACGATGTGTATAGCGGTGCATCCGGCCACAGATCATGCAACGCCTCAACTACGCGCTCAGCTCCTCCGTACTCCCTGAGATAATCATGTACCAGGGCAATTTTCATACCTAAAATAGCTGCTGCTGCTCATTGTCTCGTTTTTCCGCCTTCTTTTCACGTTTTTCGTCGATTTTCATGTCCGGATTCCCCGACAAACGCCGAAGAAGTGACGGGAAATGGAACCGCTCCAGTATTGCGCGCGCGGACGCTGAATCCAGTGACCCCATACGTGCCGTTTCCGGGTCAAATACGATCGGCGCGTCTTTTCTGATGGTAGCCAATTCCTTTCCCAACAGCGCACTCTCTTTTCCGTTCACAAGCTTTGTTTTCACCGCCTCGCTTGAGATGGTCGAAAGCGACGCAAAAATTTTTTCAACCGAGCCGAATTGGGCGAGCAACGTTATAGCGGTCTTCGGACCGATACCGGATACTCCCGGATAGTTATCCGAGGAATCCCCCATAAGTGCCTTAAGATCGATGATGCGGGCAGGCGTCACCCCCATCCGTTCGACCACTTCTTTCTCGCCATACAGCTTTCCCTCGGACAATCCTTTGGTCGGCATAAATACACATACTCGCTCATCGGAAACGAGTTGGAGAATATCCCGATCGCCGGTCACAATTATGACCTGATCGATGCCCGTTTTCTTCCGCATGACTTGTGCCACAATCGTTCCGATAACATCGTCGGCTTCGAATCCGTCCTGCTCATAAATGGGCACTCCGAATGCCGTTACCGCGTCATGAACAAGCGCTATCTGACCGATAAAATCATCCTCCATCTTTGGCCGGTGCGCCTGATAATCCGCAAACAAATGATTGCGAAACGTGGGACCCGGCCGGTCAAAAACGACCGTCATGTGCGTCGGCTTCAAGTCAGCAAACAAACGAAGAATCATGGAAAGGAATCCGTAAACGACGTGAACCGGATGTCCTTCGGGATCAGTAAGTGGCGGGAGCGCGTGATACGCGCGGTGCATCATCGCGTTTCCGTCAATCAGAACCAGTTTGTTCATGGGTATTATTGTACCCGCTTTTTGGGGCTACCGAGGAGCGTCTCAAACTCATCACCCTCAAGGGTTTCCTTTTTGATGAGGGCATCTGCGACAATATCCATTTCCTTGCGATACTTCTTAACGAGGGTGAGCGCCTGGGCATATGCGGTATCCAGAAATTTCTTTATTTCCCGGTCGATGGCAGCAGCCATCTCCTGAGAAACGGATTGCTGTTCGTAAAACGCCTTCCCCCATTCCGTGACATCAGTCTGCGGGCCGAAATTGATCGGGCCCAAATCACTCATACCAAATTCCGTTACCATATACCGCGCGATTCGGGTCGCCTGATCAATGTCGTTTGAGGCGCCGCTGGTCATCTCCTTAAAGACGACCTGCTCGGCAGCCCTTCCGCCCATAGTCATTGCCATCTCCTCAAGAAGTCTTGATTTTGTTTCATGTAACCTGTCTTTTTCCGGTGGCGCCATGGTAAATCCAAGCGCCTGACCGCGGGAAACGATGCTGATGCGGTGAACCGGATCAAGGTGCGGTGAAAAGTAATTGACAACCGCATGTCCTGCTTCATGATATGCCGTCATTTTTCGGTCAAGATCGCTTTGAAGGCGCTTTTTTTCCGGACCCAACTTCACTTTTGTTGCCGCCTCTTCGATATCCATCATATCTATATCTTTCTTCCCTTCCCTTGCCGCATGGATAGCTGCCTCATTGAGCATGTTTTCGAGATCAGCGCCGCTGAATCCAACGGTCCGTTTGGCCACCTTATCCCAGTCCACGCCTTTGGCAAATGGCTTGCCCTTCGCATGAATTCCCAATATCGCTTTTCGTCCTTCAAGATCCGGCAGGTCCAAAATAACCCGTCGGTCAAACCTACCCGGCCGGGTAAGCGCAGGATCCAGAAGATCTCCCCGGTTGGTCGCGGCCACAATAAGAACCGCAGTATTCGGCTCAAATCCGTCCATTTCCACAAGGATCTGATTAAGCGTCTGCTCACGCTCATCATGTCCGCCCATCACTCCGACACTTCGCATTCTTCCGATTGCATCAACTTCATCAATGAAAATAATAGCCGGAGCATTCTTTTTTGCCTGAGCAAACAAATCCCGGACACGTGCCGCCCCGACCCCGACAAGCATTTCCATAAACTCCGATCCGGCAATCGAGTAGAACGCGGTCCTCGCTTCCCCCGCCATAGCCTTCGCCAACAATGTCTTCCCCGTTCCTGACGGGCCGACCAGAATGACTCCCTTCGGTGTCCGGGCACCAAGCGTTTTATACTTTGCCGGATTCTTCAAAAAATCGACAACTTCCTCTAATTCTTTTTTCGCTTCATCGACACCGGCGACATCCTGAAAGGTTACCCGGGGTAAATCTTTATTCCATACGCGGGCCTTGCTCTGACCAAAAGAAAAAATATTATCCTGGGCACCCCTTGCCTGCCTGAACAAAAAGAGGAAAAACACGACGGTCAACACAAGCGGCAGTACGTTTGAAATTATTCCGAGCCAGATAGCACCCATCGAAAGATCCTTTACATTGATCTCGACGGTTTTCGGATCAACTCCCGACTTTTCCAATACCGAATACATGGAATCCTGGGATTCCTTGGTTGAAGAATATTTCGACCCGTCTTTCTTTACCACGGTCAATTTCGTATCCTCCACGTCTATCGTTTTGACAATGCCACTCCGCACATCGGAAACAACCGTCGAAAGCGGCTTGGCGTCGGTGAGCCCAGCCTGACTCCCAAGACTGCTCAAAAACGAAAAAAGGAAAAAAAGCACAAATAGCCCGATAACCACGTTCTTGAAATTGAGCTTCATTTGCAACTGGAAGATCTTTTTGGTTTTTCGTGAAGGTTTTTTGTTATAACTGACCTTCGTGCCGGGCGCGTGTTTTTCTGCCATACGAGCGTAAAGTATAGCACGTTCAGCGGATTTTCGCGCCGACCGGCATATGCTCGGCACTAACAAACTGCGGCCGTTTGTCGGCGCCATCGACCGCAAGGATCATCCCCTGACTTTCCTCATCAAGCATTTTTCTCGGTTGCAGGTTAGTGATAAATAAAAACTGCCTTGCTGTGAAATCCTCCGGCACGTATCCGAACCCCCGCACCCCGGTGAATATGATTCGCGGCGTATCGTCACCGATATCAACCACAAGTCGAATGAGCTTATCACTCCCCTCTTTATTCCGTGCTTCTGTAACCTTCCCGACACGGACTTCTATACGCGCGAATTCGTTAATGGTAATTGTCGGGCTGTCTTCCTTCCGCACGGTCTTTCCTAGTCCCGAATATGAAGTCACCAGCCCAACGGCGTCACACACTTCCCGCATGGTTTCTGACGCCACCGCAAGCGCCTTTCTTCTCCCCCGATCCAAAATATCCTGGACCCGCTTCGGATTATTCTTTAATTCCTCGTATCGTTTCCGCGCGGGGCCGAAATATGTAAGGATGCTGTCAAAAAGGTACTCCTTGACCTCTACGTCGCCCGTAGCGCCCTCTTTGTATAGTTTCTTGAGTTCGGATACCTTTTGGGGGTCCCCGAAGAAATCCAGGTACGTAAACACCATGTTCCCTTCAATGTGCCCCGGGTCCGTTGCGTGTTTTCGTGTGGGATCGGTGTAGGTGCCCATGACCTGTTTCCTGATCACGTCCTCGGATTCGAAAATCGCGATGATGTTCCCCAGACTCTTACTCATCTTGCGCTTGCCGTCCGTCCCCAACACCGCACCGACGTCTTCCGGAATCATAGGCTCCGGAAGCGTAAATACGTTTTTCTTGAATGTTTTGTTGAACCGCTCCGCGATATCCCTGGTTATTTCCACGTGCTGTTTCTGGTCAC
>CAZHOQ010000030.1:0-18202 GCA_964533995.1 uncultured Gammaproteobacteria bacterium
GACCCCAGCCCGGAGAAATTACGCTTGCGCACCGCGGCGTCTTGTTCCTGGACGAGTTTCCGGAATACCCGCGGCATGTGCTGGAATCATTGCGCCAGCCAATGGAAGACGGTGTCGTTACGATCAGCCGGGCATCAGGATCCCTGCGGTTCCCGTCCCGGTTCATGCTGGTTGCCGCCGCCAATCCATGCCCATGCGGGAACTACCGTTCGGAAACCAAGCAATGCATATGTCTGCCAGGCGCGATTTCCGCGTATCATAAACGGATATCGGGGCCTATCTTAGACAGGATCGACCTTCATGTGTCGGTTCCGCCGGTGCCGACCGATACGCTTATCGGGGAACACCCAAACGCGGAATCGTCATCTGTAGTTTTATTGCGGGTGACGGAAGCGCGCAGGAGGCAGGTGCAACGATTTCGTGGGACGGAAATTACCGCCAATGCGGAGATGAGCACAAGGGACGTGCGGGAGCGTTGCCCGTTGTCGGCAGAATGCCGGAATCTTGTGGAACGGGCGGTCAAGATCATGGACTTGTCGGCACGAAGTTACTACCGGGTGATCAGGCTTGCGCGTACGGTTGCCGATCTTGCCGGGGAGCAGTCCATTTCGCCGTTGCACATAGCGGAAGCCCTTCAGTACCGTCCGGCATCCGCATCATGAGGTGCGAGTCGGGCGCACGACAAGCGAGAAGCCGATTCCGACCATGACGGACAGGAGAGGAACCAGGGGATAATAATACCGCTTCTCATCAAACGTCGTATACGCAAGGATAACGGTCGCGGCCATGAGAATAACACACATCCACGTGAGGTGCTGCCGCAGGATTTTTTTCCTTATGGCAGCGTAGAGGAGCACAAGGAATGCCATGCCACTTGTTATCGTCATCATCGGGGTGAATACATGCCGGACAAGAGAGGTAAGCCGGGACGGCAATCCGAGCGTGACGTGTTCGGAGTAGTTTACGGAAAAATACCCGATGTGGTTTATCGTGATCCATACCCTGTCCCGGTAGATGTCTATGAGTGAATATGACGGATAAAAGAAGAAATTCGGATGTAAGAGGAGGAAAGTTGCGATGCCGGAGATACCGATGACGATGATCCTGCCGGCAAACGTATTCGCTTCCTGCCAGTCGGACAAGCCGCGCCACGGGATAGCCAATAGAAGGAGTATGGGAAAGAAAAGCAGGCCGTTCATTTTGACGCTTACCAGCCAGGCAAACGCACAGCCTGTTGCGATGTCCAATCGCAATGATGCTTTTTTGGCAGATCCCTGGCGGACCAGAAGATAGAGTGTTGCCATCTGGAAGAAAAGAAACATGCCGTCAGCAAGCGCGTGCGATGCGATGTGCACCGTTACCGGATGAAGCGCCATCACGATGGATGCCAGAGCGCCCGCGGTCTTCGAACGGGTGAGCCGTATAACCGTCAGATATGTAAGCAGAACGCCGAGTGCGGCGAATACGGCGGAATACGCCCGTGCAAAGGTAAGCAACGGATAAAATTCGTGTGCAGCGGGGAATGGTTTGCCGGCAAAACGTTCCCACAAATAATACGTTTCTGCACCAGTACCCAACCTGTCAACGTTTCGTACCCCGATGGTAAGGAGGGCTGTACCATAGAGTATTTTTGAGCCGTTGAGGTTCGCAAAGCCGAAATTTTCGCGCCACTTGGGGTTGGCAAAGTCGCCTTTGACAATCCGGAACAAGCTATCGGACGTGCTGATCCAGTACATTTCGTCCGTTTCAAACGGGATGGCGTTTGTGAACACCGTCCGGAGAAACCAGGCATAGCTTAGGAACGCAAGGATAATCCCTATGATAACTTCACGTTTTCCCATATCGTCTATGTATCATACCAGGAAAACCCCCGCCTCTTGAGGCGGGGGAATTCTGATTAAACGTCTAATCCCGAAATCAATTAGCCACCGATCTTGTACATGCCGGTGCCGCAAACGGGACACTTGCCTTTCATTGCGGGCTTGCCGTTTTTCATGGTGACTTTTACGGCTTTCGGATCATCTCTTTTCGCTCGACATTTGACACAATACATGCTTGCCATATCTTTGGTTCACCTCCCTTCAAGATACCTTTTCAGAGCAGCGTACGTGAAAGTACTATTTCCGATACGATGATAGCTGTCGTGATGATGACCGTTTTTATAAGATCCCGCTTGAGGTGAGGATTCGATTCGGTAACGAACGTCGGTGCGGGCTTGTTTGCGACGGTTTTGAGTGATGAGAGGGATAGCGAATAGTGCGAAGAGTCGGGAGCAACCGGGCGGTCAGTGCGCCAACTGCGCATATCAACGTGGGCACGGGACCGATGGATTTGAGCGAGCAGCTTTTCTTTTTTGGTTTTCTTTGGCATAGCTCTCTTTTCGGATCGTGGCCATGAGCGTACCATAGGCTCGATTGGCTTGTCAAATATTTTAGCTTCAGATCGAAGCTGGAATCCTCATAGGTCACAGCCTGGTTCCGATTGACACGGGTCTACGGGCACACGTAAGATGATGGATACAAAACATGTTGAGTGCTTCGATTGTTTTTATTGTCATAACCGTAGGGATGGTCGTATGGTTGTCCATACTATCGGTTTTGCTAATCCGGACGATTTCCCATTATAATAGGTTAACCAAAGGGGTCACGAAGGCGGAGCTTACCGAAGTGTTAAATACCATCGTGACACTCTTACGGTCGCTTGAAAAGAGAAGTGGGAGTGCGGAAGCCGCAATCCATACGCTGACAAAGGATGGGGCCGGGCATTTTCAGAGAATCGGTATTGTGCGGTTCAATCCGTTTGCGGATACCGGAGGAGCCCAAAGCTTCTCCATTGCGCTGTTAAACGACAGCAACAGCGGTATCGTCATGACGTCGTTGTACGCGCGGGCGGGAAACCGGTGGTACGTTAAGGAGGTAGTAGCCGGAAAGCCGAGCGGCCTGGAGTTGTCAAAAGAGGAAGCAAAAGCAATAGAACAAGCGGTTGTTCCGGGTTCATAGTATGAAAAACAAACAATTAGCCATCATTTCAGGAATCGGTCTTGCGCTTTACCTTATCGCAACCGGCCTTTCGTTTGCCGCATTTACGTACATTGGGAAAACATCGTCTCCCGGCAAGGCAGGATCGGTAAAGAACGGCGACCAGCAGCATTTTGCCGTCGATCCGCAAGCCCCTAAAACCGAGAGTTGTCCCATTAACGGAAAGATGTATACCAAGGACGAGAAGGGGATCTGGGAAAGCCGGAGACCTCTTGCTGTCATGATCGAAAACCATGTCGACAGCCGGCCGCAATCGGGATTGTCAAAGGCGGATGTCATTTATGAAGCGGTCGCAGAGGGCGGCATTACCCGGTTCATGGGAATCTTCTATTGCGGGATAGCTGAGAAGGTGAATCTTGCGCCAGTCCGGAGCGCCCGGCAGCACTTCCTGGGATGGGTTCTTGAGTATGACGCGCTCTACAACCATGTCGGGGGAGCGGGCCGGTGCGAGGATCCTACCGTTGATGAACGGGCAAAGGCACTGTGCAACATCCAGAAGTACAAGATCAAGGATATGGACCAGTTCGGCATATCATTCCCGACCTGTTACAGAAACTATGACCGGCTCGACCGCGAGGTCGCTACCGAGCACACGATGGTCTGCGTCACGGATAAGCTTATTGAACTTGCCAAAAAGCGGGGTTGGACCAACGTGGACGCATCGGGCGTTGCTTGGGATAAGAATTTCGTCCCATGGAAATTCAAGGATGACGCGAAGGAAAGCGAGCGGGGAAGTGCGACCTCTATCAGTTTCTCCGCATGGAAGGGGTATGACCGGGAATACGGCGTCAAATGGGATTATGACAAGGTGGCAAACGTCTACAAGCGTTCAAACGGCGGCGTTCCCCATACCGATCTCGAGACGAAGGAACAACTATCGGCCAAGGCAGTTGTGATATTATTCGCCAAAGAGACCGGACCGGTTGACCAGCATGCGCATCTCTTGTATGCCAATATCGGAACCGGGGAAGCCCTTGTCTTCCAGGACGGGAATGTGACGAAGGCGATCTGGAAGAAAGAAACGAAGGAAGCCCGGACAAAATTTTACGAACAATCGACGAATAAGGAAATCGTGTTTACCCGTGGTCAGCTCTGGATAGAGATGCTGCCGACAGGTACGAGTGTTACGTATTAAGCTTCTGCCCAGAAAGTTACCCTTCCGGTTAGTGATGGGGGTAAGGGAGGATCTATGCTTCTAGAAGATCTTATCATCTCGAGAGTCCGGGTGAAGATGCTTACCCTATTTTTGTCCAATCCGGGAATGATATACCACGTCCGTGAGATTGTCCGGAAAGTCGGTGAAGAGATCAATGCCGTACGACGCGAGCTTGCCCACCTGGAGAAAGCAGGGCTCCTGTCGAAGGAACAGCGGGCAAACAGGCTGTTTTACCGTGTTCGGCGTGAGTACCCGCTCTTTTACGAACTCACGGAGATCATCGGTAAAACCAGCGGCTTGGGATGGGACATCGTGAAGAATAAAGCGAAGTTGGGGAAAATCAAATTCGCGACACTTTCCGGAAGATTCGTTCGCGGACTTCCCCGGAGGGGGGGTAACGACGTAGATCTCTTGGTTGTCGGCGCCGTCGTGCTTCCCGAGCTTGCCAACCTCGTAAAGAGCGAGGAGGTAAAACGGGAACGGGAATTAAACTACACGGTCATGACCGACGAGGAGTTTGCGTTCAGGAAACGCCGTCGGGATCCTTTTGTCTTGGATATCCTGTCGGGATCGCGTATTATGTTAATCGGAGACGAGGAAGAGTTGGTAAGCTCCTAGAGCTACCGTGATTATCTGAGATCATTCCCGCGGGAGCGGGAATGTGTCGTTTTATATGTTCAAGAATCCGAGGAATGTATTTATCGCGTTATGCATACTGACCGCCGTTTTGGTGGTAGTTGACTTGCCGGAGAATTACCGTCTCAAGTTTAACCTGTTCGGAAAAGACGTAGACCGTGTGGTGAACCCCCCGACGGTGCGCCTTTTCGGTTGGGAGAAGCCCCTCAAAACATCCCTGGGCCTTGATCTTGCCGGAGGGAGTCACGTCGTGCTGGAAGCGGACATGAAGGATATCAAGAGTGCGGACCGTGGTACAGCGCTGGAATCAGCAAAGGAAGTGATCGAGCGGAGAGTCAATTTTTTTGGCGTTTCCGAGCCCGTCGTCCAGACGGCAGTTTCAGAAAATGCGTATCGCATTATCGTCGAAATGCCCGGAGTCACCGATGTTGACCAGGCGATAGCCCTAATCGGACAGACCGCTCTTTTGGATTTCCGTGAGTTTTCTAACCCCGCGGATGCCACACCGGGAGCATACGTCATTCCGATGATCACCAATACGAAGCCCGCCGGGCTCACCGGCAAGGAGCTATCGCGCGCAAGCCTAACTTTTTCTCAACAGACGGGAAGTCCTGAGGTTGCGCTCGAATTTACCTCCGAAGGCGCCAAAAAATTCGGGGACATAACGACACGGTTAGTCGGCAAGCCCCTCGCGATTTTTCTTGACGAGATACCTTTGACTGCTCCGAACGTTCAGACGCCGATCACGGACGGGAGGGCGGTAATCACCGGGAGTTTCTCGCAGGAGGAAGCGAAAACTCTCGCATTGCAGCTTAATGCCGGCGCATTGCCCGTGCCGGTCCGGCCCGTTGAGCAACGGAGTGTTGAGGCAACGCTCGGGGCGGAATCCGTGCGAAAGAGCATCCTTGCCGGAAGTATCGGCTTGGGACTTGTCGCCATATTCATGGTCCTTCAGTACGGATGGCTTGGGGTGCTCGCGGATGCGGCGCTTGTTTTGTACGGCCTCTTATCGTTCGGGATATTCCGTCTGTTCGGCATCACGCTCACATTGCCGGGTATCGCCGGGTTTTTGCTTTCGATCGGGATGGCCGTAGACAGCAATATTCTCATCTTCGAGCGCTACAAAGAGGAGCTTCGGATGGGTAAGCCATGGGGGATAGCCATCGAACAGGCATTCGGTAAGGCGTGGGACAGCATCAGGGACGCAAACTTTACAACGATCATCACGTCGCTCATCCTGTATAATCCTGCGAATTGGCGGATTCTCCCCTCTAGCGGCCTTGTTCGCGGTTTTGCCGCAACACTGCTCATTGGCGTTATCGTGAGCCTGTTTACCGGGATTGTCGCTACACGTACCTATATCCGCATGTTTTATAAGGGGAAGGGGACTCACGCATGATCCGATTTTCAAGGTTCATTTGGCTGTATGCCGTTATTTCCGCGATGGTGCTCGTGCCGGGAATGTATTCTCTGGTCAGGTACGGGTTCCGGCAGTCGATCGATTTTTCGGGCGGAACGCTTGTCGAGTACCGGACGGATAAAAACGTATCCCAAGCCGCATTTGAGGCGGCAGCCAAGGAGGCGGGAGTCACCCTTGTCAGTATCCAGCAATCCGGCGAAACGGACTATCTTCTGAGGATGGGTCAGGATGCAAGTGCCAATATAGCCAAGCTGACCGATGCCGTGCAAAAAGGAGCATCCGTGAGCGCAACTGCCGTCCGGAACGAAACCGTCGGCCCGACGCTGGGTAAGGAATTGTTGTCCAAGGCTATGGTCGCCGCGCTACTGGCCGTCACCACGATTCTCCTGTATATCGCCTGGGCGTTTAAAAATATCAAATTCGGCGTGGCTGCGGTCGTGGCGCTTATCCATGATTTGCTCGTCGTTTTGGGAAGCTTCTCCCTCCTGGGACACTTCCTCGGTGTTGAAGTGGATACGCTGTTTGTCACGGCATTCTTAACGACGATGAGTTTTTCGGTGCATGATACGATCGTTGTTTTTGACAGGATCCGTGAATACCTAAGGAAAGACAGGTCCGCAAATTTCGCGAATGTTGCCGACCGTGCGCTTACGGAGACCATGAACCGGTCGCTTACCAATTCGTTCACTATCATATTCATGCTTGTTGCGTTGGTCCTGATGGGCGGGGAAACGACGAAGTGGTTTGTGGTTGCGCTTCTTATCGGTACCGTTTCGGGAACCTATTCCTCACCGTTTGTGGCGACTCCGGTACTACTCATTTGGCATCGACTGGAGCAGAAGAGAAAATCGCGGTAATTTTCCCCTCTTGTTTTCGTTTCAAAGAAGGACTATTGTTTCGTTAGATTGGGTGTGTTTTTCTTTAACTCCTCCATTCTGGTGAGGAGCTTTTCCCGTTCGTTGGGAAGGGTTCCTTTTTCCACTTCCGCAAATAATGCGTCGAGCATAATTCCGATGATCGGACCCGGGGAAACGCCAAGCGATTTCATCACGTCGTGACCGTCTATTTGAAGATCGGCAACCGTAAATGGTTGTTGTTGTACGATTTCTAACCTTTTCTTGTAAAGCTCCAGACGCCAGGAAGTTTCTGTCGCACCCCCGCCTAAGCGGTCTCCTATCCTGAGTGCTAATATTTTAGACAGATGCTCCTTGCCCACGCGGCGGATAAATCGTCTGAGTGCGCTATCCGTTTGCCGTTCATCGACGGAAAACTGGTGCCAACGTACTAACGTGTACAGGAGGTCCGCATCCCTGTTGGAAAGCCTTAGGCGTTTTGCGATATCCTTCGCAATCCTGCTGCCGACCACCTCATGGTTGTAGAACGTGATGAGTCCGGTATCGTCTTTTTTGAACGTCTTTGGCTTGCCAAGGTCATGGATCAGGGTTGCGAGTCTGACGACCGGGTCGTCAGATGGGCAGTGTTTCATGGCCATCACGGAGTGCGTACCGACGTCATAGATGTGGTGGCGCTTCGGGCTCTTCTGCGGGGTATCAAACGCCACCTCAAGTTCCGGCAAGATATGTTTGAGCAATCCGAGGTTCTTTAGGACGAGTACGGCATCAGCCGCAAAGGGCGCCGTCAGCGTCTTTAGGAACTCATCCCGGATCCGTTCACCCGAAATTTTGGTTATCAGGTCGGCATTGGCTTTGATCGCCTTACCCGTTTCGTCTTCTATCCGGAAACCGAACCGGGCGGCAAACCGGACGGCCCGGAGCATCCGCAGGGCATCCTCTGAAAACCGTTCGTTGGGATCCCGGACGGCACGGATGAGTTTGTCTGCCAAATCCCTTTTGCCGTCATACGGATCGACAAGGCCGGTTCCGTCGTACGCGATGGCATTGATCGTGAAGTCACGCCGGGCAAGGTCCTCTTCTAAGCTCTTCCCCCAGGAAATCTTATCCGGGTGGCGGTGGTCGTCATACCCCTCCTCACTCCGGTAGGTCGTGACTTCGTAGATGTCTTCAACCTTGTCATCGGGGGATTTCCGGAGCTTTATCCCGACGGTACCGAACTGGTTGTCATAGAAACTGTCGGGAAACAGCGAAAGGATTTCTTCGGGCGTTGCATTGGTCGTGAAGTCCCACCCGCGGGTAGGGAGTCCCATGAGAAGGTCTCGTACCGATCCGCCGACGGCATAGGCTTCAAACCCTCCGGCCCGGAGGGTGCTGATGATTTGTTTGGCTTGGTCGGGTAGGTCGATCATATCGTATGTTATTATACCCCGTATGAATAAGAAGTGGCATGTGATCCGTGATTTCGCAAATGACCCGGGCGGCCAAACGGAGGCGGCGCTTGTAGAAGCCATACTCACGGATCGCGGTATTCGGACAAAAAAGGAGAGGGAAGCGTTTCTTACTCCGGGGGATCCGTATACACTTACCGCAGACGACGTTGCCATCGATGCATCCTCCTTCAAATCGGCGGTTTCCCGGATAGAAAAAGCCATTGCCAAAAAAGAATCCATCGTGGTCTACGCAGACTATGATGCGGATGGGATTACGGCAGGGGCGGTGCTGTGGGAAGCGCTTTGGAAGCGGGGTGCCCGCGTCATGCCCTACATCCCGCACCGGGTCGAGGAAGGGTACGGGCTTTCGGAAAAAGGCATTGATGCGGTGAGAACGCAGCACGATCCGTCGCTTATTATCACGGTCGACCATGGGATTACCGCGGTCGATGAAGTTGCCTACGCCAAGTCACTCGGGATCGACATTATCGTGACGGATCATCACGTGAAGCCTGAGAGACTTCCCGAATGCGTAATCGTCCACACCATGATGCTCTCCGGCTCGGGGGTTTCGTGGTTTGTTGCCAAGGAAGTGCTCAGGTTAGGCGGCATTGATGATCGGGAATCGGTCGCACTTCCCGCAATCGGCACGATCGCTGACCTCCTGCCGCTTACGGGTGTCAACCGGTCGGTCGTCAAATACGGGTTGGACGTGATGCAAAGGAGTTCCCGGGTTGGGCTTAACGCGCTCATTGCGGAGGCGGGGATCGATAAAACGTCGCTTGATACGTATGCCGTTTCCCACATGCTGGCGCCGAGACTCAATGCAATGGGCAGGCTTGAACATGCGTTGGATGCGCTGCGACTTCTGTGTACGAAGGACAGGGAGAAGGCTCAGGTGCTTGCGATGAAGTTGGGGATGACGAACAAGGAACGTCAGCAGCTTACCGTAGACACGGTGGCTCATGCCAAGGCGCTCGTCCCGAATGAGATTGGTAAGCTCCTGTTCATTTCCCATGAGACATACAACCCCGGCGTTATCGGACTGGTTGCCGGAAGGCTGGTGGAGGAATATTACCGGCCGTCGATTGTGCTGTCGGTCGGGGAGACGCATGCGAAGGCCTCGGCAAGGTCCATTTCGGGATTCAACATCGTCGAAGCGATCCGAAGCTTCAGCGATCTGCTCGTTGACGTCGGCGGACATCCGATGGCCGCCGGGTTTACCGTTGAGGTTGGGAATATCGGCAAGCTCCGGGCCGCACTGGAGGAGCTTGCGGAGCGGGAGCTTTCCAATGAGACGCTGACCCGGGTGCTCAAGATCGACGCGAAGATTCCGGCATCACTCGTCGGAGAGGCGCTATGGCGCGAATTACGCAAACTTCAACCGTTCGGGTTCGGCAATTATGAGCCGGTCTTTACATCCGATGGTTTGATAGCTACCGATATCCGTATCATCGGGGCGACGAAGAAGCACGTAAAGCTCAAGGTGCGTGACGGGGAAGGGCGCGTATTCGAAGCGGTTGCATTCAACATGGTCGACCGGTACGGCGAGCTTTCCGGGAATGCGCCGGTAGATATGGCGTATACGATAGACATGAACGTCTGGAACGGAAAAAGAACGTTACAGCTTAAAGTGAGAGATTTCCGACAATCCGAATAATTGGTTTGCCGATTGCACGCTCTTAACGATTTTCGGATATCTCTCCGACATCATCCACTCATCGACTTTCATGGCTGGCTTTCCAGGCAAACCATATTTGGCAGGTAAACTCACGAATCAGAATTCGCTCATTAACTGCCAAATATAAATCCCCGGGTCACAGGTTGCGCGATTGCCGCCGGACACGGGGATTATTGATACGTTGCCATCATTATTCATCCGCCGAATGTTCGCACATGAAGATATTCATGCGCGGATAAAAGGCGGATGAGTGATAAATAGGAATATTCGGAATGGGAAACAGGGTTTGCCAGCTATCAGGCAACATGCTTCCTCATTCCAAATAAGGAAAGTACCCGGCGAGAAACCCCGCCGGGTATGGAAACGATTGGGCATTTATCTGCTACTTCTGCCTCTGCCGCCGCCGCGACCACCGCCTCTGTTGCCATTGTTACGGTGACCGTTGCGCGATGAATCGGTCGTTGTCTGACGTGCGTCTTTCTCTTCGCGGATTTTTTGCACTTTCTTTCTGTTGTGTTCTTTCTTTTTGTGTTCCATGGCTCCTCACAATAGTTCTGGATTTGATTGGTTTTTTTAAACGTACTCCGTGCTAACAATTGTTCATGGGCGCTCCTTCAAAGTGGATTCGGATAGTTTTCTTTGCAAGCGGCTGCATGGTACGGATCGTACCCGATGCCGAAATTGCACTATTCAATTGTCGGGAATATCCCCCGGGATCATGGACGTTTGATCACGATCCTGACCCGTTTCCCGTTTACCTTCATGGTTTCGGTTCTGTCCGAAACCGGTTTCTGCGTATTCCGCCGCTCATGGGGTTTTTCCTCATGATGTTTGCGGTCTCCGCCTAATCCCTTTGGCTTTGTTTTTGCCATGTCTGCCTCCGTAGGCCCGGATATGGTCTAGCATAAATCGTTGTTGTCATGTGCTTAACTTTTTCTGGCTCCTTCGTGGAATGTGATTACTTTGCGTTACCACCCTGACTGAATGCGAATTAACTTTCCCTCCTTTTTGAATTTCGAACAAAGGGAAAGATAGAATCAGGAGAGATTCTGTCTTTTCCGTCATTCAAAAGATTGTTAATGTGCTCACTGACCAAATAAAAACCCGCTTTCGCGGGGTGTGTAGAATACAATAGCCGGATCTACACAGCCCCGCCTCCCTCATTAAGAAGGGTAATGACTAAATGGTTATGACAAATATCATTCATACCGTTTATCCTCCTCTGCCTACCCGAATGCGCCGTGCGGGTCTTACCCCGCGACGTTCCGACTGTTCTTCGCTTTGCGTCTGATCTCTGCCCGTCGGGTATGTTCTTTTTCTCCCATGCTCAGGATTCGGCTTCAGCATATCCTCCAGCGCCATTGCAGCTTCGACTTCTGCAGGGCTCAACACAACGTTGGGATCGCGTAATGCTTTCAATAATTTTTCTCCGCCAAATGCCATATATATTTCACCTCCTTTCGAAAATTATGATGTCTCCTCTGATGGCCTATTATTTTCCGCCGGCGTCTCCGGCACTTCCGGAAATTTGATCATTTTTATCGTCGCGTCTTTTTCCACACGTTCGACTATCTGCCACATGACCGGCGGCCGGGAGACCGGTTGTGCCACGCTATTCAATTGTTCTGGCGTTTGCCCCATAAAACGAATAAACCCCGCTTGGTTGCGGGGTTCGTGTGTTGCTTTTTTCGAAAAATTCCTTATGCAGCGTCCACACGAACCCTACCAACCTTTCGGAAGGTAATAAGGGCCATGATGTGGAGCCACTGCCTGCTTTGCATAATGAAAACTTATTATAAAATTTGGTTTTTCATCTTGTCAACCCCTCAAATTCGGGATATGATAGGAAAGAGTAAGGCGACGATGGTCTGACAAACCGGAGCTTTTCGGGGTAATAACCGGAACGGGTACGCCCGTGACAGCAGCAATAAGAAGTAATTAAGGTGGCACCTCCCATTCGGGACCTTATAGCGGGGGTGCCTTTTTATGTGGTCTCATAGCGAGGGAATTCCCGCGGAAGACCGGTATTATTTACAAACCGTTATGGCATAATGGAGGTACTATGCGAACGTTAGCTAAAGAAGCAGTCGGGAAAGTCGGAGAGGAAATTACCCTTAAAGGGTGGATTCTCTCAAGGCGTGACCATGGGAAGATCATGTTTCTCGATCTTCGGGACCGGTCCGGGGTTGTCCAGGTCGTGGGCACAAAGACGTTGGGGGATGCCCGTCCTGAAGACGTGGTGGAAATAACGGGGCTTGTAAAAAAGCGTCCCGATTCGATGATAAACCCGAAAATGGAGACCGGCACCATAGAGGTGGAGTGCGTTACGCTTACGATCATATCCAAAGCACGGGAACTTCCGTTTCCCATCGATACGGACGGATATGAGGTCAACGAGGAGATCCGTTCCAAATTCCGGTATCTTGATCTCCGTCGCCCCCGTATGAACCGTAACATCCGCCTTCGTTCCAAGGTCGTCGGGTTTATACGGAATTTCCTATTAAACCGCGATTTTGTCGAGATCGAAACGCCGGTTCTCACAAAGACGACGCCGGAGGGTGCCCGCGATTTCCTCGTGCCGTCGAGACTGCAGCACGGGAAATTCTATGCGTTGCCCCAGTCGCCGCAGCAGTATAAGCAGCTCCTGATGGTTTCGGGGATGGAGCGGTATTTCCAGATTGCCCGTTGCTTCCGGGACGAGGACCCGCGGCGGGACCGCGCGTATGGGGAGTTTACGCAGCTTGATCTCGAGATGTCGTTTGTCTCCCAGGAGGACCTGTTACAACTTACCGAAGAGCTATTCTCAACGGTCGTGAAGCTGTTGTTCCCGGAAAAGCACATCTCCGTTTCCCCGTGGCCGCGGCTTTCCCACAGGCAGGTCATGGAAAAGTATGGCACCGATAAACCGGATCTCCGGCGCGACAAGAGCGACAAGGATGAACTTGCATTTTCGTGGACGCTCGATTTTCCCCTGTTTACCGAACAGTCCGAGGAGGACTTCTATTACGGATCCGGGGAAGCGAAATTCGCGCCATCCCACCACATGTTTACTGCGCCCCATCCGGATGACGTTCCGCTTTTGGATACCGATCCGATGAAAGTGCGGGGCCTCCAGCATGACCTTGTCCTTAACGGCTTCGAGGTTGGCGGCGGTAGCATCCGCATCCATCAGCCGGACGTACAGGCCAAGGTATTCGACCTTATCGGTTTCTCCGAGGAACAAAAGAGGGAATTTTCCCACATGCTCACGGCATTTTCCTACGGCGTACCGCCGCACGGCGGGATCGCTCCCGGCATCGATCGGTTCCTGATGGCCGTATTGGGGGAGCCAAGCGTCCGGGAAGTCATGGCATTTCCGACGTCGGCAAACGGGACCACAAGCGTTATGGAAGCACCCAGTAGCGCTACGGCCGAGCAGTTAACCGAGCTTGGAATTGCCGTGAGTCGGACGGCAACCGTTTCCGGGGGTGGCACGGCAGTCTACCGTCGGATCGTTTCCGAATTGGAGAAGGCCGGCGCATCGTTTGAGCCCTACGAACATAAGGCGGTCCATACGTCGGAAGAGGCAGCCGCCGTCCGGGGAACACCGCTCCATGAGGGAGCCAAGGCTCTGGTCGTTTACGCTGATGACAAGCCGGCGATGGTTGTGGTTGCCGGGGACCGGAAGCTCGATACGAAGGCGTTCAAGGCATTATACAAAATCCGCGACCTTCGTATGGCCACCCCCGAGGAAGTGGAAAAAGTGACCGGTGTAACGATCGGTGCCGTCCCGCCGTTTGGTAATATTTTCGGGATTCCCACATACATGGACAGTTCGCTTCGGGACAACACGCACGTATCATTCAACGCGGGACTTCATACGCATTCCATACGTGTGGGGGTCGCCGCATATGAACGGGTGGCCGGAAAGCCGACGGTCGGTGATTTTTCGCGAAACTCCAATGGGTAAAAAGAAAGCTGAAAAACCAAAGAAGCCGTGGGTGTTGCGGAAGTGGCATAAGATCCTTTTTCTTATCCTGCTTGCGGCGTTCCTTATCGCAGTGCCAAAGTCTCCGTTGATGACGAGCGAAGTTGCGCAAGGAAGTCCGTTTTCGCGGTTGCTGCTTATGCCGACGCCGACACTCGCACCGTATCCGGAGAATACGACCGGTACGTATCCGGGGTATGAAATCACGGCACGGGGAGTCGTGGTATACGATGTGGTGAGCGGCATAACCCTGTACGGCAGGGATGCGGAAGCGCAGTTTTTCCCCGCATCGACGACGAAGATCATGACCGCCCTTGTCGCGCTCGACTCCTATGATTTGGATGAAGTCGTGACGGTCAAGACCGTTGCCAATGACGGACAGGTTATGGGACTTGTCCCGGGAGAGGAGATTACCGTCGAAAATCTATTGTACGGCGCACTCATCCACTCCGGTAATGACGCGGCGTGGGCCCTTGCCGAGCATATGGACGGCGGGGTCGACGCATTTGTTGCACAGATGAATAAGAAAGCAAAAGAACTTCACCTTACCCAGACGAACTTCACAAATCCCGCAGGATACGATGATCCGAATCATAAAATGACCGCCGTGGACCTGACCCGGCTGGCTGCCTTTGCGCTGACGAACAAAACGATTGCCAAAATCGTCGCAATTCCGCAGATTACCATATCGGATGTTAAGCACACGCGGTTCCATGCCCTTACCAACGTGAATACGCTCCTGGGAAAGATTCCGGGGGTTGCCGGGATTAAGACGGGGTGGACGGAAGAAGCGGGCGAGAATCTCGTGACCTTGGTCGAGCGGGACGGTCACCGGGTTATTATCGTCGTCCTCAAGAGCAGCGACCGCTTTGCGGATACCGAGGCGTTAATCAACTGGGTTTTTTCAAATTACGAGTGGAAGAATTTTGCCAAATTATAAGCTCATAATGTCCGAATGGCGGGATTTATTCCCGACATGAGGATTCCGTGGAAAGAGGAGGCAGCGAAGCGTCGGAAGGGGAAAACCCTTTCTGGGTTTTCCCCTCCGAGTTATTACTGCTCGACGTATTCGGGATTGAGCGCCGGTACGTACGCGACGAATCCGTCGTCCCCCTCAAAAACGAATATTGGCTGGAGATATGTCTGCGGGCTGATGGAATCATAATACGCAAGATATACGTTCCGAACCGTCACGACGAGCGTTTTGGGAATGCTTAAAAGGTAGCCGCCCCCGGCCTGCAATTCCTGCCATGCCTGTTGGCTCGTTTTGAGGGAGTAGGTAGCCGTTGTCTGGTAGTCGATCGGCCAGTAGGTGTACGTAAACTGGAGTACCCGTTTTTTTGCGTTGGAAGAGCCGGAAAGCACGATGGAAACCGGGCCTTCGGACAGCGATCCTGTTATAACCTTGGTGGAGGCAATGTTCGGCCGGAAGAAATCTACCCGAACGGCGTCGGCCTGCGACTGGCTCTGGACCGGCACGAGATTATTCTCGGCGACCCGGTAATACGTGACGCGCGTTTCCCCGCCGTTGAAATCATCGGGGTACAAGCCGTATGTCTGCAGCAGATTGCGTGCCTCGCTCCTGGCCTCAACCACCGACGGCACCCTGTTATTGAGGAATAGGGATGTGTCCTGCCGGTAATCATACTGGATGATGAAGTTGGTTGACACGATGTCGTACCACATGTGCCGCAGCGTATTTTGTCCGTCGTCGAACCTGTAGATATTTTTGTTGGATTGCTCCGGTATCGGGGTCGTCGCAAATCCCAGGCGTTTGGCGAAATTTTGTGCGGTCGAAAGCGCTAACAGATTCGATCCCTTTTTCGGCATGAAATAGACGTTTGCCGAGGGAGATGCCGCCGGCACGGAACCCTCGATCGTTTGCAGCTGGTAAATAAGTTGGCCCGATGGCGATGCGGCGGGCGAAGGGAATGTAAGCGGCGGCAGTTTACCGAATGCGTGATTGGGCGGCGGTGCCTGGGGCGGGAAGACCGCAAGATACACGGTAACAAAAAGACTCCAGAAAATCCGAAGGAGTATGTAGCCGATGACGGCGAGAATTGTCCAGTTGATGGCTCTGCGGGTATAAAAGGCGGTTTCCGTTAGGGATCCCATAGTCTTCAATGGTATCACAGGCCATAGGTATGGCCTACATTGAGTATAAGAATACGACTTGATAGAATCAATCGTATGAAAGCACGCACCCGGATTGCCCCGTCGCCAACAGGCCAGGATCTCCATATTGGCAACGCATACACGGCACTCATTAATTACGTCGTGGCCACGAAGTCGGGTGGGCAGTTTATCGTCCGGATTGAAGATACGGACCGCACCCGCTTAGTGGAAGGATCGGAAAGCAGGATACTCTCATCCTTGGATTGGCTGGGGATTCCCCATCATGAGGGACCGGACGTAGGCGGTCCTTTCGCGCCATACCGACAATCCGAACGATTGCCGGAGTACAAAAAATATGCGGATGAGCTCATCGGGAAGGGTCACGCGTATTACTGTTTCTGCACGCCGCAACGTCTTGAAGCAATGCGGAAGTCGCAGGAAGCGGAACATAAACCGCCGATGTACGACGGCTTCTGTAAGACTCTGAACACTGACGAATCCAAAAAGCGTGCCGCAAGCGGAGAAAAGCATGTTATCCGCATGAACGTACCGGATGAAGGAAATACGTCATTCACGGATTTAATCAGGGGTGAGATAACATTCGAAAATAAACTGATCGATGATCAGGTGCTGTTAAAGTCGGACGGGTTCCCGACCTATCATCTGGGTGTTGTCGTTGATGACCATGTCATGGGAATTACCCATATTATCCGCGGAGAAGAATGGATCCCCTCAACCCCGAAGCATATTCTTCTCTATAACTTTTTCGGATGGGACATTCCCGCTATCGCCCATGTTTCGGTTCTTCGGAATCCCGACAAGAGCAAGTTGAGCAAACGAAAAAATCCCGTCTGGGTCTCCGATTACAAGAGCAAGGGTTTTTTGCCCGAGGCGATAAAGAACTATCTTGCAAGCATGGCGTGGTCGTATCCCGGCGGGCGCGACATATTTACGATACCGGAAATGACGGGCGTATTCGAGATATCCCAGCTTCAAACGACCGCGCCGGTATTCAATGTGGAGAAGCTGCGTTGGATGAATGGGGAGTATATCCGGAATCTGGCTGATGAGGATTTGATGGCACGGCTGTATTCGTTCGATACGCGCATCCCGCACGATGAAGGGAAAATGAGAGAGATTCTCCCCCTGGTAAAGGAACGAATGAAGACGCTTGCCGAATTCTGGTCCCTTGCATCATTCTTTTATGAGAACCCGGCGGAATTTGAGCGGCCGGTGAAGAAAGAATTGGTGCAAACGGTGAGGACTGCGCTTGCATCATGCGAATGGACGCATCAGGCGATGGAACAAAGTATCCGGGACGCCGCCGAGAAGGGGAACCAAAAAGCAAAAGACGTGTTTATGGAAGCCCGGCTATCCGTGACAGGGAAGACCGTGGGGCCGCCCCTGCTCGAGGCTTTCGAAATCCTTGGACGCGATGCCGTCTTGGAGCGGTTAGGGTAATCGGTGCTTCGGATGCTTCTACGGCCGAAAACGGAGGGAACGCGTGCGCATGGCCTTCGTATGGTTTCCCGGGTTGGACTGACGGGCAGAAAAACGCTTCGAAATCCCCGGTCTGTTCGCCGACCGCCTTACGCATTGCGGTAGAATCCGCACGGTTCATGGTTATGGGAACGATGAGATAATCGATTTCAGACATAATCGATCCAGTGCGGGTCGGTGTCCACCGTTAATTCCAAATACACTTTCTTATTCGCCGCGATTTCGAGTTCCTTTCTCGCCGCCATACTGATTTCCCTGATCATCGAACCACTCTTTCCTATGATCATGCCCTTGTACCGGTCCGCGGATGTAAGGAGACGGGCTTTTATATAGGTGACGCCGTTTTCCCGTTCCTCGATCTCGTCAACGACCGCCGCGATGGCATACGGCACTTCCCGGCGGAGG
>CAZHOQ010000031.1:0-18098 GCA_964533995.1 uncultured Gammaproteobacteria bacterium
AACAATGTCTTCACTTCGTCATAGAGGCCGCCTTCCATCGTGACGTATTGCCGGTAATCGACCTGCGGCGCCCAATGCAACGTTTTCTGCATATACTCCTGTGCCGCCAGGTACACCATGTAATTGATGTCCTTCATCTCCTCCTTCGCCTTTTGGGCGTCAGGTCCTTCTTCTTCGTATATGGAGGCGCCGACGGAATATGACATTCCCAGGTATTTCACCCGGTCGGGCAGCGGTTTTTTCGAAAGATCGGCAAGATTCACGCCCTCTTTGCGCATCTTTGTGCGTAAGCCCCAAATCGATTTGGCCACATGCATACCGACATCCCCGAAATAATCGACCCGGATAACCTTCCATCCGATTGCCTCATGGAGCCTCGCAACGCTCTCCCCGACCGCATTACTATAGAGATGTCCGATATGGAATTCCTTGAAGGGATTGGGGTCGGTATACTCGACCATGACCGTCTTCTTCTCTGCGTCATCGGTATGGGCCGTTCCATAGCTCTCCCCTTGTTTTAGCACTCGCTCTATTTGAGTGCTTAGGCTGGAATCCCTCAAAATCAGGTTCAGGAAGCCCGGCGGGGCGATATCGACCCGCTCGATACGCTCCAAAATGTTGCGCAATGATGAAATGGTCAATTCATTATCCTGTAATTTAGATCCCTTTCGCCTTTTTTCTGATACTGTTTGGATATTATTTGATTTCTTCTGAACACCATCATCGTGCGTAATAGCGGAAATCCGTTTATCCAATTCATTTTTAACCTGTAGTGCGATCTCCATCGGCGATTTTTTCAGGGGCTTGGCAAGACGCATGGCAATGTTCGTCGTGTAGTCGCCATGCACGGCATCATCGGAAATCGAAACCTCCGGGGTGACATCGGCAATCCCCATGTCCTTGAGGATCTGCTGTAACACGGCCTGCAATTCTGTTTTCATGGATGCGTATATTAGTCCCTTCATTATCGCATACTCTTGCGCCTTAACAGAAACACCAGAAGCCCCTTCTGTGCATGCAGCCGATTCTCCGCCTGGGCATAGGCAACAGACTGGGGACTGTCAAAAACATCCTTCGTGACTTCGTTCCCCAGATACGCGGGCATATCGTGCATGAATATCGCGTCCGGATTGGCTAATTTCATAAGGCTGCTACTCACCTGGTAGGGTCGGAACGCTTTCAGGCGCTTACTTTTGCTCTTCTCGTCTCCCATGCTCACCCAGGTGTCCGTATAGACCACATCAGCGCCCTTGACCGCTGCCTTCGGGTTCGTAGTCTCCGTAATGCTCCCGCCATACTTCCTGGCCAATACACGGGCCCGCATGGCAATTTCCGGCAGCATTGCAAACCCCTTCGGACTCCCGACGGAAAAATGTATGCCAAGAAGCCCTGAAGCAAGGGCCAGTGAATGCGTCACATTATTCTCCCCATCCCCGACGAACGCCACCCGGAGGCCTGTTAAGCGCTTCTTATATTCGACCATTGTCATAAGATCGGCAAGAATCTGACACGGATGCTCCAAATCGGACAGGCCATTGATCACGGGCACTTTGGAATACGTCGCAAGCTCAACGACAGTCTGGTGGCTAAACACCCGCGCCATCAGCACATTCCCCATCCGGCTCAATACGTTCGCCGCGTGCTCGACGGGCTCCCGTTTCCCGAGACCGATATGCTCCGGCCCCAAGTAGAGCGCGTGGCCGCCCAGCTGAAACATGCCGATGTCAAACGAGGCGTGAGTCCGGAGGCTGGGCTTTTCGTAAATCTGAATGAGGGTTTTTCCTTTCAGGACCGCACGGTTTTTACCCGTCTTCACGAGTTTCGACTTCAGTTTGGCTGCGGTGGCAAGCACATCAAGAACATCCCGGCGGGACAAATCAGTAATCGATAAAAAATCTCGTTTCATCTTCATAATTATCCGTATAATAACTCGTTTCGGGCCGAATTGGGAGCGTCTAGATCACTCCCTCTCCGGCATACATGATCAGGCATTCTTTCCGACCTGATTAAAAAGCTTCATCTGCAATGAATATACCTCGATAAACCCGGCGCTTGCGTTGACGTTGTAATTGTATCCGCCTTTGGTCGTAAACGACGCATGATGCATCGCAAACGGGCTCGTCATCGCAACGACCGTCGCGACACCTTTATACAACTTCACCGTTACTGTGCCGGTTACCCGTTGGTTCACCCAGTCATTGAAGCTGTTCAGTGCTCCCATAATCGGATCAAACCATTTCGCACCATAACAAAGATATGCCCATTTGATATCCAGCTGGTTCTTAAGCTCATTCAAATCCCGGGTAGATACATATTGCTCCAATGCCTTATGCGCCGTTATGATGACATGCCCCGCCGGAAGCTCGTAGACCCCACGGTCCTTGAGTCCGATGAGACGGTCTTCCACAAGGTGCACAACTCCTACGCCATGTGCCCCCGCAATCTTATTTAGCCTCATGATAATGTCGGACAATATCATTTTCTTGTTATTGAGCGACGTGGGTATGCCTTGTGTGAATCCGAGCGTGATGAACTCCTCCTGATCGGGCGCGTTTTTGGCCAGCGTGTATGTCGTCAGGAACTTCTCAACCTTCGGTATGTATTTGGGATCCTCAATCTCTCCCCCTTCCCAGGTCATGCCCCACATATTGTCGTCGACGCTATACGGGAAATCCAAACTCGCCGGCACGGGAATGCCGTGTTTTTGGGCATATTTGATTTCTTCATTCCGGTCCATATCCCATTCGCGGACCGGCGCAATGACCTTAATGCTTGGATTCAGGGCCATCATATACCCCTCAAACCGCACCTGGTCATTCCCCTTCCCGGTACATCCGTGCGCGATGGCATCCGCACCGACCTTGTGTGCCACTTCGACGGCTTTTGCCGCGGTAATGGCCCGCCCGATCGGTGTTGAGAGGTGATATTCGCCCTGGTAACTCGCATTCGCCTTGATGCCCCAGGCAATATACTCTTGGGCGAATTCCTTTTTCACATCCATTACGATCGCCTTTTTGGCACCGAACGCAAGCGCTTTCTTCTGAATCGCGACGAGGTCATCTCCCTGTTGGCCCAGATCAAGGGTTAATGTGATCACCTCGGCATGGTACGCATCCTGGATCCATTTGAGCATGACGCTCGTATCCAGGCCCCCGCTATAGAGAAGCAACACCTTCTTAACTTCTCCGGCTTTTGCTTCATATGATGACACTTTGATATATTTTGTACCTTTTTTCATATTACTCACCTCCTTTCAACAATCCATCCACCGCCTTCACCACGAGTTGCTTGGCATGATTCTTATCCTGTAGCTTGCGGACGACCCAACGTGCGTGCTCCTTGTATTGTGTACGGATATGCGAGCCTGCGGCTTTCATGCTCTGCTTCCCCGGGCTGCCATACGACTTCATGGCGGCGAGCGCGAATTGCGGCGTTTGCATTGCAACGACGTCACCCGCGTTTATTGGCACTTCCACACCCATTTCTGCCAATGCCTGTTTCATTGCCGGGTAAGGCACGTAGTCGCAATTTCCACTCATTTTTACCGCGCGCTCGATTATTTGCTTTGCTTTACGCATCGGCAGACCGTACTGACAGGCTAATTGCTCCATCATCACCGTCGCCCCCACAAATCCCCTCCCTGACCAGGTCTTCATAGTCTTAGAATCAACTACTATAGACGCAAGTAACCCCGCCAGAACAACCGGAACGTCGATACACTCCCGTACCGCATCCATGACGACGGACTTGGTGATTTGGGAATCGCGGTTATACCCGATAAACGCGCTTTTTCCAACGGAAAGGTCGCTCAGTAATAGTCCGTGCAGAAGCGATGCCTTCCCCTTTACCACCTCCAGCGGATCGGGATTCTTCTTCTGCGGCATCATGGAACTCCCTGTACAAAACGAATCGGCAAGCGTAACAAACCGAAGTTCAGGCATGGAAAACAGGATGAGCGTCTCGGCAAGCGCCGAACAATGATTCATCAGCACCGATTGCGCGTATATGAGGTCCCCTTCCGGCTCCCAGCGGTTTGTGATGGCATCAAGCGAGTTATTGTCCGGTCCGTCAAAACCAAGCAGCTTTGCCGTCATCGTACGGTCGATAGCAAAGCTCGTCCCGAATGAAGCGGCGTTCCCGAGCGGTGAGACGTTATGCAGTTCATACCATGTCTCTAGCCGTTTGAGATCCCGGCTTATCATGCTTGCCATCGCAGCAAATACATGTCCCAAAGTCGTCACCATGGCGTGCTGATGATGAGTAAACCCCGGAATGGGTACGGATTTGTGGGTATCGGCAAGCCCGATAAGTGTCTCTAATAGAATCAATCCATTACAAACTAGATTAATCACCTGGTCGCGAAGGAACAGGCGCATATCGGTGACCACCTGATCATTACGGCTCCTTGCCGTATGAATCTTCCCGGCTACTTCCGGCCCCACCTGCCGTGTTAACCAGAACTCGATTGCCGTGTGGACATCCTCTGCCCGGGGGTCAAGCGTGAATTTCCCGGCGTTCACCTCCTCTTCCAATGTCGCCAATCCCCGGAGAAGCATTACGGCATCAGCTGGCGATATTATGCCGGTTTTCGCCAGCATGACGGTGTGCGCGGTATTCACCCAAAGATCGTACGGAACGAGGGCCTGATCCGCCGGCGGAACGGGCGCAACATCGCGACCGGAGGTAAACCGGATGAGCGATGCTCCCGGCTGTTCGGCAAATGCGGTACCCCAGAGTGTATTGACCTGTTTTTTCATAATCTCTTCATAATGGTTTTGGACTATTTGCAGTCTTACCGCTATGTGTATTCATCCTGACGATCTTAACTTTTCCTATCCTCAAGACTTGCCCTTCGGGCCAAACCATATTTGGCAGATAAACTCACGAATATGAATTCGTTCGTTAACTGACCAAATAAAAATCCCCTTGGATCTCTCCCGGTAAAGACCGAGAGAAGTCCAAGGGGACGTATATACGTGGTGCCACCCCGACTTTAGAAAAGCGTTTCTCTGGTAAGAAACAAAAAATCCCCGTATAGCCTTGACGGAAGATCACTTTTCCCTCATTATGCTTCGTACTTTCCCTATTGCTAGGAATTTCTTCGGAAGCGGGCTCCCCATCTCGAATGGATCATCGCCTATTCAATTGTTGGCTCACTTTACTACAGGTTTCTGCACTTGTCAAGATATCAAAAGATATCGTATTATATTTTAATGAAACGCCTCACTGAACAAGGTAGCGCTTCGGAAATTACACAACGCATGGTAGATCTAGAAACTGAATCCATGACTGCAGCGCTTACACAGGTAGCGCAGGATCAATTAGACGAAGAAACGCAATTCCGTAGCCGCTTCCCCGGAAACCGCATGGTCGTCATGGCACGCAGGGTACGCGTACGAAACGGATCGCTTATCCATGACCGGCAATCCCGCCACACCCGGTGAATCAATTAACCCCATAATGTTAAGTATCTAACAACTTATAACGTGTTAGATCTATTACATAACCCCGCTCTATAAGATAATTAGCTCATTCTAACGGTATTTACATGAACGGGGTAAAATACCGTTTCCGAACCACCGCTTTTCCCGTACTTTCAAATTCATGAATTATCCCCGCTCAACAATCTAATTGAACGCAATCGCTGATTCATTTCAAAATGTATCTTATAGTTTACATATCAATTTATCCCATAGTTTAGCCTCAACAGCCTCAAATTCCCGCATCAAATTTGACGCCTCTTCCCCCCTCTTCTGTAATAAAACTATGCGTCTTTATTCTCGCGTGCAAACCCATCCAATCCCTATGCATCCGGAAGGGCACGACGCGGCGCTCCCCGCATATATTCACCGAATACCGTGCCGCTAAAATCCTCACCCTATGACACAACACAAAAAATACACTATAAGTCAGGCAGCAAAACTGTTAGGAAAGTCACCGAGCACCCTCAGGCGTTGGGTAAAAACCGGACGGATCCACGCAGAAACAGACCAGCACGGGACTTATGTCTTTGACGGGCCGGCACTTACTACGTCCCGCTCCGTCACACCAATCCAACCACGGCCGAAAACGGATTTGTTAGGCCTGAGTGCGGCAGCAAAACGTGCGGGTGTCTCAAAAAGCACGTTACTCCGTTGGGAAAAGTCCGGCCTTATCGTTGCCGACCGGATAGTGAGCGGCGCACGGCGGTTTAGGGTGGCAGATATTGATAAGCTCCTCACGACTCATGCGCGGTATCAGGGACTGCCAACCGCGTTCCCTACGGAGCCTGCTCCCCCTACACCGCACGTCGTTCCGCAACCAACCGAACGGCCACTTGATCAGTCGGCAGCACCAGTCATATCTCAACCGAGCTCAACAACTATACCAAACTTATCTACAAATAGATCATCGCAATCGACGGCATTGTCTTCGACGTTTACTCCGGCACCGACCGCTTCAGAAATTTCCCCGGTCATCGCTCCCTCTCCGATCGAAACGCCTTCCCGACATCTGGTGCGGCATTTTTGGCAATCACCGTATGGCGTCCTTATGATGACCGGCGTCGGTGTACTTTCTGCCGCGGCTCTGGTTCTTCAAATCTACGGATTTACCGGCGGATGGCAGCGGGCAATCGTCTCACTTGCCAAAGAAGGTACCATTGCCGTCGACGAACAAACGAGGAAGGAAATGGTTGAACAGGCGCAGGTCCTCGGTACAAGCGGCGCAACCGGACCAACCGGACCCACAGGCGCTACCGGCGGAACAGGGCTGTTCGGCGCGACGGGTCTGCCGGGAAGCTCCGGACCGATAGGTCCGGTTGGAGAACCGGGACCAAGCGGCGCAGCAGGATCATCCGGAGCGACCGGACCGGTCGGCCAGCAGGGATCGAGCGGCGCAAGCGGAGCGACCGGACCAAGCGGTGCACAGGGATCAACAGGCTCACAAGGCGCGTCAGGGGCAACCGGCGGAACCGGGACGGCGGGGGCAACAGGAATTGCCGGACCGAGCGGAGCAACGGGGGCAACGGGAGCTACGGGAGGAATCGGCTCATCAGGCCCGACGGGTGCAACCGGAGCAACGGGGCCGACCGGATTTGCCGGGCCGACGGGGGCAACCGGGGCAACCGGTGAGATTGGCCCGACCGGAGAAATCGGCTCATCAGGCCCGACGGGTGCAACAGGAGCCGAAGGATATTTCGGTCCGACGGGCTCAACCGGGCCGACGGGCACGGAAGGTGCAACCGGGCCGTCCGGATCGACCGGAGGCACGGGGGCCACGGGGAGCATCGGCCCGACGGGTCCCAGCGGCGCGACCGGAACAGCAGGCACGACAGGAGCGAGCGGGCCGACGGGTGCAACCGGAGCAACCGGTGAGATTGGACCGACCGGCACTACGGGAGCGACAGGACCGACCGGAGCTACGGGCGGAATCGGAGTTACCGGCCCGACCGGACCGACCGGCGAATCCGGTCCTACCGGAGCAACCGGAGCGACGGGAGCGACAGGGTTTGCCGGCCCGACCGGTGCGACGGGCGCAACCGGCGAAATTGGGCCGACTGGGTCAACTGGCGCCACTGGTGCAACCGGCGAGGCCGGGCCGACGGGTGCGACGGGCGCAACGGGAACAGAAGGCGCGTCAGGTCCGACGGGAAGCACGGGGGCCACGGGAGATGCCGGACCGACGGGCAGCACAGGAAGCACCGGTGCGACTGGCGAAAATGGACCGTCAGGTTCGACTGGTGCGACGGGAGCAACCGGAGCGACGGGTACATTCGGGCCCACGGGATCGACGGGAGGCACCGGTATTGCGGGCATCCCCGGCCCAAGCGGTGCAACGGGAGCAACCGGAGCGACGGGATTGCAGGGCGCATCCGGACCGACGGGTGCGACGGGGGCTACGGGATTACAAGGAGATAACGGTCCCACCGGTCCTACCGGCGCGACCGGCATACAGGGATACTCGGGGCCAACGGGTGCAACCGGTGCGACGGGAGATATCGGGTCGCTGGGATCTTCCGGCCCCACCGGAGCTACCGGCGCAACCGGAATACAAGGCGGATCCGGACCAACGGGATCATCCGGCGCAACGGGAACCCAGGGAGCTTCAGGGCCTTCGGGTAACACTGGTAGTACGGGAGCCACCGGATCGATCGGTCCAACCGGAAGTACGGGAGCTACCGGCGCGACGGGGGCGACGGGAGATGCCGGTCCGACGGGGGCGACGGGAAGCACGGGAATACTCGGTCTCCCCGGGCCAAGCGGATCTACCGGCGCGACCGGTGCAACAGGATTAGAAGGTGCATCCGGGCCGACCGGCAGTACCGGAGCCACAGGAAATCAAGGCGAATCGGGACCGACCGGAGTAACGGGTACTCAGGGAGCCTCAGGACCTACCGGTACTACCGGCGCAACCGGATCTCAAGGTACGAGTGGTCCGACGGGTGCGACGGGAGAAGTTGGTGCATCGGGGCCGACGGGGTCTACCGGATCAACCGGCGCAACCGGCGATGCTGGCCCGACCGGATCAACCGGCGCAACCGGTTTACAGGGAGCATCCGGCCCCACAGGTTCAACCGGAGCCACAGGAATTCAGGGAGCTTCAGGGCCTACCGGAGCAACCGGCGCAACCGGTTTACAGGGAGCATCCGGCCCCACAGGTTCAACCGGAGCCACAGGTCTCATCGGATCATCGGGCCCGACCGGGGCAACCGGTCCTACCGGAGTTCAAGGAGCAAGCGGGCCGACGGGATCAACCGGAGCGACGGGTGCTGAAGGTGGATCCGGACCAACCGGATCGACGGGAGCCACCGGATCCACCGGTGAAAACGGTCCGACAGGAAGCACGGGAGCGACCGGAGAAATTGGTAGCTCCGGCCCGACCGGATCCACAGGTGCAACGGGTGAAATCGGATCAAGCGGACCCACGGGAAGCACAGGCGCAACCGGTGAAATTGGTGCATCCGGACCAACGGGTGCAACCGGGGCAACCGGCTTGCAAGGTTCATCAGGACCCACAGGGGCTACTGGTTCCACCGGTTTACAGGGATCATCCGGACCTACGGGAAGTACCGGGGCAACCGGCATGGAAGGTGTCTCAGGACCGACCGGCTCAACAGGAGCGACGGGATTGCAGGGTTCATCAGGTCCCACAGGAGCAACAGGATCGACCGGTGAAGTTGGTGCCACAGGTCCGAGCGGTGCTACCGGATCGACGGGACTACAAGGCGCATCCGGTCCGACGGGAAGTACCGGTTCCACCGGTTTACAGGGAGCATCAGGCCCGACGGGTGCAACCGGGGCAACGGGATTACAGGGGTCATCCGGACCAACGGGCTCGACTGGTTCTACGGGAGAAATTGGGTCATCAGGGCCAACCGGATCGACGGGGGCGACGGGGCTTCAAGGTTCTTCCGGACCAACCGGCTCGACTGGCTCTACCGGTCTTCAAGGCGCAAGTGGACCAACCGGCTCCACCGGATCGACGGGGTTGCTGGGTGCCTCGGGTCCGACGGGATCGACAGGAAGCACCGGCTTGCAAGGCGCTAGCGGTCCCACAGGTTCAACCGGTAGCACAGGATTACAAGGTGCTTCAGGACCAACAGGTGCAACAGGCTCTACCGGACTACTAGGGTCTTCAGGACCCACGGGAGCAACGGGATCGACGGGATTGCAGGGCTCTTCAGGTCCCACCGGATCAACAGGAGCGACGGGACTACAGGGATCATCCGGACCAACTGGGAGCACCGGTGCTACCGGTAATATAGGAAGTTCCGGTCCCACGGGTAGCACTGGGGCGACTGGAGAAATTGGCTCCTCCGGACCCACGGGGTCGACGGGAGCGACGGGATTGCAAGGAAGTAGTGGTCCGACGGGCAGCACGGGGGCGACAGGTCTCCAAGGAGCATCAGGACCGACTGGTTCAACCGGCGCGACTGGTTTACAAGGAGCATCGGGTCCGACAGGATCAACTGGAGCAACAGGAATTCAAGGTGCATCCGGACCCACAGGCTCAACCGGAGCAACGGGATTGCAAGGATCCTCAGGTCCTACGGGATCAACAGGAGCGACAGGGCTACAAGGTGCATCCGGACCAACCGGGAGCACCGGTGCTACCGGTACACAGGGAGCTTCCGGCCCAAGTGGCTCAACCGGAGCCACCGGAGAAATCGGTGCAAGCGGCCCCACAGGAAGCACCGGAGCAACAGGCGAAATCGGAAGCACTGGGCCGACGGGATCGACCGGGGCGACCGGATTACAAGGGTCATCAGGCCCGACAGGTTCTACAGGATCGACCGGATTACAAGGCGCAAGCGGGCCCACCGGATCGACGGGAGCCACAGGGCTACAAGGTGCATCCGGACCCACAGGCTCAACCGGAGCAACGGGATTGCAAGGATCGTCTGGCCCCACTGGCTCTACTGGGTCAACGGGAGACTTTGGTCCGACTGGATCGACGGGAGCAACGGGAGAAAATGGCCCAACGGGGAGCACCGGTGGCACGGGATTACAAGGAAGTTCGGGTCCAACAGGATCAACGGGATCAACCGGATTACAAGGATCATCAGGTCCCACAGGAAGTACCGGTGCTACCGGAGAAGCCGGATCCTCAGGTCCCACCGGAAGTACCGGATCGACAGGTTCACAAGGATCTTCAGGACCGACTGGTTCGACCGGAGCCACCGGATTACAAGGGTCATCAGGCCCAACGGGTGCAACCGGGGCGACCGGGGCGGTCGGATCGTCTGGACCTACTGGTTCAACAGGTGCGACAGGCTTACAAGGATCATCAGGACCAACCGGATCAACAGGATCGACAGGTCTTCAGGGTGCATCAGGACCGACGGGCAGCACGGGGGCAACAGGACTCCAGGGTTCGTCTGGGCCTACCGGTTCCACGGGTACCACAGGTTTACAAGGTTCTTCCGGTCCAACCGGAAGCACAGGCGCAACCGGATTACAGGGAGCCAGTGGTCCGACGGGGTCAACAGGAGCGACGGGGCTTCAAGGGGCATCCGGACCGACGGGAACAACGGGAGCAACCGGATTACAAGGAAGTTCAGGCCCAACGGGAAGCACCGGACCAACTGGTGATTTAGGACCGAGCGGTTCCACTGGTGCAACCGGAGAAAACGGACCCACGGGAGCAACAGGTTCAACCGGATTACAAGGAAGTTCAGGGCCGACGGGATCGACCGGATCGACGGGACTTCAGGGTGCAACCGGTCCATCCGGGTCAACGGGAAGTACCGGATTACAAGGTAGTAGTGGTCCCACAGGATCGACTGGCGCCACAGGTCTCCAAGGATCAAGCGGTCCCACTGGTTCGACCGGACCAACCGGAGTACAGGGTGCCAGCGGACCGTCAGGATCTACGGGAGCCACAGGACTGCAAGGATCCTCCGGGCCGACTGGCAGCACGGGGGCAACAGGATTGCAGGGTTCCTCCGGTCCAACAGGTAGTACCGGGGCAACAGGATCCGAAGGTGCATCGGGACCGACGGGATCTACAGGAGCAACCGGAGAGATCGGTTCGTCTGGCCCGACAGGAAGTACCGGAGCCACCGGATCACAAGGCTCTAGCGGTCCCACTGGTTCGACCGGTTCCACTGGCCTACAAGGAAGTTCCGGTCCGACGGGAAGTACTGGGGCTACGGGTCTGCAAGGAGCATCGGGTCCGACCGGTGCTACGGGGTCAACGGGAGAACTTGGCGCTTCCGGTCCGACTGGTTCAACCGGATCTACTGGATTACAAGGTGGTTCGGGTCCAACAGGTTCGACTGGTGCTACCGGCGCAATTGGCTCGAGCGGACCGACCGGGTCAACAGGATCAACCGGCCTGCAAGGTTCATCCGGTCCGACGGGAAGCACAGGAGCGACAGGGTTGCTGGGCGCTTCCGGTCCGACTGGTTCAACCGGATCAACGGGAATACAGGGTGCCAGCGGACCAACGGGCTCCACTGGAACCACTGGATTGCAAGGTTCCTCGGGTCCGACAGGAGCAACGGGAGCAACCGGGCTGCAAGGTGCTTCTGGCCCAACAGGGGCAACTGGTTCGACAGGATCACAGGGTTCATCCGGTCCTACCGGCTCGACGGGCGCGACGGGACTTCAGGGCGCATCAGGTCCGACCGGTAGCACGGGTGCTACCGGCGAAATTGGCGCTTCCGGTCCGACTGGCGGCACTGGCGCCACGGGAGCGCAGGGAGCGTCGGGTCCCACAGGATCAACTGGTTCCACAGGATTACAAGGTGCTTCCGGACCGACCGGAGCAACGGGAGCCACCGGTCTTCAGGGTTCGTCAGGCCCCACCGGGGCAACTGGTGGCACTGGCGCAGTTGGGTTGCAAGGTGCAAGCGGCCCGACAGGTGCAACGGGAGGTACGGGATTACAAGGTGGCAGTGGACCCACAGGTAGTACCGGCGCGACGGGTACGGGAGGAGCTTCAGGTCCGACGGGTAGCACTGGCTCTACGGGACTGCTAGGTAGCTCAGGTCCGACTGGTGCAACGGGCCAAACTGGAATTCAAGGCGCATCCGGACCCACAGGGGCAACCGGCGCGACCGGGACGCAAGGAAGTAGTGGTCCGACCGGCAGTACCGGTGCAACCGGTTTACTGGGATCCTCCGGTCCGACCGGTTCAACAGGAGCAACTGGAGTAATTGGATCGAGCGGACCAACAGGGTCAACGGGTGCAACAGGATTACAAGGCTCCTCCGGCCCCACCGGTTCAACCGGATCGACCGGTGATTTTGGACCGACCGGTAGCACCGGCGCTACCGGAGAAAACGGACCAACCGGAAATACGGGAGCGACAGGAATTCAGGGAGCATCCGGACCGACCGGGGCAACAGGAACAACAGGCGGGCAAGGCTCTTCCGGCCCGACAGGCGCCACAGGAGCGACAGGTCTCCAGGGATCTTCCGGTCCAACAGGATCCACTGGGGGCACGGGTCTCCAAGGCGGGAGCGGACCGACTGGGTCAACGGGCGCAACCGGACTTCAAGGAACATCCGGACCTACCGGATCTACGGGATCAACCGGATCACAAGGATCGAGCGGTCCCACGGGTGCCACGGGAGGAACAGGGATACAGGGGTCATCCGGCCCTACCGGAAGCACCGGGGCAACCGGACTTCAAGGAACATCCGGACCTACCGGGGGCACAGGTGCCACAGGTAATATAGGTAGTTCAGGGCCGACTGGGTCAACCGGCGCAACCGGATTACAAGGATCCTCGGGCCCGACGGGCGCAACCGGAGCAACCGGGTCTGCCGGACTGCAAGGAGCGAGTGGTCCGACGGGGGCAACCGGATCAACGGGATTACAAGGCGTAAGCGGTCCCACAGGCGCCACGGGAAGCACCGGCTCGCAGGGAAGCTCCGGACCAACAGGGAGCACCGGTTCTACCGGATCACAGGGAGGTTCGGGACCAACAGGCTCCACGGGCTCCACAGGATCACAGGGATCGTCCGGTCCGACCGGGGCAACAGGCGCGACTGGGTTTCAGGGCGCCTCGGGTCCGACCGGCAGCACGGGAGCCACAGGGTTGCAAGGATCAAGCGGACCAACCGGGGCAACCGGTCAAACAGGATCACAAGGTGCCGTCGGTGCATCAGGCCCAACCGGCAATACGGGAGCAACAGGGGCACAGGGAACTTCCGGCCCAACCGGAGCCACAGGTGCCACCGGGACGCAAGGCGCCCAGGGCGCCAGCGGACCGACCGGATCTACTGGTGCCACAGGGAATCAAGGCGCAGTGGGCGCCTCGGGTCCAACCGGGGCAACGGGCGCAACCGGACTGCAAGGTGCTTCCGGACCGACGGGCTCAACAGGGGCAACGGGTACGCAAGGCGCCGCAGGTGCTTCCGGCCCGACAGGAGCGACGGGAGCAACCGGCAATCAGGGAGCCGTTGGGTCCTCGGGACCGACCGGTAGCACTGGGGCGACCGGTACGGAGGGCGCCGTTGGTGCATCAGGTCCTACCGGCGCGACGGGCACAACAGGCGCACAAGGAATTTCAGGCCCCACCGGTATCCAGGGCGCCTCAGGTCCGACGGGATCTACCGGCAGCACCGGAAGCAATGGCCAACAGGGAGCAAGTGGCCCGACAGGGTCTACCGGAGCAACTGGTGTTGAGGGCGGCACTGGTGCATCCGGACCGACGGGCGAAACCGGAGCAACGGGAGCGACTGGCGCGACGGGCACGCAAGGTGCAACTGGTTTCTCTGGTCCGACGGGCGCGACCGGAGCAACCGGCGTCGCGGGTGCAACAGGGGCGTCCGGCCCGACGGGAGCGACGGGAACAACCGGAACGCAGGGATCGTCCGGTCCGACCGGATCAACGGGCCCGACCGGTGAAATGGGAGCAAACGGCGAACCGTTATTTACCCAAACAAACAACCTCATCTACCCCTACCCTGTCGTCGACCGTTCACTCGCGCTTGGCTCAACGGTCGGTGCCGGCGAATCAACTACCGCTACATCCAGCGCACTCATTTTCTTAAACGGAACCGCGTACAGCATGTTTGGGAATAACGGATACAGCTGGATCAACAGCGGCAATGTCGGGATCGGAACGAACTCACCGCAAGGAAGACTGCATGTCTACGACGGTGATAGCGGCAGCGACAGCAATTGGTATGCGAATGCCTATATGCCATTGCAAATAGAAAACGATGATTATAATTACATTTATCTCCGTACCCCGAATAACAAAAGCAGCGGTCTCATATTCGCTGACACCGATGCGGCAGCAGGTCTTTCAGGCTTCATCGAATACAGTCATGCCACCAATAACATAAACTTCGGGACGAATGGAACAGCAAGCGACATGACACTCGACAGTGCCGGCCAACTGGGTATCGGCGATTCAACGCCGGATGCCCCGCTGGATGTCGTTGGGGACACCTATATTTCGGACGGATTAAGCTTGTATGAAACCGCCGTTTCCGACGGCACTGTGGAAGCGACCAAGTTCTGCACCGGCGATGGGGAAACGAACTGTGTCACGGACTTCTCTTCCCTATCCTCGGGAGCCAGCATCTGGACCGATGGCGGCGCGTATGTCTATCCGACGAATGGTGAAGTATTAGGGAACTCCGCATCCGCCGGGGCAAATAAAATTGCCGGGCTCTATATTGCAGACTCCTCTCCCCTCACCTTTGGCACGGATAACGATATCGCACTGTCATTTTCCGGTACAACACTGGATATAACACAGGGCAATAATGATGTGAATTTCGACAGCAACACGCTCTTTGTCGACGGCAGCGCAGACCGCGTAGGTATCGGAACCGCAACTCCTGCGTATACGCTTGATGTGCTGAATAACTATGCGACGAACGGCAACTCCATTCAACAAGTAGGTGCATTCCGAAGAATGTACAGCGGCGGGGCTGGCGCGGATGGTAATGGCGCTCGTTTGAGTCTGGAAGCGGAGACGGAAACGGAGGGCCAGGCGTACGGCATCCTCCGCATGGAAGCAAAATGGATTGATGCAACTGTCGGCAGCCTGGACGGAAATGTCGATTTCATCACCTATGCGGCTAACAACTCCGTTACTCCCCTTCAGATAATCTCCCGGCAAACAAGCGCCGTTGCCGACGTGGTAATGAACAGCGGCTTTGTCGGCATAGGCACCACGACTCCAAGCTCGCGTCTGCACGTCGTAGGGTCCGGGTCCGTCGGCACGGTTGGCGCATCCAACCTGCTTACCGCGGATGGCGGATTCGACGCTTCCACAGGGTGGACCGTCGGATCGGGATGGACGATCGGCAGCAGTGTTGCGACCCATGCGACCGGGCAAACGGCGAATTTAAGCGGCACGTCGACCGCGACTTCGAACACAACCGTCTATCAGGTCAACTTCACCGTCACGGTAACAACGGCAGGGTCCGGATTCACGGTCTCCCTGGGGGGACAGAACGAAGGGACAACTATTTCTACCGCAGGAAGTAAAACTATCTATATCAAACCATCAAACGGCACGGGAACGCTGAGCTTCGTGCCCGGTTCAGGCGGGACATTTGTCGGCACCGTCGATTCTGTAACCATCTATGCCGTCACCGCATCAACACCGGACGCGACCATTGTTTCAAGCGACGGGACGACATCAAACTTCGAGTTGCGGGCAGGCGGAAACGGACTCTACAACACGTATGGCGGATTGAATGCCGGGAAATTCACAATAAGCGGCGGGACCCGCAACACTGCATTGGGCGCCAACGCTGGCGTCTATAACTCTATCGGCGATGACAACACGGCTATCGGATCACAAGCGCTCAACTCGAACGTGGAGGGTATCCAGAATACGGCGGTCGGATCAAATGCGCTCCAGTACAACATCGGCACCAACCAAACGGCTGTTGGCTATAACGCACTCCAGGCAAACACCACCGGGTATGGCAACACGAGCGTCGGTGCCGAAGCACTCAAGTCGATCACGTCAGGTCTATACTCGACGGCTATCGGGTATCTGACGTTAAGTAATGCGACTGGCAACTTCAATACGGGATATGGCGCTCACGCGCTCCGGAACGTAACAACGGGCGTCGATAATGTAGCCGCCGGCTACATGACCGGTTATTATAACCAAACCGGCAGCTACAATACGCTGATCGGAAACAATGCCGGATCCGGGGCATCAGGGAATTCGTTTAATTACAATACGTTTGTCGGATTCACGGCCGGAGGCGCAGTAACGACCGGAAGCGGAAATACGCTCATGGGTTACCGCACCGGAGATAACCTAACGTCCGGTACAAACAATATCGGCATCGGATACGATATCGAACTCCCCTCCGCAACCGGCAACAATCAGCTGACGATTGGTAATTTGTTGTATGGCACCGGACTGGACGGCACGGGCACAACCATATCTACCGGCAGCATCGGCGTCGGTGACCCGTCGCCCGACCACAAACTCGACGTTGCCGGAAATATCGGGTTAGATGCAAATAGTTATATTAATTTCGGCGATACGGACGGCACAACCGGCTACGGATTCCGGGACAACAGCGGCACGATCGAGTTTAAGAACAGCAGCGGGACGTGGACCGGCATCGGGAGCGGCACGGGCGGCGAAAGCTACTGGCGCATCAACAACGGCGCCCTCTCCCCCGTCAACGATACCCTCGATCTCTTAGTCGGCGCCACGGCCACGACATCGGCTAAATTCGCCGTTTTGAACGTCAACAACGGCACGCCGACCGCATCCGTATCCGGCTCGATTGCCAACGCCGCAACATTCGTTGACAGCGACGGGAATATCTCGACCACCAACCGCCGGAGCATGGTCCTGGGGAACTCGACTACCTACGACTCGACCGGCGACATTCTCCTCAATCCCGCGGGCGGCAACGTCGGTATCGGCACGACCGCACCGACGGAACGGTTAACCATTAATGCGGGAACCGGCTACAACGGAAGCAACCCTGCTGCAGTAAGCGGATTGCGCATCGTGTCTGCCGGCGGGTACGGGGACGGCGTCGGATTTACGACGGACAGCTACAATGGATTCATCTATTACACCTCCGATTCCTCATGGATCGATGGGGGGAGTTTCGGCTTCGCAACGACGCATACCAACAACTCAAGCGACCTTAAGATGGTCATAGAAAACGGCGGTAACGTCGGTATCGGAAACATCGATCCGGTCGCCCAGTTGCATATCGGGGCTGGCACGGATATCGCCCAGGGCGTCAGCGAGGGATACTCCCTGCTTGAAGTAAGTAACGCCGGTAATACCGGAATCACGGTACGGGACAGCACGAACGATATCGAAACGGAGCTGACATCAGGTTGGGGAGCCGGCTGGATCGGGACAAAATCAAACCACCCGCTTTACTTTGAAACGAATAATTCCAATGCGCTGATGACGCTCGATACAACCGGATATTTGGGCATCGGTACAACCAGTCCGCTCGCGTTGCTGTCAGTCGGAGCCAATTCCTTCACCACCGCAACCGGCGAAGCCGATCCGTTTACCATGCGCTTTGACAACACCTATGACAATGCCGGCGACGTGAGCGCCAATAAGATCGTCCTTTTCGAAGACGCCGACGAACGGTATGGGTTCGGTATCTCCTATCAGAGTCTTGATGTATTAAGCGGTGGAAA
>CAZHOQ010000032.1:0-17050 GCA_964533995.1 uncultured Gammaproteobacteria bacterium
CCAGATGCTCGTCAAATCAGTAGACAAAAATTCTCTTACGGTATTCATCAGGGAACTCCATCGGGCAAAAAAGTTTGCCAACCAGCCGTCATTTACGGCAACTGCCATATACGTGCCGTTTACAAGATCCGAACGGGCCGATGACACTGCTTCCGACGAGAGCGAGGCCAAAGAAGCCGACCAGGAAGAATAGGAAAGCGGTTATTTAAACCGTGCGGCGTAGTCCTCACCAAGTTCCACTATCAGGTCCGCGCCGGTTTCGGACCCGAGAGTCCCCGCTTTTTCGTCAACGCACCGAAAATAATCCCGGATGAACCGCGCAGTATCGGAACGCAGCGATTTTTCGTTGCCGTGCATGCGGCAATCCCTGTGCGGACCCGGTGCATTCCCGACGTAAACGAGCTGAATGCCCAAGCGTGTCAACAACCGGGATGCGCGCGAGCCGACAAGCGGCACGTTTGCGGCATTATAAAGGGCCACCGTAAACCCTTCGCCCCGTAACCCCGTATCGATAAACGATTTCCCGAGAATAAAATCGAGTTTGGCCTCGTCAAGCACGGATGCCGTACTTCCGTCCGGCAACGTTTCGGCTACCACGGCTGCAGATGCGTCCACGAACGAAAGACCGTCGGGCGGAAGCGATTGTACGATTTGTACATACCGCAATCGTTGGCCCAGGGGAATCGACGCGAATGTGGCGGTACCTTTAGGGAAAAGTGAGCTCCACGAGAATGCGCCTGTCAACACATCGCGAGCCTCGCCGGACGTTCCCGTTCCTCCGTCCACAATTCCCATCACCGGAATGCCGAAGGCGTCGGCTACACTCTCCGTTAGGAGCGTGCCGTTCTGCTTATCGATGACGTCAAGAGCCGACAACGCCTCAATGGAATAATTGCCGTATCCCCGGACACCCTTGATGACGGTCCGCTCCGGAATAGCCAGCATCGTCACCTTATTGCCTGCCGCGGTAAACGATGCGATGTACGTCTTCTTACCGGTAATGAGAACCGACTGCGTATAGGGAACCGGTACGGTCAGGCGGGAAAACACCGTAATGGCAAGAATGAGTACCGCAACGATACCTAAAGCCCCAATAAGGAGCGGACGGACCTTATGAAGATCGCGCTTGAAGCGTACGTTTGTTCCACTTCGCATGGCAGAACCTCACCATTCCTTTTTCCCTTTTTTGATGATCTCTACCTGCGGCAACTGCCACGACCCGCCGGACAGTTGTTTCTGTGCTTTCTTTTCGAGATCCTTTTTCTTCTGTTTCTTTTTATCGCCTTTGTAATAGCCGCCAAATTGGCCCATATGCCTCCTTTTTCACGTCTCGAGACAAAACCTTCGGTTTTTTCTCGACGGACCGATCCCGCTAGGCGGGACGAAAACCGGTCCTGCTCTTTTTCCCTTTTAATAGTATATCAAGGAAAGGAAGCAGTGGCTGCGATTTATCCGGCTTTGCCGGATGCCACGTCGAGGGAAAACGCAGTTTTCTCTCGAGACATGTTTTTATTGTAAAGCCACTCGTTTTTGAGATCAAGGAATGTGTTATCCGCTATCGCCTGCCGGATTTTCGAAACAAGCGCGTGTACAAAGTGCAAATTATGTATGGTGGTCAGCCGGTATCCTAAGAGTTCACGCACGCGGAAAAGATGATGGACATAGCTTCTTGAAAAGTGCCTGCAGGAAAAACACGTGCATCCCGGCTCGATAGGCCCTGTATCTTCGGCATAGCGGGCATTGGTAATATCCATCAGGAATTCATGCGCGGAATGTTCGCGTACATAGACTTTTCCCATCCGGGCTAAGCGTGTCGGCTGCACGCAGTCAAACGTATCCATTCCGTAGGAAACGAGCGTGAATATATCGTCTATCTCTCCGACACCCAAGAGATGGCGCGGCTTCCCGTCCGGAAGATTAGGGGTCACCCAGGCTAAAACGTGTTCCATTTCCTGTTTGCTTTCCCCGACGGAGACACCGCCGATTGCAATCCCGTCGAAATCCATCGCCCCGATTACCATTGCCGACTCCTCCCGCAGGTCCTGATAGACGCTGCCCTGCACGACCCCGTACAAGGCATGATACCGGTCGGATACGGCGTTTTGTGCCTTGTGGGCGGCAAGACTCCGCGCTGCCCAGCGGTGCGTCCTATCCATGGCCGCACGGGCATAGTCTGGAGTCGTCGGGTATGGCGCGCACTCGTCGAACGCGATCATAATATCCGACCCCAGGACATGCTGTATTTCGAGGGAACGTTCCGGCGTAAACCGGTGTTTCGTTCCGTCCCAGTGGGACGTGAACGTAACGCCGTCTTCGTCGATCTTGACGAGTTCACCAACCGGTTTGTAATCGTCCGGGAATACGTCCCGCTTGAGCTCCTCGCTTTTGCCCGTCCGTTTGGCAAAACGTTCCCGGTCCAGGACGGCGGATTCCGAGATCGCGACATTGACGAGCTTCTTGCCGCCCAGGGAAAATACCTGGAACCCCCCGCTATCCGTGATGATGGGGGCATCCCAGTTCATAAACCGGTGAAGACCGGAAAATTTCCCGATGACATCAAGTCCCGGCCGCAAATACGCATGGTAAGTATTCACGAAAAACAACTGGACTCCCAGATCGGAAAGTTCGTGCGGAGTGAGCGACTTGACGGTAGCCTGCGTCCCGACCGGTACGAATGCCGGTGTCTTTATCATCCCGTGCGGGGTAACGATTGTTCCCGTCCGGGCCCGGGTACGCGAGTCCCGAGCGGTCACGGAAAATGAAAACCCTGCCTGTTTCATATGCGATGCCTGAGTATCGATTGTACCATGCTGCCCTGCCGGTACCGGATGTGCAATTTCCGAATGTTTGTGCTATAACTCACATCATGTCGGTCAAAGGAAAAGAACCGGAGCAGGCCAAGGAGAGCGGCGTAATCGTTGTTGGAAAAATGCGGAACCGGAAAAACGCGGATTCCCTCGGAGCGGACCTTCTTGCGATGGTTGACGATGGCATCAAACGCGGCGACCTTATTGTAACCTACTCCGGAGATGCAATGATCGTAAACGCCGCACCGAAACAATCCCGTCCCGAACGCGGGGCCCGGAATCCGCGTACTAGCCGGCGCCGTGCTCGATCTTCAAACGGCTAACTTTCCCCTCCTGATCCTCCTGCCGTATACCAAACTCGGCATAGAGTTTATTCACGATCGTGATAGCGGCTTCAAACTCCGGTTGGATTACCGTCTGTACGCCCAGGGACTTTAGATACCGCTGATCCTCCTCGTGATGCGTCCGGCAGATGATTTTAATCCGACGATTCAAGGACAGGGCGTTCCCGATCACCATTTCCTGCGTGTGCCTATCGGGAATGGCGATGATAAGAAATTTCGCATAATCGACCTGCGCATAATCCAGAACGTCTTTATCCGCCGGATCCCCGTACACCGTACGGATCCCGGAACCCCGCAGGTCATGCAGCGTGTGCTGGTTGTAATCAACGACAAGAAACGGGATATTGCTCATTTCAAGTGCCCTGCCGATATATTTCCCCACGCGGCCAAATCCGCACACGACGACATGGTCACGGATCGGATATCCTTCACCGCCCGGTTCCTCGGAAATTGCCATGTCGTCTTTCGTCTCCCTAAATAGCTTCGGGAGCCTGTTTAACAGCTTGTGGACGGAATAATACACGCGGTGTCCGTGGGAGATAAGCGGACTGCTAACCATGACGGTTAGGAAGGTAACCGCAATGAGCACGGACGACTGCGGTTCGGAAAGCGCGCCCATGGCAACCCCGGTACTAGCGATGACGAAACCGAATTCGGACACCTGCATGAGATACACCCCGACCAGGAATGATGTCTTTTTGTGGTATCCCAAAAACCGCAGCAGCGTATAGATGACGCCTCCCTTGATGAGAATGACTGCTGCCGTGATAACGAGAATGAGTAGCCATGATTCCATGAGCGATGAAAGCGGCAAGGCCATGCCCAGGGAAACGAAAAACGCCACCGCAAATAGGTCCCGAAGCGGCCTGATCTCCGCAAATACCGCATGATTCTGGCTCGTTTCCGCGACAAGAAGACCTGCTAAAAACGCGCCGAGCGAAACGGATAACCCGACCGTATACGTAAGAAGCCCAACCAGAAACACGATGCCGATCGTCGTTAATAGAAACATTTCGCGGTTCCTAAGTGAGGCGACGATAGCCAGGAGTCTCGGCACCCCGCGGCTTCCGAGGTAGAGCACGAGTCCTATTAACACAACGGATTTGATAAGCGCCAGGAGAATGGTTCCGAAAACAGGAAAAAACGATCCGCCGGAAGACGAAATGCCCGATACTGCAGACAGCATGATGAGGATGGGCACGACCGCGAGATCCTGAACGACCAGCCAGCCGGTCGCAATCTCCCCGGGTACGGAATCCAGTTCCCCTCGTTCCGATAAGAGCTTTACGACAATCGCCGTCGAAGAAAGTGCCGCGGCTCCCGCAAGAAACAATGCGGGCACAAAGGAAATTTTAAACATAATAAGCAGCACAAATACGATAAGCAGAACGGCCGTTACCTGCGCCAGCGCGGGCCATGCGATGGCATGGAGAATCCTCCGCAGCTTATGGAACGAAAATTCAACACCCAAGGCAAACAAGAGAAGCGTGATACCGCTTTCGGATACCAGTGATACCATGTGGTGATCAAAAAATCCCGACAAAAGGTTTCCTACCACGATGCCGCCCGCGATATACCCGATAATCGACGGCAATTTGAAACGGGCTGCGATGATACCTCCGCCGATTGCGGCGGATAGCAGGAGCATGAAGGTCGTGATGAGTGTGAGACTAGGGTTCACGGATACCATTCATATCATCCGGCACGGGGGCGGTAATTGCAACTTCTTTGTGTGTCACCGGATGAATAAATACTATCTCTTTTGCGTGAAGCATTACCCTCGGCACCCATGTGCGGTCATCGCGCGCGGTTTTCCTGCCCGCGTACAAATAGTCGCCTAAGATGGGATGGTTGATGTACTTAAGATGGACGCGGATCTGATGGGTTCTCCCCGTTTCAGGACGCAGAGTCATGAGACTTAAGGCCTCTGTGTGTTTTCCGCGCGTAACGGACCACGAAGACTCGACTTCGTATTTCGTTACCGCATCCTTGCCGCCGGGAAGGATGCCGAACCGTTCACGGTTCCACGGTAACCGCCCGACCGGCGCACGGATCTCCCCTTCCCGTGGGGCAACCACGCCGTGGACAATTGCCAAATAGGTTTTTTTAATCACGCGTTCCTTAAACTGCCGCTGGAGATCTGAAAATGCGGACGGATTTTTGGCAATTATGAGGCACCCTGACGTTTCTTTGTCTATCCGGTGGACTATCCCGGCGCGATCGAAAAAATCCTTATTCTCCGAAGAAATCCCATCGGTTACTTCGTTCAGCCGAAGATAGGTCATTGCCCAGTCCTGTACCGTTTCGCTTTTGACGGACTCCGCGCGGTTCACAACCACTCCGGGGGGCTTATCGATAACGAGAACGGTCTCGTCCTCGTAGAGTATGGGAAATATATGACTCACTTCTTTTTTTTCGTCTCGCAGGAAAGGCACATCGTAGCGGTCGGAAGGATGGCGAGCCGATCGGTGTCGATCATGTTGCCGCAAACGATACAAAAGCCATAGGTTCCCGCGGCTATCCGCGCAAGTGCGCTGTCGACATTGGCTCGTTGCGTCTTGAGTTCCGTAATAAGCGCTGCTACCCGGTCATGATTGCTTTCCTCGCTCGCTTCCATGTCTGAGGCGGCATTGTCATTCGTCCGGTCAGGGTCTGCAAACGGGTCCTGTACGGTTAGTTCCGATATCCGTGTCGTCAGGCGCGACTTTTCTTCAAGCAGATGAGCTTTGAGGTCCTTTAGCGTTTCTTCTGGAAAAGAATTCATACGTTCCCTTTCTGACGTTACCGAATATGCGCGCTATCCGTGTTCCTAATGGCCGCATCCGTTCCCGTCCTCCCCCGCGGATGTATAAGACACCTAACGATTCAGCAAAAATGCCAATCAACACCCATTGATTGGCGCTTAAGTGACCCCAGTATACACGAGTAACTTTCGTAAATTCAAGCACGAACTCAAAGATCGCGTATAGCAGGAAATACCAGATACCTAGGATGCCGAACGGCCACTTTTTCCGAACGGCGATCCTGCCCAGACGGTATACGATGATGCTTAAGACCGCCATCATAATCATTTCGTAAAATTGTACGGGGTGCCGCAAAGCGGTGTCACTCCCCACGCGAATCGCCCATGGAAGTAAAGTGGGAGTCCCCTTCTCCGACCCCGAAAGGAGCGATGCGACTTCTCCGATGACAATCGGCAAGGGCAGTGATACGGCAAGCGTATCCAAAACGAGCCCGAGGCGCACTTTGTATGACCGGCTGAGGGCGATAAATACCCCCAGGCCGCCGATAAGCGCACCCAACCAGGACAAGCCGGGCGAAACCCACATGGCCGCGATAAGAAGCAGCGATTTTCCGGCAAACACCTCCCAGTGAGCAACAACAAATCCCACCCGTGCGGCAATAAGGCTCATGAGCGTTGCGTAAAAGGTAAGGTCAAAAATACGGTCTTCATCGACCCCGCCGTTCCGCAAGCCGCGCCACAAGAGAAACGAGAACGCTCCCCAGGCAAAAACGATAAGGACGTTCATAACCGATAAAGTCCAATGATCGATGACGAAGTTCATGATTTTCTGGTAACCCGTACTATACCAAACATGCTTACGATAATCCCCAATATGAATATCACCGTGCCGACGCCGATAATATCGGCAAGCACGCCGCTTACCACGACCGGAAGTATGCCCGCGCCCCCGACGGTTGCCGATAAAATTCCGTAGACGCGTCCGCGCATGTCGCCCTCCGCTTCTTTTTGGAGGATGGTATTTGACGGAACGTCAAGGAGACTATTTGCTACCCCAAGGAGGAAAAACAATCCGAGAGCGGATACGAATACGACGCCTCGCGGAACAAGGGAAAACCACACGGTGTTCGTGAGACTGAAAAATGCGGAAATACCCATAAGGAGGATGCCGGCCGATACGACACCCGTGTTCATGAGTTTGGTAGGATTGATTGAGTACCCCCTGTTTCCGACCCACATCGCTCCGGCCAAAATCCCCGCAATCGTTGGCCCGACTACCAAAAGAGACGCGTCCCGGACGTCGATATGCAGCACCTTATCCGCAAATCCCGGTCCCAGCGTTCCCAAAAGCATCAGCATAATCTGCGTCCCGGTAAGGAGGGCAACCGCCTCCCGGAGTATGCGGGACTCCCGCACGTACTGAATGCCCATTTCCATATTGGCGAAGAAGCGCTTGAGAATGTACAGGGGGTCGTAATGCAGGATATGCCGGAGCGACCGCACGCCTTCCCCCTGAGGCGGTATTCCCAAGACAGCAAGAGCAGCTACCACATATAATCCGAAAATCAGCACATACGCCCCTTCCCGCCCCAAAAGCCGCAACACCGGGCCCGCCGTAATGAGGCCCACGGCCATGGATGAGTAAAACGTGAACGCAAACAGGCTATTTGCTGGGATGAGTTTATCTTTGGAAACGAATTTGGGGATGAGCGGGACTTCTGAGGGAGTGGTCATCTGGGTAATAACGGCGTATGCAAATACCGCCAGGTATACCGGGGCGATCCGGTTGCCCGATAGGAATACCGCTCCCATGAGAAGCGCCCGTGTTATATGGGCGGTGAGCAACACGGCACGGCGGTCAAGCCGGTCGACTATCGTACCCGCGACCACACCGAAAAGGAGCGATGGCAACCCGTAGGCGATGAATAAACCCGAAACGATGACGTTACTGCCGGTAATGCGGTACAAAAGAAGCGCAAGCAAAAAGATAAGCATGTTGCTTGCAAGCTGCGAGGCAATCTGGCCGATCCACAAACGCAAAAAAAGCGTATTTCCCAAAACCTCAAGGATCGGCGTTACTTTATGCGTTAGGCGTTCCGACATACCACATCATAACCGCGAATTGACAACATCTTATCATATCCCCTTACGTCCGCCGCCTCAATACCTTCCCCACAACGGAGATAATTGATGTACAATACTGATATGACCTCTACCGCTCACGCGCTGGTCGCCGGCGCCATCGCCTCGCGATTTTCGGATCCCGTTACCGCAAGCCTGCTTGCCCTCGTCTCCCACTACGTCATGGACAGCATCCCCCACTGGGACTTCGGCACCAATTGGCGCAGCCGCCCGAAACATAAAACCGGGATGTTTGCCGTTATTGAAACGCTTTTTGGCATCACCGTATCCTACCTCCTGTTTGGCCAGTACCTATCGCTTCCGTTATGGGCGCTTACCACGATCATGAGCCTTCTACCGGATTGGCTCGAGACCCCCTGGTATATATTTTTTGCGCATCAGAAAAAACAGGAGCCGGGAGCGGGAGCGGGCATTACCGAGCGGATCGCGTATGCATTCTACAAGTTGCCGAATATTTTCCACGCAAAAGCGCAGCTGCCACTGGGAATCGCAACGCAAATCATAACCGTTGTTTTTTTCCTGGTGCTTTTAGCGTAAGTGGCGCTTAGCTCCGCTTAATGCGGATGAGGCCGGAACACGGAAGAATTTTAATCCCCTTCTTTTCATATGCATCCAGAAGCAAATTCATTCCAAGACTGTCCGAACTCATGTGTCCGGCGATGACCAGGTTAATATGGTGCTTGATGGCTTCTTTCCGGTGCTCTTCCGCCGCATGCATCCCGACGACCGTGCCGACACCCGCGTGTGCCAGTTTCTCGTAGATGATTGATGACGGCTCGGTTCCGCCGGTAAATTCGATGGGAGCAACCCTGCCTGCGCGGTTACCCGGACTCCCGGCAAAAATAGTTGGCCCTGCCTTGCCTTTCATTGCTTCCTGGTATTCGGGTTCCTTTTTGAGGATATCCACGACATCCCCCACCGTATAGGGTTGTTCCTTGGCAAAAAGCTTCTCCATATACGTATGCACGAGATTGTCTGTTACCGTATGCATCCCCATGAACGAAAGCCCCAGAAGACGTGCCGCATCGACCGCTTCCGCGTGGTTGACCGGAGAAAACCGCCGCTGCACTTCCCCGATCCGGTCGCGCATGACTCCCTCGGCAATGTTGACCGGCACACCGTATTTTTCCCAGATATAAACCTGTACGTCCATGACTTCGTGAAGCGATGCAAGGGAGGCCCCTTCCGGGTGGTGAGTCAGTAAAAGATCGATCGATTCCCCTTTCCCGTTCAGGCGATCGGCGAGTAACACTTCCGCGGCGTTGATGTCGATCCCCGCCATGATAGAGTCTACTTCAGTTTCCGGATCTCCCCAAAAAATCCGCGAGTCACTGTACGGGTTAACCAAATCCTCAAGGTCGTACTCGGCCTTCTTGGATTTGGGCAGTTCGTCATACGCTTTCTTCCGCCGAAGAAGAAGCTTTTCGACTCCGTTCTTACCCCGGGGATCGGATTCGATACCCATCCTAACCCCGAGTGCGTAAAGATCCTTAAGTTTCATAGAGCTATTGTAACAACGGTTACACTTGATTGCGACCCCGGGTCGCAGGAGACCTTCTTGAACGCCGCGCGTGCATACGCCGGGAATTATCGACAACTACGGTAACGGGATTCTTCCATTTCTTCCGCACTTCATCGGGCACGAGTTCTTCCCATAACGAATCGAGGGATTCGCCCGCATCGAGCCGTTGCCCGACGAGTACCCGTTCGGAGGGTTTGCGGGCAAACTGCAGGATCTCCTGCAACTTGCGCATATCCCCATCACCGCCATCTGTTCTTCTTTCGCCCATATGATGTATTGCACTAACGGGTGCCGAGGAGAGGAGTCGAACCTCCACGAGGTGTGAGCCTCACAGGTTTTTGAGACCTGAGCGTCTGCCATTCCGCCACCTCGGCGCCATTACACTGGAATTATATATCAAACGAAGCGCTAGTGAACAGCCGGAGGGGCCCCTTCTGAATGTTTCCGTTCCACGGAATAAAACCGGATGCGGTCGCCGCGGAAAATTAAGTCGATCTCGCCAAGCGGACCGTTCCGGTGCTTGGCGATCCGTAACTTCGTCTGGATTTGGTCGCCCCACATCGCCTGATCCGCTTCCTCGCGGTATAAAAACATCACCACGTCGGCGTCCTGCTCGATCGAACCGGACTCGCGAAGGTCGGATAGCTCGGGTACTTTCGTGCCCCGGGCTTCGACCGCCCGGGATAACTGCGAACAGGCAAGGACCGGAATCTTCAATTCCCTCGCAAGATTCTTAAGGCTCTGGGAAATGACCGAAACTTCCTGGACGCGGTTATCGAATTTCCGACCGGGGTCGCACAGCTGCAGGTAGTCGACGATAATAAGCTTCACTCCGTGCTCGACCTGGAGCCTACGCGCCTTGGTCCGCATTTCGATGATGTTCATACCCGGCGTGTCGTCGATAAACAAGGGGGCCTCGGCAAGTTCCCCCATCGCATCGGAGAGCCGGGTAAAGTCGTCATCCGTCAGTTTGCCGGTTTTCAGGCGCCACGCATCGATATCCGCCTGCGAAACAAGAAGCCGATCGACGAGTTCCTCTTTGCTCATCTCAAGGGAAAAAATTCCCGTCGGTATCTTTTCCTTGACCGAGGCGTACTGGGCCATGTTAAGGATCATGGCCGTCTTTCCGGTTCCCGGACGCGCAGCAAGGATAATAAGGTTCCCGTCCTGCATACCGGCCAGCTTCGTATCCACTTCGATGAATCCCGTGGGCACGCCCCGTAAGCCCCCGGCCCTTTTGTGCAGCTCGTCCAGGCGGTCAAATGATGCGGCGAGCGCGTCCTTGATCGGCACAAAGTCCCTCCGGGTCGTTGACTGGGCTATCGCAAATATCTCCGCCTCCGCCTCGCCGACGATCGCTTGCGCTGCTCCTTCCTCACGGAACGCCATCTCGGTAATTTTTCCGGCCGCGATCACGAGGTTTCTTTTGATGGAATGTTCCGTAATGATCCGCGCATACTGCTGCGCGTGTCCGCTCGTCGGGACGACATTCACCAAATCGGATATGTAAGAGGCGCCGCCTGCTTCTTTCGCCTTGCCGTTCTTCTTAAGCTGCGCGGTGACGGTTACGACGTCTATCGGTTCATGGAGCTCATAAAGCTCCATCATCGCCGAAAATATCTCCCCGTGGGCGGGTTTATAAAAATGATGGGGGCGTAGAAATTCCGCAACATCGACCATCGTATCCTTGTCGATGAGAATGGCGCCAAGGACCGACTGTTCGGCCACATCGTCGTGCGGCGGCACTTTGGGGTTTATCGGCATGGATAGGTTACTCCAATACGACAACTTGCATCTCTGCGGGCAGCTTATCGCGGCTGATGACTAATTTCGGAACGGGCGCTATCTCTCCCTTGTTCATTACCTTAAGGAACGCGTCTACGGGCGCAAGCTCCTTATTGCTTAACTGGTAATGCATGGGGATTACGATGCGCGGCTCGATATCGGCAATGACTTGGGCCGCCTTTTCCGCGTCAATCGTATACACCCCGCCCACGGGAACCAGCAATACGTCAATGCCGTCTAGCGCATCGACCTGTGAAGAAGAGAGTACATGTCCCAAATCCCCCAGGTGTCCGATTTTCACGCCGTCGACCTCAATCCTGTACATCGTGTTTCTTCCCCGCTCAGCGCCTTCCTTCTCATCGTGGAAACTCGCTACCCCAATGACGGAGACCCCCTTGATTTCATACTCGCCGGGCCCGGCAATGAGAAACGGCGAACCGCCGACTGCCGCTACCGCATTATGGTCATAATGGTCATGGGATACGGTGACGATATCCGCTTCCAACGATTTGGGGAACTTGATCCCCATCTTCTTTTCGTCGAAGGGATCGGTAACGACCGTTGCGGTTTTCCCGCGGAGTTTAAATGACGCATGACCCAAAGGAAGTAGTTCCATAGTAGTTGCATTTATAACAGATTTTGGGTATCCTAGGCAACGAGCGAGATTGCTGCTCCTTCCTGCTCCATAATTTCAAAGCGAACCGTAGACATCTTAGGAAACGCATTCATGAATAGAGACGCATTACTTGCGACCATCATCGGATTCGGCATCGGCTTAGTCATTGCCGGCATCGTGTTTATGGGACCCGCCATAGCCGGGAATTTGCCGAACTTCAAACTCCCGAATCTCTCCTTCCTCACGAAAATGCTCGAAAAGAAAACCCCATCGACGACACCGACTCCGACACCGACGAATCCCTCTGACCTGACGATCGAAAGCCCGCTTGCCGAAAGCATAGAACCGAAAAACGAAACGCTCATCTCGGGAACCACACATCCCAACGCGACGGTTGTACTTGAGGGAACCACGTCCGAAAGCGTCGCGACCGCCAACGCCAAAGGCGCGTATGCCGGAAAGCTTACGCTCTCCGAAGGGAAAAACGAAATCGTGGTCACGAGCTATTCCGATAAGGGGGTATTTTCGCAAACCGTTACCGTCTACTACACGGAGGAACAATTCTAATATGAAACGCGCCGTATTCTTTAGCGCCATTATGTTCATCGGGATTGCCCTCAGTTTCCCGCAGGCGATCCTCGCACAAACGGCATCCCCTTCCGCAAAGCCCAAACCGGCTGCGACGGAAAGCGCACAGCTTAACGAACTCAAGGAGCGCCTGGCGACGAAAGTCGCGGAACTGCGGACCGTCGTGAAAAAGGCGGTGTACGGCACTATTAAGGCCGTATCCATCACCTCGGCCACTATCGAAACCAAAACCAAGGACATCAAAATCGAGCTGACCGACGATGTCAGTGTTACCCAAATGATTTCGGGCAAACGCACGGCGCTCACCAGTGAGGATCTTGAAGCACGCGACAACATCACGGTCTTCGGGACCTATGATGAGACGCTGGATCTTCTGAAAGCCCGGGCAATTTTCATCGAAAGCCCGACCGTGACGGTGCGCGTATCCGGAACAATTGCCGACATCGACGAAGAGGAATTTACGCTCACCATCAACACGAAGGAAGGCAGGACCGTGACGGTTGATATCGAACGCACGACCAAAACGACCGCCTGGTCCAAGGAAGGCGGGATCGTGAAGGGAGGATTCTCAAAAATTACCGTCGGTGACACCGCGCACATCGTCGGAACCAACGTACCCAAAACCGAAAACCGGATAAAGGCATCGCGCGTCCTGGATCTGGGAAATATCACGGGAGCGAAATCCGCTCCGACGGAAGCACCCGCCCCCACTGCGTCGGCATCAGCGACGCGCAAACCAACACCCAGACCGACTGCGGCAGACGAGCCGTAAACCCCGCACGCGTAGTACAATAGCGGATATGGACCCTTCCCACGAGACGGATGCGCTATTAGTCACTAATCCCAGCAATATCCTGTACCTTACCGGATTTGTTGGCGTATCACCGACCGAGCGCGAGGCCTACGTACTCAAAACGCATGAGAAAACCTATTTGTTTACGAACAGACTCTACAAAGAGAAGGCGTCGTCCCTGAGTGCCGCATTTGTAGAAATATCCAGGGAATCCCCGTTTTCCGCTGCACTTGCCGCAGTCTGCACGAAGGAACGTATCAGAACGCTAGGCTTTGAAGATATAAATCTCACGGTTGCCGAATTAACTAAGCTCAAAGAGTCACTGAAGGACGTCACCCTGATGCCCTCCCGTGATGCGATAGAAACCCTTCGCATGACGAAGCGAAACGACGAGCTTGCGAGCATAAAACTTGCGGCATCCGTCACCGACCAGTGCTTCGCGTTTATCACCAAACGCATCCGGCCCGGGACGAGCGAAGCCAGGCTCGCATGGGAAATCGAAGCGTTCCTAAGAGCCCGCGGCGGCGCGCTCGCCTTCACCCCGATCGTCGCATTCAACGAACACAGCAGCCAGCCGCATTATCATGAGATGAGCAATAACCCGCTCCGGAAAAACTCCCTTGTTCTTCTTGATTTCGGGGCTCGGGTAAACGGGTACTGTGCCGATATGACCCGTGTGGTATTCCTGGGGCAGCCGAAGCCGGAGTGGACGAAAGCCTATGAAACCACGCTCGCGGCAAACGAGCAAGCCATCACACTCATGAAGGACGGTGAGCGCCACGGCGCCACACTGGATGCGGCCGCACAGGAGATTATTGCGGAAGCGGGACTCCCCCCTTATCCCCATTCCTTAGGCCATGCCGTCGGCTTGGAAATCCATGAAGCACCTAGACTTTCTCTCAAAAAGGACGAGCTGTTGAAACCGAATATGGCCGTTACCGTCGAGCCCGGAACCTATATCGACGGGGAGTACGGTATCCGCATCGAAGATTTGGTGCTGGTCAAACACAAGGGAATTGAAGTACTCTCAAAAAGCCGGAAAGAGTTGACAGTACTCTAAATGCTTTGTATACTACAGGATACATGAAATCTGCACGGATTACCGTTTGGTACCATACCCACCTTGAAGAAGGCGGGTTTTCCGTGCGATAAACCAGTACCAAGAACGCACAGAAATCGTACCCGCCAGCAATGGCGGGTTTTATGTGGTCAGTTAACGAACGAATTCCGATTCGTGAGTTTACCTGCCACATATGGTTTCGCGCGACGCGCAGTCTCGTATACGCGAAACCATTTTCTGGAGATAACACTATGAAACTACCGAAAGCATATGCAACAAGCGTCCGGAAACGGGCAATAGACTTAACCCTGAGCGTTAACCCCTTAGGGTGTTCTCCCCGTGCGGTTAGCGCCGTAAAGCGGATGAGTATGAGCGCTATCAGCGCCTATCCGGATCCGGCAACACTCATGGAATCGCTCTCCAAATCATTCCGTTTTGGGAAACGGGGAATTCTTCTTGGGAACGGATCGGAGCAGCTTATCAAACTGGTTAGCCAGGCCTTCCTAACGCCCGGCGATATTGCCATGGTTGAGGCGGGATCGTTTTTCCTGTTTTCCAAAGAGCCGGCGCTGGCTGGCGGAACCGTGAAGTTCTTTGACTTTACGGGACCCGTGAGGTCGAAAACACGTCCGGCACTCCTTTTTATCGCCAATCCGACGACCCCCGGAGGCATCAACCGGACCAATGCGGCAATATGCGAGGTCATTGACATGATAAACCCCAGGGTTGCCGTCGTGGACGAGGCCAACGGAGAATTCCGGGACGAAACGATGATCTCGGAAATCCAGAACCGGAAGAATATTATCGTGCTACGGACATTCTCCAAGGTGTTCGGGCTTGCGGGACTCCGGATCGGTATGGCGTTCGGAAAACCGAAACTCATTGGGAAGATGAGTGAATTCCTTCAACCCTTTCCCGTAACTTCCGTGGGTCTTGCCGCCGCTGCCGCAGCCCTTGCCGATACCCAATTTGTCGAACGCACGAAGCGGTTCGTCTCGGCGGAACGCGCAATGCTCACAAGGGAACTGGCCGCCCGCGGCTTCACCGTTTCCCCTTCGATTACCAATAACCTGTTCATTGCCCGAAACGACAGCGCGAGAATCATCCGCGAACTCGCCAGGAGAAACGTCAGCGTCATCGACGGCACCTTTTTCCCGGGCAATACGACCCCCGGTTTCAGAATTTCCCTTAAGGACCGGAAAACCAACCGCCGATTCCTCGTGGTCCTCGACGAAGTGCTTGCTTGTTTACCACGGTACAAATTGTTAGGATCAAAGGAGGTTTTATGAACACGGTTCAACCACTCAAAGGATTTCGGGATTTTTTGCCGCCGGAAGCGACCAAGCGCAAATGGCTCCGGGATAAACTTGCCGGGATCTGCCAGTCCTGGGGATTTTCTCCCCTCGAGACGCCGACGCTGGAGCCCTTGGATATCTTCACGGGCGCTATCGGCGAAGATGAGAAGCTTTTCTTCAAATTCAAGGACCAGGGTGACCGGGATGTGGCACTTCGATACGACCAGACAGTCCCGACCTGCCGCGTTGTCGCGCAATACCAGAACCAGCTGACATTCCCCTTCAAGCGCTACCAGATACAGCCGGCGTTCCGTTCGGAGAAGCCGCAAAAAGGACGGTACCGGGAATTTACGCAGGCCGATGCCGATATATTCGGCGTCAAAACGCCCGATGCGGATGCGGAAACCATCGCATTGTCCCTGGATATCTACCGCCAGCTTGGCTTCAAACGCGCGGTCGTACGGATTAACTCGCGCGCGCTATTTGCCGACATGCCCTATGAGGCAATCGTGTCTATCGACAAAATCAAGAAAATCGGTGACGAGGGGGTCTTACGGGAAATGAACCGTAAGGGCATCGACCCCCAAAAAGCCAAAGAATACTTGGCCTACGTCAAAACCCTCAAGCCAAACGAGGAAATCGCCTTCATCCTCGACTACCTCAAAAATTACGGCTTTTCCGAGGACTGGTACGAATTCGATCCGACGATCGCCCGCTCGTTTTCGTATTCCATGGGGCCCATATGGGAAGTCGAAATCCCCGATGCCGGATATAACATGTCCGTCCTTGGGGGCGAACGGTATGACGGGCTCCTTGAAAAACTCGCCGGGCGCGACATCGGCGGCACGGGCTTTGCCGTCGGCTTTGATAGGACGCTCGAGGCTGCCGAAATCATGGGGCTTATCCCCAACATTCCCGTCGCAGGCGAGGTGCTGGTGACGGTATTCTCCCCGGAACTCCGCAAGGAAGCGCAGGCAATTGCGATGACCATTCGGAGTGCCGGAATCGCCGCGGACCTCTATCCGGCCGCAGAAAAGCTCGATAAACAACTGAAATACGCGGACAGGACCGGTATTCCCTACGTCGTGATCCAGGGGCCGGAGGAGATGAAAAAAGGCACCCTGAAACTCAAGAACATGAAAACCAAGGAACAAACGGAACTGACTCCGGAAGAACTCCTCACGAATATCGGTCACTAAACTAGCCTGTAGTATTTGACCTTGAGCTTCTTTTGCGGTATAATCCACAGGCTCAATTTTCCCCTGCCGTGAGCGTAGTTGTGGCGATGACTGCCTCCGTCCGAAGCGGACGGTTTTTGGCGGTTTTAGCCTCACTTTGCCCTTTAACAGTGGTAT
>CAZHOQ010000033.1:0-16012 GCA_964533995.1 uncultured Gammaproteobacteria bacterium
CAGCATATACGTGCGGAATGCTTCCGGAGCGAGTGTAACGAGCGAACAATCCAAGCCCCGCATCCCAAGTCCTATCCCCACGCAATGCATTCTCATTCGAACACCAGTTAATCTGATATTATATTTTTGTGAAAGCATTTTTATTCGGCGGGGCGGAAACCGATATTCCTGACCGATCGGTAGGGCTATTAGAACAGCTCATTAGGTCGGCTCTTATTGAACTACAACCCAAACACGTACTCCACGTTCCATTTGCCCGACCCCATCCGATCCCGGAAGATAAGGGAGAGTGGGATGAGGGATGGCTGAAGCATTTACTTAGCGACACGGGTATCGGCGTGCTTGACGCGAGAAACCCACATGATATTGCTCATGCCTCGGGATCTGTCATATTTATTAGCGGCGGTCCTGAACGGATTAATTTGATCGACACGGTAAACAAAAATCCTCAATTACTGCAACTGATTCTGAACGCGGAATATCTCATCGGCGAGTCTTCAGGTGCTATGGCGCTTGGGGAATATATGCGTATTTCCAGAACGGATGAGGGCATGATGAAAGCTTTCGGAGTGATCAGGAATACGATAATCGAACCTCACTACACGGAAAGGAACTATAAAAAATTCCTGCCGGGCGACATGAGGAAATCCGGAATGAAATTCGGAATAGGAATAGACAGTGCGACCGGGATAATCATCGAAGCTCCAGAGTCCCCTGACACATGGAAAACAATCGGATACGGGAAGACGTATGTTTTCACCAACGTGCCGTAACATGTACACGAAAAGTCCCGCCTATTCCGTCCAGTAATTATTTTCCTCTCGTTATTGAATAGAGCTTCGGGTAGTACAGAAAAACTGCCGGAGCATCCTCAACCAAACGCCGCTGGAAATCCGAATAGATCGTCTTCCGTTTCTCCTGATCCAACTCAATCCTTCCGTCCTCAAGCAGCTTGTCTATCTTTACATTCACGTATCCCGTGATATTCGTCGCAGTCTGTGTTGAATGCCAGAAGGGGTATTGGTCGGGATCCGGCGGAAGGTCCTGTGCGCTTAACAGGACCTGGTAATCGGGAGGCACGGACGTTTCGACCTTCACGGTGGTCTTGATGCCCAGATCCGTCCATTTGGATGCGATATGCTGCGCTATGTCCAAGTAGGATGGAAATGTCGATAACGTAAGCTCCGCGCTGGTTGTCGCCAGGAACGTATTGGCAAGCAGTTTCTTAGCCTCGACCGGGTTGTGCGCGAAATTCCGCACGTTCTTGGTATATGCCCAGGAAGTTTTGCTTATGGGGGAGCCTGCACGTTCGTACGGTAGCTCGGGAATGGCATACGCCAACCCCTGCCGGACATTCTTGTCGCTTAACTCGCTTACGCGCATATTAAAGTACAACGTAACGATGCGATCGTATTTGACCTGCTCGGTAACGGTCATCGAGCCCCAATTGCCGACGGCTGAAGTGGAGCTCATTTCGGTCAGCTCGTCGATCTCTCCCAACTTATATGCAAGCGCCGCTTGGGATTCGGTCTGGTAAAACGTATATCGTTTCGGCTTGCCCTTGTTATTTTGTGAAGGATACAGCGTCAACGACCGGATATTTTCCCCGTTCAACTGGATTTTCCCGATCGTATACGCGCCGAACCCGTTAAGTCCCGGAAGAAAAATCGGCTTGGATACGAGCGTCGGAAACGGGCTGTAGGGATACTGGAGATACGCGATAAGCGTGCGGTTTCCGGTCGGTACGAGCGTCACGCCACGGATATTATAGTTAACGTCGGGTGCGACGATATTTTTCCCGTTGTGCCAGAAAACATCGTCCCTCAGAGTAAACACAAACGTTTTTCCGCTGTTGGTTGCTTCCCACTCCTTGGCAAGTGACGGCCTGGGGCTGCCATCGGGCGCAAGATCGGTTAGTCCCGAGCTTACCAGGTTCTGGATGGAAAGAGGCAGCGTTGACGGCGAAAATTCACCCACCATACCGATACGGTCAACGGGACCGGTAAACGTTCTGGATACGATCGGATACGCTTTCCAGAATCCGAAAGAGAGCACCAGTCCGACGAAAAACCCCAGGATGAGCGATCGCGTATATTTGCGTGCCAATTCAATGACTACGAGGAATATGATACGGACTGATCGTGGCATCATAGCCGAAATGCTACCGCAATGCGACGCTCACAAGCGCAATGATAAGGAATAGCACTGCCGTAACGATCGTCGCAGTGAACACTAGTTTTTCGGCTCCCCGCTTGGTCCGGTAGACTTCGCCGCCACCCAACCCCCCGCCTAATCCTCCTTTGCTGCTTTGGAGGAGGATAAACGCGATAAGCATAACGGCAAGAAGGATCTGAAAAACGGTAAGTATCATGTTCATTATGAACTCCTTTCCATAATACTACATAAGGCTTCTGCTAATTTTTGCGAATCATGACGGATAAGGCTTCTGATAAGGGCATCGGAAGAGGATTTCTTATACAGGAGACTGCTCACGAGTGGTGCCCTGATGACGGTAAAAGCGGATTTCGTAAGGTCATCGGCAACCGGAATCTCATCGTGTCTGGCGTAGATATCCACGGCCTTTTTGGAAAGCGGACTCGTATTAACAAGAACGTAGTCTATGGCCTTGCCCAGTGCCCGCTCCATGACCTCAATGTGGTCCGAGGCGGTGAAGTTATACGTCTGGCCGTACTTGGTCATAAGGTTTAGGACATACACGATTTTCGCCCGTGTCCCCTGCAATGCTTCCCGGACGCCGTCGACCAGAAGATTCGGCAGTAAGCTCGTATACAGGTCCCCAGGCCCGATGACAATAAGATCCGCGCTCTTTATTGTCTTGAGCGCGTCCGGATTTGCCGATGCATTGGGTTTAAGATACGTATCGACAATACGGAGCTTGCCGTCATGCGTTGGCTCGTCGATGAGATGCTCCTCGGCAACGGTCGTGCCGTCTTCGTAGGTTGCGTACAGGTTGGTTTCGGTAAGCGTTACCGGAATAACTGAACCTTTGATTCGTAGTACCTTGCCGGTCTCCCGGATCGCCCGCTCCTGGGAGCCCATGATATCGGTTAACGCCGCCATAAACAGGTTTCCGAACGTCATGCCGGCGATCCCCTGCCCCCGCTCGAACCGGTACATGAAGAGTTTCCGCAGGATTCCGACCCCACCGTTTTCGTCGGAAAGGGCGACAAGACATTGGCGGATGTCTGAAGTCGGTAGTAAGCCGAACTCATCACGAATACGACGGTTGGATCCGCCGGAATCGCTCATGGTGACGATTGCCGATAGCTTTAAGGGGTACTGCTTTAATCCGCGAAGTGCGACGAACGTTCCCGTTCCGCCACCGATGCATACGACATGTTTGGGTTTTGACTGTCTCATGCTCTCTAAAATCACCCCTCGGATATGTCGTGAAGCAGGTTGACGAGGAATGACACGCTCAATGATACCAAAATAAACGATACGAATGAAGAGAAGGCTATTTCCGGGATAGAAAACCCTCCCGCCGACCAGCCCGGAAACGTCCAGGCGGAAACGCTCACGCCCGGCACAAACAGTGTCAGCAGGTAGATGACGATAACATGCACAAACCAAGACAGGAGGCCGAAGGTCAGGAGATTAATGGGAATAAAGAGAATCTTGAGTATGGGAACGACCAGAACGGTGAGAAACCCGAGCACCAGGCCGGCGATAAGTAACGTCTGCCAGCCGCCGGTAATGGACAGTGCGGGCAGGATTTGCGAGACGAACCAGAGCGCAAACGCGGAAAACAGGAATATGCGGATGAAATATTTCATTCCTTCACGTATGCTACCAATTCCGCTGCCCCATGGTCAAACGCGGGAGTCGGCAAGAAACTGCTTGCTTCTGAGCTTTCGGTGGTACGAAAGCGCGAAACGGTGGGCTTCGTCTCGGATTCTTTGTACGACTTTTATCGCTTTGCCGCTTAGGGGGAGCCGAAGTGTTTTGAAGCCCTCCGGGCGCGGAATAATGAGCTCTTCTTCGCGTTTGGCAAGTCCAAGATACGGCAATGTTATCCCAAGCGATACAAGTACGTCGGTTGCTGCCGACACCTGCGGCTTACCGCCATCGAGTACCAAAAGATCCGGCAGCGGCCACTCCATATGTTTGAGCCTTCTTGTAAGCACCTCGCGCATCATGGCAACATCGGAAATCCGGAAAACCGTGCGTATTCGGAATTTACGGTACTGGGAGGGGTCTATCCTGCCGTCAGTCAGAACGACCATCGACCCCACCGCGTTTCCGCCAAAAAGATTGGACATGTCAAAACACTCAATCCGCGAAAGGGACTCAAGCGAGGGATAAACTACCTGAAGGCTTTGTTTGAGATCCTCCAATTCCTGTTCGTATATATGATCAGCGCCCCGCTCGACGAATACCTGCGGATCGTATTTGTAGGATGCAAGGGCATATAAATACTCCAGGCGATGCTTAATGCGCTGCGCATCCTCGAATTTCATGGCACGGGAAAACGATCTCATTTCGGATTCGTACACTCCTGCAAGCCATGCCGTTTTCCCCTGGAAAAGCGCGTTGAGACGGAGCATATTCTTGCGGTAAGCACGCGACGCGTTCGTTTTTTCATCGCCCGTCATTCCGACAATTTCCGAAGGGCACGGACTGCATAACCCAAGGTGCGTATAGAAACACGGCTTCCCACGGCGCTGTTTTTCCGTACAATACGGCACGATGCTCCGAAGCTGTTTGAGAATGCTCCGCAGCGCAAACCCGGACTGGAACGGGCCGTACACTGCGTTCTTCCGGTTCCGTTCAAACGGAGGGACTTCCCCCCGCCGGACCAGAAGGAGCCTGGGTAACGGCTCGGAGAGCGTAATAATGACATACAGGGGGCTTTTGTCGTCACGGGATATGACGTTATATTTGGGCAAATTGGCCCGGATGAGCTTCGCTTCGAGCATGAGGGCATCAAACTCGCTCGTCGTGGGGATAAGGTCCAATGTATGGATATCGGAAACAAGCCGTTCGGTCTTCGGGCTCATCCCGTTATCTTTTTGGAAGTATTGATTCACCCGCGCTTTGAGATCCCGTGCTTTTCCGATATAGATGATGACCCCATCGCGATTGCGGTATATATAGACGCCGGGTTCGTGCGGGAGGTTTCCTAATGTGGCTTTCGTGACTTCCATACCGCTTTTTTCACTTGGATCACGATTATACCAACTAATACGAGCAGAAGTAGCACAAGCCCAAAAACCCAATACAGCGGACGGATCCGGAATCTCCGCGTAATCAGGGCGTCGTTAACCTGGACGGTTATTTTCCCGTCCACGGAACGCAACGAATGGTCGAAGGTTCCGACGATGGGTATCCGCACGACGGCATACGGCAGCAGCTCGGAAATGGTTTCGGCAACACGGATATTCCCCGGCTCCGACACGGCGGTTACCGCGATCGTGTATGCCGACTCGCCCCCTTTGTTTTCAACGACAATCGAGCCGCGGGCGGTCGTGCCGGCACTTACCTGTTCGGGAAACTCGACGACGCTTACAACCTCGGCGGATTTTTTCGTATTGGGGTCTTTTGAGAATTCAACGCTTATGTCCCGACCGGTTTTGCCGGGATCCTTATAGTAGCCCGCGGGGTACGGGTAATCGCTGTCGACCCCCTGGAGGGCAAACACGATATGGTTGAAATCCATCTTGGTGAAGTAGTCCACTCCTCCCGTCGTGTTGGCCCATGTCGGATCGACCGGTACCCATACCTTCTGCTCACGGTCATAGTACTCCGGCCACGCATGGAGAATGTCGGAAACAAGCGAAAGGGGACGCAGTTTCGGGTTATTCGTGTACGCGTATCCGACCACCCGCCGCGCCGGGATGCCTGCCGCCCGGGCTATGGCGATAAACAGGTCAGTAAACTCCATGCACACGGCTTCCGTGGGATTGCTGTTGGCTGCGGCAGCACCCATCCGGGTTGCCTGCGCATTCACCTTCTCATATGCGTACGAAAGGTGGGTAGAAACATACTGGTAAATATCGCGGGGAGTCGTATACGATGCCGCCAGCTTAACAATTTCCGGATTCGTCGTTTCCCAGTATTTCTGCTCACGAAGATATGCGTCTTCCCGTATCGGCGGCGTTTGGAACGTTTTCCGCGGACTTAGGTAGGTCGAGACGACCGTCTCTGCCTGCACGGAAAGCGACTGCCTCGGGGCAAGAGAGTATTTGGCGAGCCAGTTGCCGTCGTCATCCTTGACGACGGTCGCTGGCTTGGGTGTGAGCGACCTGATGACCACTTCCTGATACGCCGTATCCGGTGGCAACGCTATTTCCTGGACATCGGGGGCGTTTGTTTCGTTCGTCAGGACATAGGAAAGATTCACGTCGAATTTCTGGTTTTGCCCGTAGGCGCCGGCAATACCCCCTTTAATCATCTGGTCTTTCGTCCATGTATTTGCTCTGCTTGCTATCGGGCTTAAATAGGCGGCCGGTCCGAAAGAAGGCGGAACGGAAAGCGTCACGTCATATGCCCCGATATCGGGATCGTTGATCACCCCGGGGACGTAAATCTCCCAGATGCTTCCGGCACGGCTGGCTATACCGCTGTGTTCGTACCGCAGCGAGAACTTGAGCGTTTTTCCCAATCCGATCGACTTCACGTTGAATTTGAGGGTGATATGCGTCTTGCTGTCCTTGACGGATATGGCGGGCGTGATGACGCCACCGTCGTCATAGGCAATTACGTTACTTATTTTGTCGCTATCAAGAAGCAGGGAGTACTCCTGCGGGTAAAAATCGGGCTCGCGGTTGGTTAGCGTTATATGCTGCGTGACAATCGTTTTACCGGCGGGAGACACCGCATACTGCACATCGTAGTCAGCCTGGAATTCCCCTGCTGCCTCTGCCGCTGAAAACGGAATGAAGCCAAAAAGAGACATCAACGCGACAAAAGCAAACCGGACGAGAAAGTTACGCATCTCCTGTCATTGTATGGGAGTACCTCGGGATACTGCAAGGAAACTAGTGCTCTAGCCGCGAGAGATACCTGCCCGTATGGGACCCTAAATTTTTCGAGACGTCCGTGGGCGTACCCTCGGCAATAACCTGTCCGCCGCCCTCGCCACCTTCCGGTCCCAGATCGATAAGCCAGTCCGCGCTTTTTAAGACGTCCAAGTTATGCTCGATGACGACGACGGTGTTGCCGACGGCAACAAGCCGGTGAAGGACCGTAAGAAGTTTCTCCAAGTCAGCAAAGTGCAGTCCGGTGGTCGGCTCGTCGAGGATGTAGATTGTCTTGCCGGTGCTTCTTCTTGATAACTCGCTCGCAAGCTTGACGCGCTGGGCCTCCCCGCCTGAGAGCGTCGTCGCCGGCTGCCCAAGCTGCATGTAGGACAATCCCACATCCGCAATCGTCCGCAATTTGTTAAGCACTGCAGGATGGGCGTGGAAAAATTCCATGGCCTCATCGATACTCATCCCAAGTACGTCCGCAATCGACTTGCCACGGTAGGTCACTTCCAGCGTTTCCGCGTTGTAGCGTTTGCCGTGGCACACCTCGCACGTAACGTAGACGTCCGCCATGAATTGCATTTCGATCTTCCGCTGCCCCTCACCCTCGCATGCTTCGCACCGTCCGCCCTTGACGTTAAAGGAAAACCTGCCGCTCTGGTACCCCCGTAGTCTTGACTCCGAAAGACCGGAGAATATGTCCCGGATGAATCCAAACAACCCGGTGTATGTCGCCGGATTGCTCCGCGGAGTTCTGCCGATGGGAGATTGGTCGATCAATATGACTTTATCGATGGCTTCTACGCCCGATAGATTGGTATGTGCCCCGGGGCGCTCCTTGGAAAAAGGATTAAAGTGTTTCAGAAGGGCTGGATACAGCGTCTCAACGACAAGCGAGGACTTTCCGCTCCCGGAAACGCCGGTCACGGCAACGAATTTGCCCAGCGGAATTTTCAGGTCAACGGACTTGAGGTTGTTATGGGTGACTCCCGTAAGCGTGAGCGTCCCGGCTCCCGTTACGGACGGCAGGCTTTTGGTAACCCGTATGTGTTTCCGGCCGGAAAGGTACGCTCCCGTAACGGACGACTTTGACTTCCGGATATCCTCGAGACTTCCGCGTGCGATGATCATGCCGCCGTTTTTCCCCGCTCCCGGCCCGAAATCGACAATATAATCCCCCGACTCGATCATTTCGCGGTCGTGTTCAACGACCACGACGGAATTCCCAAGGTCCCGTAAGCGCTCGAGCGTTTCGATAAGCCGGTGGTTATCCCGCGGATGAAGGCCGATGGACGGTTCATCCAACACATATAAGACGCCGGTCAGCCCCGAGCCGATCTGGGAAGCTAATCTGATCCGTTGCGCCTCTCCGCCGGCAAGCGTTGTGGCGCCGCGCGAAAGCGTCAGGTACTCAAGACCGACCGAAAGCAGGAATCCCAGACGTGCCGTAACTTCCTTGATGATCGGGGTAGCGATTTTGTTCTCCGTCTGGCTTAGTTTCGGCGAAAGCGAATTCACCCACGCATGCGCATCGGTGATCGATAAGTCAGTCACATCGGCGATGGAACGCTTGTCGATCGTTATCGTAAGCGACTCCTTTTTCAGGCGCTTTCCCTGGCACGTACCGCATAATTCCTGGCGCATATATTTTTCGATTTCCGTACGCATGAAGTCCGATTCCGTCTCCGTGTGGCGGCGCTTTAGCTGGGGGATGAATCCTTCAAACGTTTCCGAAATCGTCGTTTCTTCGCCGAAACGGTTCGTCCCCTTTACCCGGAAAATCTCCTCACCGGTGCCATACAAAAGGATTTCCTTTTGTTTTGCCGTTAGCCGTTTGAGCGGTGCGCGCGGATCAATACCGTACTTTTCGGAAACAGTCATGACGACCCGTGCATACCACGTATCGTGGAAGAACGTTTTGGCAAACGGCAGGACGCCGCCTTCCGTGATGGAAAGCTCGCCGTTAAGGACAAGCGACGGATCAACGGTAAGGATGGACCCCAAACCAAGACAGGACGGGCATGCTCCGTGCGGCGAGTTGAAGGAAAACGACCGCGGCTCAATTTCTGGCAGGGAAATGTTGCAGACGGGACAACTGAACTTTTCAGAAAAGATATGGTCTTTCACATCCTTCGGCTTGTCCGGCATGTCAAACGACTTGTCATGGATTTCCGAGATCGTGACCAATCCGTCGGCAAGGGAAAGACTCTGTTCGACCGCATCATTGAGGCGGGACCGCAACGTACTTACGAATGCCTCCTTTAGCGACGGCTTATCGATACTGATGCGGTCAATGACAACGTCGATCGTATGTTTATTGGTTTTGATAAGCGCAATGTCGCTGTCCAGGTCCACGAACTTTCCGTCGACTCTGACCTGCCGGTAGCCCTTAGCTTTCAGGTTGTCAAAAAGTCCGGCAAATTCTCCCTTGTGATCCCGCACAACCGGACTCGTGATAAGCACCCGGAATGTCCGCTTGGTGCTACCTAATCCTTCGTCCGCCATTTTCAGGATTGCGCCCACGATCTGGTCTCCGGACATTTTGGAAATTTCCCTTCCGCAGTTGGGGCAGTGCGGGTGTCCCACCCGGGCGTAAAGAAGCCGCAGGTAATCATATATTTCCGTGACGGTCCCAACCGTCGAGCGCGGATTGTGGGAGGTTGACTTCTGGTCGATAGAAATTGCCGGCGACAAGCCCTCGATCGTGTCTACGTCGGGCTTGTCCATGACACCCAGGAACTGCCGCGCGTAGGAGGATAGCGACTCGACATACCGCCGCTGCCCCTCCGCGTAGATCGTGTCGAATGCGAGGCTCGATTTGCCGGAACCGGAAAGCCCGGTGAAAATCACGAGCTTGTCCTTCGGGATTTCGAGGCTGACGTTCTTGAGATTGTGTTGGCGCGCGCCTTTGATGACGATATTTTCCATAAGCAAAATAACCACCGATGGTGCCGTGGCACCCTTATTATATACGATTTGGGACAAAACCTACGGTTTTTTCCCAACGATTTTCCCTCAGTTGAGTCGCGACGGCGGAGATTCCTCCGCCGAATACATCGCGAATGCTTTTCGTTATCCGTTCTGAAGCTTCTGGATTAGGTCCCGGAACTTGGCGGCGGCCTCAAAATCCAGATCCCGGGACGCTTGACGCATGAGTTTTGTGAGTGTAGCGATCTTTTTCTTCTTGTCCATCGGTGTTAATGATTCCCACTCTCCTTCGCTCAGTTGCGCGCGTTCTTCCAGGATTTCCTCATCCGTCTTATCGACCAGACGCTGCCGGATGGGCTTATTGATGGACTGCGGAGTAATCCCGTGTGTCGCGTTGAATGCCAACTGGACCGTGCGCCGGCGCTCAACTTCCTCAATCGCCGCTTTCATCGAGCGGGTCATAGTATCCGCATAGAGGATGACCTTGCCGTTGACGTGCCGTGCCGCCCGCCCCATGGTTTGGATGAGCGAGGTGCGGGACCGCAAGAACCCTTCCTTGTCCGCATCAAGTACGGCAACCAGGGACACTTCGGGAAGATCCAGGCCTTCGCGCAAGAGATTGATACCCACAAGTACGTCATATTTCCCGCCCCGAAGGTCTGCAAGGATGTCGCTTCTTTCCAGCGTCTCGACATCCGAGTGGAGATACGTCACCTTGATCCCCCGGTCTTCTATGAATTTGGAAAGATCCTCCGCCATCCGTTTCGTGAGGGTTGTAACAAGCACCCGCTCTTTTTTGGCAACCCGGGCCTCGATCTCGCCGATAAGGTCGGCTATCTGCCCCGATGACGGGCGGACGTCTATCGTCGGGTCGACGAGTCCGGTCGGCCGAATGAGCTGCTCGACGGTCTCCCCGTTTGCCCGGGACAGTTCCCAGTCATCCGGCGTTGCGGACACATAGATCGTCTGCGGCTGCCGTCGCTCAAATTCCTCAAACCGCAAGGGCCGGTTGTCTATGCTCGCAGGAAGCCTGAACCCGTAATCGATAAGGGTTTGTTTCCTGCTTCTGTCCCCCTGGTACATCCCGCGGATCTGGGGAACGGTCATGTGCGATTCGTCGATCATGAGAAGCCAGTCGCTTCCTACTGCCTCCTTAAAATAATCCAGGAGGGAATACGGGGCGTCGCCGGGTTTTCTGCCGTCGAAATACCGGCTATAGTTCTCGATCCCGTTGACGAATCCCACTTCCTGGATCATCTCCAGGTCATAGGTCACGCGCTCCTGGATCCGTTGCGCCTCTATATGCTTTCCGTGGTCCTTGAAGAATTTGACGCGTTCGGCGAGGTCCTTTTCGATTTGGGCAAAAACTTTCTTATAAGTTCGGGGGTCAGTCATGTAGTGTTTGGCGGGATAAATGACCGTAGCGGGTACATCCGAAAGCTTCTTTCCTGTTAAGGGGTCGCGGCGGTCGATTGCCAGGATCTTGTCATCGGACATCGTTATCCGCAGCACCGTGTCTTCATATGCCGGAAAAAGGTCGATCGCTTCTCCGCGCACCCGGAATGCGCCGCGATGGAATCCGTAGTCGTTCCGCTCATATTGGAGGTCTATAAGCCGTGTCATGATGCTCTCCCGTGAGACCTTCACACCTTCTGCAAGTTCCAATACGAACTGTCCGTACTCTTTCGGACTACCGATGTTGTAGATACACGAAACCGACGCAACCACGATCGTGTCCCTGCGCGTGAGGAGGTTAGCTGTTGCCGCAAGTCGCAGTTTGTCGATTTCATCGTTGATTTCCGTTTCTTTTTCTATATAAGTATCCGTCTGGGGAATATACGCTTCCGGCTGGTAATAATCGTAGTAGGAAACAAAGTAAGATACGGCGTTTTCCGGGAAGAAGTCCCTAAATTCCTGATAGAGCTGGGCTGCCAACGTCTTATTGTGCGATATGATAAGCGTCGGCCGCTGCAGTTTCTCTATGACGCTGGCCATCGTAAATGTCTTACCGCTTCCCGTGACGCCCACCAGAACCTGCTCTTTCTTGTGTTGTTCTATGCCGCGGATGAGTCCGCTGATCGCTCCCGGCTGGTCGCCGGTCGCCGTAAAGTCGGATACGAGTTTGAATTTCATAGGGTTTCGGTTGCTTTTCAGTTTTGGGAGAGTAAATACCGGTTTGTTCTATTGACAGTTCGGGTATTTTTTGGAATACTACAAATCATACTAACATAGTTTCGGTTGCTGTAAATATACCAAAATATGCCAGCCATACTCTATCCGCGCGAACGTCAGCTCCTTGATTTTATCAACCAATTCATAGGACGTTTCGGATATGCTCCGACACTTAAGGAAATCGGCGAAGCCTTAAACATCCACTCGCCGGCGACGGTCCACGAACATGTCGACCGGCTTCGGCAAAAAGGATTCATCAGAAAACTTGACGGCACTTCGCGGGGACTTGAGATCATCAAGGAAAACTACCGCCCCGTAGGGATGGGTGCCACACAGGAACTGCCCGTGCTGGGCTTTATCGCCGCGGGTGCCCCGCTTGAGCCGTATACGGATCCTAATTTCTATATTTCCGTGGCTCCCAGCATGATCGCCTCCAACCAGCCGCATTACGTTCTGCAGGTAAAGGGTCAGTCCATGATCGAAGACGGCATTTTTGACGGGGATTACGTCGTCATTCAGCACCAGCAGGACGCCAAAAACGGCGACATCGTCGTTGCGCTCCTGCCGAACGGCCTTGCTACCCTCAAACGCATCTACTTTGAGAAAGATAAAATCAAGCTGATGCCGTCAAACTCGACCATGTCCCCCATATTCACGACGCACGTAAAGATACAGGGAAAATGCGTGGGGTTGATTAGAAAGTTCGTCTAACCTTACTCGTTCACCACTTTTTCCAATTTCTTCGTCGCAACGCCCGGCACGTTGGGGTGGCGCTTGTTTTGGATAAACTCGTAGGCGATGGGAATAAGCGATAACCCGATAATCGCAAACACCGCGTAGTGGAAATTCTCCTTGATAAACGGCATGTTACCGAAGAAATACCCGAGCAGGGTAAACAGGCTGACCCAGGCAACCCCCCCGACTACATTGTAGGTAATGAACGTCGAGTAATGCATACTCCCGACGCCGGCGACAAAGGGGGCAAATGTCCGAACAATCGGAACAAACCTTGCCAGGATAATCGTTTTTGCGCCGTGCTTTTTGAAAAACTGTTCGGTCTTGTCGATGTGCTCCTGGTTAATGAACTTGATTTTCGGGTGGTCGACGATTTTCCGCCCGAAAAAGTGTCCGATCCAGTAATTGACCGTGTCCCCGAGAACGGCGGCCACAATGAGGAGCAGCACGATCCCCCAGACATTGAGCGACCCCAGGGCAGCAATCGCGCCGGCGGCAAAAAGGAGCGAATCGCCGGGAAGGAACGGGGTTACGACGAATCCGGTTTCCGCAAACACGATAAGGAAAAGGATTGCGTACGTTAACGTACCGTACTGGGAGACGATATCGGTCAGATATTCATCCAGATGCAGTAAGACGCCGAGAAAACTTTGGAGAATTTCCATAAGAATCATATAATACCATAGGCATGGGCACGCTTTACATAGTCGCAACCCCGATCGGTAACCTTGAGGATATCTCGCTCCGCGCGCTTCGGATACTCTTCTCGTCGGATATCATTGCCTGCGAGGATACGCGTCGGACGGGCATACTCCTTACCGAACTTCGGAAGCGCTACGGCGGTTTGCTTGATATTGATGCTACTCCGCAACTTGTCCGCTATGATGAGCACAGCGAGCAGAATGCATCGCCGGAACTCGTTTCAAAACTTCTCGAGGGAAAATCCGTGTCGCTCGTTTCCGATGCCGGGACACCCCTTATCTCGGATCCCGGATTCATCCTCCTTAGAGAAGCAAAAAAACACGGGGTACCGGTGATTTCGGTCCCCGGTCCGACTGCCGTGATGACGGCGCTTGCCGCAAGCGGGCTTCCGGCGGATCACGTACTATTCCTTGGGTTTCCGCCAGAAAAGGCAGGCCACCGCGTCCGCCAGCTCGAATCTATCCGCCAAATTGCGGAGGACAAATCCCTTTTTTCCGTTGCCGCATGGTACATTGCGCCGCACAAACTCCAGAGCATGCTCTCGGATATCGAGCGGACACTGCCTAACAACACCGTAACACTGGCCCGGGAACTTACTAAAATCCACGAAACGTACGAATCCGGGACCGCATCGGAACTTTTGGTTAACCATCCGGAACCTAAAGGGGAATATGTCGTTCTCCTGTCTCTAAAATAGCATGGGACTAGAACAAAGCGGTAAACGGCGCAAGTTGGAACACGAACCGTATTTCTGGTTTGAGAAGGTTAATCTCGGAAAACAGGGCGGGGACCTAGGGCTCTATGACCACCATCACCGGGAAATCGCGCGTACCATTATCAAATTCGAGCAAATCAGGGACGTGAGCGACCGAATGGCGCTCGTACCCAAGCTGCGGACGCACCTAACCGGACTTCAGAGCATTCTAGATGCCTATGACATAGATCCGACTTCCGACCTAACCCGGACGCTCGAACAGGTGAACGAATGGCTGCCCGGCCATGAAATAACCATAAGGATGGCTTCCGGGAGCAGGGGGCGGGAACGGAGCGGCAGGCGCCGCGGACGAAACGTGGGGGCGGGAAACCCCAGGAGATAGCCCTAATATTCCTCAAGTGTGGACGTGTCGCCGATGGGAAGCCCCAGTTCCTTTGCTTTAAGAATCCTTCGCATAATTTTCCCGGACCGGGTTTTAGGCAATTTGTCCATAAACTCGATCTCCCGGGGATACGCGTGCCCGGCAAGGTGCTTTTTGACGTACTGGGATAATTCCTCCTTGAGCTTTTCCTTCTGTGCATCCGTCTTTGCTGCCTCGAGTGCGGATTTTTCCAATACGACAAATGCCTTGATGATCTCCCCGCGCATCGCGTCCGGCTTGCCGATGACACCGGCTTCCACGACTGCAGGATGGGCAACCAGCGCGGATTCCACTTCAAAGGGGCCCACGCGCTCCCCTGACGTCTTGATGACGTCATCCGCACGCCCGATAAACCAGAAATCCCCGTCCTTGTCGACCATGCCGCGGTCGCCGCTTATGTACCACCCGCCCGAGAAATAGCTTTTGTATTTAGCGGGCCGCCGCCATATGGTATGCATCATGCTCGGCCATTTCGGCTTTATGGCTATGTTGCCTTCCTTATTGGGACCCAACACATGCCCCTCGTCGTCGACGATCGCTGCGGTGAGTCCCGGTATGGGCTTGCCCATGGATCCGATCTTTATATCCATCGACGGGTAATTGGCGATACAGATGGCTCCCGTCTCCGTCTGCCACCACGTATCGTGGAAGGGCATCCCGAATGCCGTAACCCCCCACTTGACCGCTTCCGGATTGAGAGGCTCCCCGACGGAACACAGGTGCCGAAGGTGGGAGAGGTTATGCTTCCGCACTTCCGCTACCCCGCCGGCCATCAGCATGCGGATCGCCGTCGGAGCGGTATACCAGATGGTGATATTGTACTTATCCAGGAGCGTATACCAGCGTGCCGGATCAAAGCGGCCCGCATACACGAGTGCCGCTACCCCGTTGCTCCAACTTCCCAGGATCTCATAGGCAATCCCCGTTACCCAGCCCGGGTCGGCCGTGCACCAGTACGTATCGTCATCGCGCATATCTAAGACCCAATGCGCCGTCATATGCTCCTGGAGGATGGCCCGGTGGGAGTGTACCACTCCTTTGGGCTTTCCCGTGGTTCCCGACGTGTACAGCATGAACGCATAATCATCGGGGTCGGTATGAACTACCCGCAGGTCTTCCGAAGCTGATGCCACACTTTTTTGAAACGGTTCCTCATCGACGACTATGATGTGTTTAAGATTCGGAAGCTTCCTCCGGATTTTATCGACCCGGGGCTTGAGCTCCGTCGTCGTTAAGAGTACCGAGGCTGCAGAATTTTCCAGGCGGTCATAGAGCGCTTTCTCCTGGAACGCAGAAAAGAGGGTACCTGCGATCGCACCTATTTTGAGGATAGCTAGGAAGGAAAAGTAC
>CAZHOQ010000034.1:0-15910 GCA_964533995.1 uncultured Gammaproteobacteria bacterium
CGACGCATCCTTTGTGCGGGTGAATTCGGAAAAAGGCGTCCGCTCATAAAACAACGCGTAAATATACGGTCTGCCGATGCTTTCGGTAAGAACGATCGTGTCGTATTCGTCTTTGACGGTTTGCACGTATTCGATTGCGGCTTTATATCCGTACTGCCACTCGCCCGAGAACTCTTTGGCGTAATGTGACGTGAGGTTATGCCAAAAGTACGAAAAATTACCGATGACAAGAACGCCGAATATGATGGAAAGCAGGATCCTTGCCCGTTTACCCCGTACCGACTCGAGCATGCGGATGATACCGTAGGCTGTACATATCATGAATACCGGCAGTGCGTTGATCGTCCGCAATGCATGCGGCGTTTCCCGGGCAACGGCCGTTGGCGCGATCGACGCAAAAAGCCACCATAAGAGAAAAACGGATAGCACCGGATAGTCGGCAAGAAGGAAAAGCGCACCCGCGGCAACGACGGGCGCGGTCACCAGCAGCAGCTGTCCGACATCCTGGATGGAAAATTTCGGGTTACCGTCGCCCTTCATAAACAGATACCGGGGCTCGAGATTGTCGAAAAAATGGATAAGATATTCCCGGGCATATCCCACCCTGCGGTTATGGAATACTGCAGAAAGAGGATCGAATTGGTCGACTGCGCGACGTTCGTTTGAAGTTAATACCGTCCGAAGATCGGTGAATATGCTTACTTCATGAAACCGCAACCGGGACTCCGGACTGATAAGGTGCGGTATGATGGGAAGCATGACGATTGCGGCGATGATGATTCCCGATACGAATTTCCGCTTCTCCCTGACAACCGTCTGTTTCACCCACGCAAGGGAGGCAAGTGCGATCATCGGGCCCGCGTACCGCGTGCTATTAAACGTATAGATGCCTAAGACAAACGGAAGCCAGCAAACGTATAAGAATGCCGGATTATGCCGTGCCTTAAGGACAAACAATACGCCGGAAACCAGGAAAAGAAATGCGATGTTCGCTTCAAATCCGGCCCGGGACAACATGATGTGCCACGGGGTGATGGAAAGAGCGGCAGATGAAATAAGTGCGGTCAGTTCCGCCCGCTTCATATCATCATTCTTCATGTTCGGCGTCCAGAACAACTCGCGTACCAGGAAATACAGCAAAAAAACCGTCGCCGTACCGAAAAGCGCAGACGGCAACCGGACGGCAAGCTCCGTCAATCCAAAGAGAGCGACAAAGGGAACGGTAAGATAGATGGCAACCGGAGGCTTGTAATCGCCGAACGCGGCAAACGTGTCGAGCGGCAGGAATTTCCCATGCTCGTCCCTGCCGGTCGTGGCAATCGTGAAGGCGTTATATCCGATCGATGCTTCATCCCACGAAATGGCGGGCGGATTTGCGGTGATGTCATGGAGGCGGAAAAATCCCGCAACCAGGACGATAAGCATAAGCAGCCAATGTTTCCTGAATGCCTTTTCCATACAAGGTGTCCCGATTCATGCGGGACTGCTATACCGTCATTTTTCCCTCATCAAGAGATTTCAAGCCTCCCAAGACAAAAAGCATCGCCAAATATCCAAGGTGGCTATTGTTAAAATACCGGCTCATATACCAGTACACGCCCAAAAAGACCGCGTAGGTAACAATAAGTTTCGACTCCGATGGTTTAGCCATAAGCCACTTCATCATAAAAATAAGCGTCGGCACGGCAAAGAGAATCTGCCAGATGACGAACGGGTAATACGCATGGATATCCGTGATATACCCCCACGCATAGAGCATCATCCCGAGTCCGTACCCGGAAATGGGGTAGCTCGTGGGGGAATTTCCGGTCAGGTACAGGAAAACGCTGTCGATAAACGCCCCCGCATCCCAATACAGGAAGGGCCCGACCAACAAAACGGTAATGAGGAAAATAATGAGTCCCATGTACGTAAGCATTTTCCGATTCCCCGAAAGTAACCGCCATACGTACAACGCATAGAAAGGTGCGATAAACCACGTCGTATGCTTGGACATGAAGGCAAGCGCGAGGAATGCGGCCGACCAGAGGTATTGCTTATATTTCAATAGGATGACCGATCCCATAAGCCAAGCCAATGCAAACACATCGCTTCTTCCTTCGACAAAGTACGGCACCACTGAAGGCGACAACGCGGTAAGCGTTATTGCGACCCGGGCAACCGCCTTATCGTCAAACCAGTACCATAACGCAATGAGAAGCAACGCCATCGTAAAAAGAAGCACCATCCGTCCGTCGAAATACCCGACGATGCGGTTTGCCGCAAAATAAAACGGGAACGGGAAAAGGAGATAAAACGGCGGCATCACGAAATGGTAAAGCGCCGGATTGACCGCATCCTTCCCCAACTCCCCGTAATGCCAGCTTTCGACGGGGGTACCGAAATAGGTTTCCTTGTAGGGGTTTTTGCCGGTCAACAGATACCGCATTGCCGCTTCCTGCTGGAGAATGATGTCATGAACGCCCCATACCGGTGCCACTTTCGCCCGGTCGGAAATCGAAGTCCAGGTCGAACCGCCCAGAACGACAACGACCACTGCCGTAAGCATCATAAGCTTGATCCGGTCCAAATGACGTTTCCACCTGCCAAGCACGCCGGGATAAAACGATACAAAACAATTCGCGCCAAGCACGAGAAAAAGCAACCCAAACAGCCAATATGGCGTCCCTTCAACAGGGAGGATCCGGTAATACATCACAACTGGGATGGAAAGGGAAAAGAGAAGGATCGCATCCAATATTCCGAGTGCCATAGCACCAATTGTACTAAATTAGGACCCGTTCCACTACGGATTCCCCTCGTTCCTTAGGAACATATAGATGTTTGCCGATGACGAGTAGTCTCCGGACGCCGTCGCGACGCCCGAATATTTCCACTCCGCATCAAGCGGGATGACCGGGTATGAACCGGAACAATGGTAGTCGTAACACAATGCGGTTACGGCACTTTTCGTTGCCACGCGGCTGGCTTCGGGACAGGAGTTGTTATCATCGCATATGAGATACAGGCGTCGGTAAGACGGGTCGGTGATGCGCCGGGGTTCTATCCGCATCGAACTCATGAAATACCGGTAATGGAGGTCGGAAAACGATCTCCCGGCAATAAGGGTAAAGGAAAACGGTTCGCCATTTGCTTCCGCCTTGATTCGTGAGACGGCGGCACTCACGCGCCAGATATCCCTTCCGCCGGCCGGAATCATATCCGCACTAATGAATGAGCCCGCAACCATCAGGACTGCTACCGATACCAGCACGGCATTCCGTGCTTTACCCCTGACGAGCGAAAGCACCGACCCGATCATGAGAAACGGAACGGGCACGAGAAAATACAGATAGTGGTCATGCACGACCCCGCTGTACCGTGCCATCGCCGCCGTCCCTCCGAAAAACCATACGCTTAGGAACATGTTCCGTTTCGTCGGATACCGCAACACAAACAGTCCCCACAGCGCCATAAGTAAGACCGCTGCCTCCTTCGTCATGAACTGAATTGCCCTGCCGATAACGCGTGAGGCATAATCGACGAAATGCGCCAGAAGCTCCCGCTTTCCCATCATCGCTCCCCCGCCGTCACGGATGACGGATGCGACACCAAGGAGGTCGCGGAATCCGACACCGGACTGATGGATAAGAAACGGAAGCAAAACGACGAATGCCCCCGCGCCAACCAAAAGCACCGAAGCAGGCATTCCCGGACGCTTCGTTTTGTCCGTAACAAACGTCCATATCCAGTAGGCGGACACCAACAGCACAAAATATACGTTGGGATAATGAAGCTGCAAAAGCACGCCGATAGTCGCCCCCAACCCCAACCAAAGACGCGGTCTTGCCTCATAATGGGCCCTATATAATAGGTAGAGGAAAAGGATGGCAAAGAGCGGGACGAGGTTGGGCTCCCAAATAGTCCGGTCCGAAGCGATAATAAACGGGGACACGGCATACAACAGAGAAACTACCCGCGCCTGCCGGATTCCAAACATCCTTTTTGCGGTTTCATATAGCACAAGCACGGCTACAACACCGAGTATCGCGACCCAGTACGTAACCCCGATAACCCCTCCGGAAACAAGATAACCCGGTACTAAAAGATAATAGAATGCGGGACCCAGCGCATGACCCGAAAGCGTCGTCGGACCGGAAAGCGGTATGACGCCCTGTTGCAGAAAATCCTTCATGACCAGCATCGTTCTTCCCTGGTCACCCAAAAATTCCGACAACTCGGTCAAACGGAATACGCGAAGAAACGTCGCCAGAAATACGATCGCGGCCCTCCACCAATCCTGAGAATTCTTTGCTATAATTCCTGTGGGTGCGCCCGTACGCATGAAATCATTGAAACACTATTTTCTCGTCATTGCAATTTCGCTCATTCCGTTTGTCAGCATATTCTCCTCGCCCTTGGCTCCGCACACCCATGACTCCCCGGTCCATTACGCGCGCATGGCAGCCTACTACAAGGCATTAACGGAGGGCCAGATACTTCCGAGGTGGGCGGGAGAGTTGAACTACGGGTACGGCATGCCGCTGTTTAATTTCATCTATCATGTCCCATACCTTGTCACTTCAGCGATCATCGGGCTCGGCGGAGGCCTGGTGTTCTCATTTAAGGCCGCACTGCTCCTTGCGTTCGTACTGTCCGGAATATTCATGTACCGGTTCGCATTTACGCTGTTTAAACACGAAGGGAAAGCGTTCGTCGCAACGATACTCTACCAGTTTGCGCCGTTTCATCTTATCGACCTTGTCGTGCGTGGCGATGTCGCGGAGGGGTTTGCCTCCGCGTTCCTTCCCCTCGTCCTCTACGCAATCCTTGTCGAACGGCCCATGCTTATCGGGATTTCGACGCTTCTCCTTATCGTTTCGCATAACTCGATGAGCCTGGTGTTTTTCGGCATCGCGACGCTTTTTTCCCTCCTGTTCTCAAAAAATAGGTGGAAAACCCTGGGCGGGTTGGGGTTAGGTCTCGCGCTTTCCGCATTCTACTGGCTACCGGCAATCATCGAACGCCGATTCACCTACGGCGACCTATTCATGAAAGACATGTACAAATCGCATTTTGCCCCCCTTCTTCATTTCATCCTCCCGAACCTCACAAACAACGCATCGCTGCAGACGGGAGGGATTGCCGTCTCGTTGGGCCTGATGCAGGCCTTCGCGTTTTTGGCATCCGTCGTTTTACTCGCGACAAAACGGATCCGGGAAACCAAGGAAAAAAACCTGGCGTACTTTTTCATTTTCATTTCCGTCGGCGCACTGTTTTTCATGCTCAAGTGGTCCGCTCCGATATGGGAAGCTATTCCGATCCTCCGCATGTTCCAATTTCCCTGGCGGCTTCTTAACGTAATGACCCTGTCACTTGCCATTCTTGGGGGGATTACGCTCGTCCGTAAGAATACCCCGCTTGCCGTCATGATGGGTATCTCGATCATTACGATCCTCAGCGCATCGGTGTACTTCCGGCCGCCGCTCGGCATGGACAAAATCGATGAACAGTACTATTGGAATTATCCGTTAAATACCACGTACTTCGGGGAAACCGATGTCATCTGGTCTGCCGGTCCGGCAGGGAGTTATCCCAATGAACGGTTTGAAGTAATTGCGGGCTCGGGAACCGTCAGGAATCCGGTCAAACGGGGAACCGAGCATACGTTCACCGTGGTTGCGGAATCCGACGTCACGGTCGTTGATAAAACCCAGTATTTTCCCGGATGGCGCGTGTATGCGAACGATCAAAAAACCCCGATAGAATTCCAGGACCAGAACTGGCGGGGTCTTATCACCTTCAAGCTTCCCAAAGGCGAAACCAGCGTCCGTATCGTTTGGGAGGATTCCCTCATCAGGGTCATCGGAAAAACGATCACGGTCCTATCCCTGATAGGCGTAGGCATATACGCGCTTGTTATCAACAGGCGGACGGCAAGGAGCACGCGATGAAGAAGGAATGGGTGTCGGTTTTTCTTGTTTCCGCCATTGTCGTTTCCTTCTTTTTTTATAAAACGGTAACGCGCGGACTTGTCCCGTTTCCCGGTGACTCGCTCATGAGCGACTTCCAGCCGTGGCGTTCGGCCTCATACGAAGGATATGCCCCGGGGGGTGTACCCAGCAAAGCGCAGTATCCCGACGTATCCCGGCAGATTTATCCGTGGAAGACGCTTGTCGTTAACTCCCTCAAACAAGGGAAGTTACCGCTTTGGAATCCCTATAGCTTCTCAGGCTCCCCGCTGCTTGCAAACTTCCAAAGCGCGGCTTTGTATCCTCTGAATATTTTCTATCTCACCTTCCCCCAAATAGACGCATGGACCCTGCTTGTGATGCTCCAGCCGTTCCTCGCGTTGATATTCACGTACGGGTACATGAGAAAAATCGGCTCGGGACCATTGGGCGCTGCGATGGCTTCCCTATCCTACGGGTTTTCCGGATTCATGGCCGTATGGCTTGAATACAATTCTGTCGGACACGTCATTCTCTGGCTGCCGCTTATTCTTCTTGCGATTGAGCATCAACGGGAAAAACCAAACGGCATCTGGCTGGGAATCCTTGCCGTATCTAATTCGCTAAGCGTACTTGCCGGGCATCCCCAGGTATACGCGTATATGCTTGCGTTCTCCCTTACGTACGCGTTTTTCCGGACGGCCGCCCGGTCGCGCATTTCCGCTTTCCTCTTCTCCTTCCTTGGTGTCGGGATTGCGGGCATCCAGCTTATTCCGGGAATCGAGCTTATCGCAAGCAGCGCCAGAAGCCCCCATGACCCCACCAATCTGTTCACGAAAATCCTCATCCAGCCATGGCAGCTTCTTTCCTTGCCATTCCCCAACATTTTTGGCAATCCGGCAACCCGTACGTACTGGCCTGCCGATACGTTTGTGGGGAAAGTGGTGACGATCGGGCTGGTGCCGTTATTCTTTTCGCTTTCCGCATTCCGCAGGAAGGACGCGGTTACCAAGTGGTTCATCGTCGCATACTGTGCAATCCTTCTGCTGATCACCGCTAACCCGCTCACGTATTTCCTCTACCGGATTCCCATCCCGCTTATAACGTCCAGCAGCCCAACACTCATGTCGTTCCTTTTTTCGTTTTCCCTGAGTGTCATCTGCGGCCTGGGTCTCGATTTTTGGATGACCGATAAGCACTCCATAAAAAAGCTGGTACGAAGGAGTATCGAGGTTGTCATAATCCTGTTGATACTTATTCTTGCAGGAAAGGTTCCGGTAACGGAACTTGCTAAGCATGCATCCGTCCTCAATCGGGCGATTATTTATGGCGGCGGCATCGCCGTGACAACGCTTGTATTTTTCTGGGTCGCCATAACATTCCCCAAAATCCGCGTGCAGACCATTTCGGTTCTTCTCATCGTCCATACATTGGATTTATTCGTGTTTTTTGCGCGTTTCAACCCGTTCGTCCCGAAAGCCTTCGTGTTTCCCGACCACCCGGTGCTTACGTTCCTCAAGGAAAAATCCCCTGACCGGTACTGGGGCTACGGCACAGCGAATATTCCGGCCAATTTTTCGGCACAGTACGGTATCTATTCTCCCGAAGGGTATGATCCGCTGTACCTTTCATGGTATGGACAATACCTCTATAGCTACCGTGACGGAAAATTCCTGGAGCGCTTTGACAATCAGACGCGCTCGGATGCGGCCGTCGCCTCAAGCTTTGGGGACGGCGGACTGTCAAATAATTTCAAAAGCCGCGTGCTATCGTCTTTGAGTGTCCGATACATACTGGATCGAAAGGAGAACGGGAGTACTAGCCAAACCCTTCCTCCTGAACACCTTGAAAAAATGTTTGAAACCGGTGAGTGGCGCGTCTATGAAAACAAGCACGCGGCACCCCGAGCCTATTTTGCCAATCAAATAGAATATGCGGACAACTCAAGCCAATTCGAGAAGATATTCTTTGCGCCCGCATTCGATCCGAAAGTGACAACGATTCTTCCGACCCTTCCTATTGAGCTATCCGCAAAAACGGCATCGGGCACTGCATCCATTCTCTCCTACGAACCGGAAACGGTCGTCATAGAAACACAAAGTTCCGCTTCCGGACTGTTAGTCTTGACCGATACGTACGAAGCCGGCTGGCAAGCGTATGTTGACGGAGAATTTACCGAAATATTTCCCGCCAATTACGTTTTCCGAGGGATCAATGTGCCCGGAGGGACGCATACCGTCGTATTTGAATATCGACCGACAAGCGTCGTAAATGGCATCATCTTGAGCTTGGTTAGTTTGAGTGCGACAATCATAGGAGTCATCATCGTACGGAAAAAATTCGCATGAAGAAATACCTGCTGATCGTGATTATCCTGCTCGCGGCATTTTTGAGGCTTTACCGGTTGTCGGACATCCCGCCGGGAGTGAACCGTGACGAAGCGGCGATTGGCTACACGGCATACTCTCTCATGATGACCGGCAAAGACGAGTACGGTAAAAGCCTTCCGCTGTCCTTCGAGTCCTTCGGCGACTGGAAATTGCCGCTCTATATTTATACGACGATCCCGTTCGTGAAAGTATTCGGGCTGTCGGAGCTGAGCGTGAGGCTTCCCTCGGCACTTGCCGGCACCGTGACGGTCGCGGCACTGTATTATCTTTCATTGCTTCTGTTTTCGTCCCAAACGGTCGCTCTTACGGCGGCAGGAGTCCTTGCTTTCAGTCCATGGCACATACACATCTCCCGCGTCGAATCCGAAGCAATCGTTGCGGTCATGCTTTCTGTTCTGGGATTACTAACGTTTCTTCACTCCCTCAAAAAACGGTCTTTGCCCCGGATGTTCCTCTCATCGGTATTATTTGCACTGACCTACTATACGTATCATGGGAATCACGTCACCACGTCGCTTATTCTGGTTGCGATCGCCACAATCTACGGAAAGGATATTATTAGGATAAAGCAGTGGTGGGCACCGGTTCTTCTCGGTGCCGTCATGACCGTAGCAATCCTTATCGTCACGGTTTCGGCGGACCGGACAAAAATCGGCGGCATATCGATCTTCGGCGATCCGTTCGTCGTCCACGAACGTATCGAACTCCCAAGAACGCGGCATGACAACCCGTCGTCACTTATTGCCCGCATTGCCCACAACCGCGTGACCTATGCCATAAAAACGGTAACGGAAAACTATATGAAATCCTACGGACCGGAGTTCCTGTTCATTAAGGGCGGAGGCAACAGTGCGCATAATATCGGAGGCTTCGGAAATCTTTACCCCATAGAGGCGCCGCTCCTCCTTTTGGGCATTTTCTGGCTTCTTATTAACCACCGCATCAAAAACTACCGCATCATCCTCTGGTGGATTATCCTGTCCGGTATTGCTCCGGCTATCACGAAAGACGCGCCGCACACGAACCGAATGCTTATGGTCGTCCCTGCGTTTGCCATCGCCATCTCCGGGGGACTTCATCTTATCGTGCAATTTACCCACCGGTATACGTACCGGCTCATTTTTCTTTTTGTCGTAATAGGGTACCTCTTTTCCGTCGTCGTCTATCTGGACCGGTACTACACCCACTTCCCCAAGGAGGAAGCGGCAAACTGGGGACTGCCGTACAAGCGCCTTGCATCAATCCTCTTTTCCCCGGAGTTTGTTGATAAACCGGTCATCATGACGGAACCGGAAACATCACGGTATATTTATCTTCTCTTCTACAGCGGGTACGATCCGGCACGGTATCAGAACGAATCCATGAGATTACCGGTATCGGCGGACGGATTCACCGACGTATCGGGATTCGGGAGGTTCTCATTCCGCCCGATCGACTGGCAGGCGGATGCCTCACGCAAGGACACGCTCCTTGTCGTGGACACCGATGAGCTGCCCGCATCTCGTGCCCCGATGACCGTGGCGGAAATCCGTTTGCCGGACGGAACGCCGAAATTCAGCGTCCTTTATACGGGGAAATAATATGAAGAAGCAGGTACGCTCTCCGATATTTTGGGGTTTTCTCATTTCTCCGCTCGCCCTTGTCATTGCCGTCGGCGTCTGGCTTCGGTTTGACCGGCTTACCACCGTTCCTCCGTCCCTGTCCCATGACGAATCCGCTATAGCCTACAATGCCTATTCCATCCTCAAGACGGGAAAGGACGAGTACGGTGCAACGTTTCCCATCCTGTTCCGGTCGTTCGACGACTACAAACTGCCCGGCATGGTCTACGCAACCGTTCTTCCGGTTGCCATCTTCGGGCGAAGCGAATTGGCTGCCCGTTTACCCTCGGCTACGTTCGGGATCCTTGCCGTTGCACTCATGTATTTTCTCGCTTCAGAGCTATTGGGAAACAAACAATGGGTGACATTCGGCAAGCGCCGGTTCGACATGGCGATCCTTCCGGCGTTTATGCTTTCGGTTTCCCCGTGGCACGTCAATTTCTCGCGGCAGCTTTTCGAGAGCAACGGCGCGACGTTTTTCTTCATGTTGGGCGCCTATTATTTGTTGCGGAGCCGGAAAGCATACGGACATATCCTTTATGCCGGCCTGGCGTTTGTCGCGTCCATGTATTTTTACTACTCCGTGAGACTGGTCATCCCGTTTGTCCTACTGCTTTATGCGGCTATGCACTGGAAAACCATACGCACGAAATGGAAAACGACCCTTTCCGCCGCAGGCATCTGCCTACTGGCATTTCTTCCGATTGGAAAGGAAATGTTCTCACCCGGAGGATTGGAACGCATATCAATCGTGTCTGTCGTGCACGATCCCAATTACCTAAAACGGCGCGATGCGTATGTAGCCAAAATGGGCACATCCCCGTCCGTACTTTCCAAGATCCGCTATAACCGTCGGACCGCGCTACTGGAAACGGTTATCGAAAATTACGGCAAAAACATCTCTCCTTCCAATCTGTTTATCACGGGAACGGGAACGTACGGAGCTCTCTACCCGTTTGAGACAGTCCTTGTCTCTCTGGGACTTATTGCCTTACTATCCCTCGAACCGTTTGCCGCACTCATAACCATCGTCTGGGTAACAACCGCCTTCCTCCCCGGCGCATTCAGTGTCAACCAGCCGAACACGCTGCGCACCCTCATTGCATCCCCCGCGTTTGCCATCCTGTCCGGATTCGGGCTACGGAACGCCTTTATGTTCGTTACGAAGCGGAAAAATCCGGCCGTTTGGATATTCTTTTCGGGCGTACTTGCGTTCACCCTGTTTACGCATGAATTTGCCAGGTTTAGGACCGCGTATTTTATAGATAACGCGACGAATAACGCGCTTTCATTCGGAGACGGCCTGAAACAGGCTGTCGCTTACGCCAAAAAACACGAGGCGGAATATGACCGCATCGTCATCTCGGGGTATTACTGGCGCCCGTATGTTTTTCTCCTCTACTGGGGGAATGTTGATCCAGCGGACTACCAAAAGAACGGCACCCGGGAGAAATTCGGCAAGTACGAATTTACCGCAGCGTCCTGGGACACCAACGGCATCAAGCTTATGGATCCTGCGTTTGATCCGAATACCCTAACCATACCCGGCAAGAAAACGCTCTACCTGTTAAGCAGCAAGGAATACGAAATCCAAATCAAGCATTTTAAAAAGATTGAGGATATCAGCGGAAGGCATGCCCAAAACGTATTCGTCGCAGCCGAGAAACACTAGTGTTGTTATTTCTTTTCCGCTTTCGGTTTCGACTCGATATACCCTAAGGAAAGAAGCTTATCGATAATCTCGTCCTTATATCTCCGGTCAAAGTTGAACGTTCCGTCGATGTCGAAGTTCTGCGTTTTGGAAAGCTTCCATTTGTATTCGGTATCCGTTAGCTCCCCGTTTAACGTGAATATCCGGAAATAGTTCTTGTCCAGAAATTCCGTCATCCACCAGTTGTAGGTTTTGGGGTCGCCTCCCCACGGCGCGAAATCCCGCTGGAATACGATAAGCTTCGGCCTGTTGCGGTTCAGGTCGGCAAGAAGCTCATCCTTTATTTTGTTCTTGGCCGCGTGGTCCAGGAACCAATGGTATTTTGAGGGGCGTCTGGCGTTCATGTAGTACAGCTCCTCGAATTCAAAGGGGCCTATATACGCATAATCCGAAGGGCTTACGATGGCGTTGACGTACTGGGCAATCTGGGGCCTGCTGTATATGAGGGGCGCTTCCCCCATATATTTGGGGAAAAATTTCTGCTCCATCTTCATGGCAAAATACAGCGGTGTGGCGATCCAAAATATGAGAAGCACAAGATACAGCGCCGTCAGCGCCGACCGCTTGGCAGATTCCAGTTTTCCGTCATTGACCATATCCCGCACCGCCGTCAGCGTAAACAGGCCGGAAAACAACCCGGTTATGATATAAACGAACGCCTGGTAATCCGTTTCCTTAAGGGACTGCGGATTGCTCCTGGCGTTGGAAAATACGAGGGTTACCAATAACGGCACGAGAAACAACAACCGTCCCCGGATAATGACGAGCGCCACGGCAGCCGCCCAGGAGAAGGCTATCGTCACCTGTACCGGGTTACCGATCGGAAAGCCCGCAATGCCCCAGAGTGCCGGCATGTAATTGTTGATAAAGCTATTGCCGATCACCGCGGCGTACCGGATGGGATTAATTGGCTGGCCCGGCTCATGCGGATAGTTATAAATGTAATAGTTCGTGTTATATACGACGTTTGCCCAATAGTAGTCCCGCATGCTCCCGGTTACGAGAAGATACACAAAAAATGCCGCATACGGAATTCCCAAAAGAATCACTCCCGACATGAGGCGTCTCCACAGGATGCCTTCCTTGTTCGTCGTAACAAACAGGTAAAGCGCATAGAGGGATACTGCCGCGATGATGAAAATATAGGTCATGGACGTAAACCACGAAAGAAAAGCAAATCCCCCGACGATTATAAGATCAGTTCGTTCGAACCGCTCCCGGTAGTAGTCCTTAAGAAACAGAAGGGCAAACGCAGGAAGCAGGAAATACCCGGAAAGAGTATCGGCAAGCAGCATATGCCCCCAGAAATACGTTGCCGAAAGCCCAAGGACGAAAAGCAATGCGACATAAAACGACAGGTCCCGTTTCGGAAGCCTCCGTTTGATGAGGAAATACGAACCGACGAGGAGTCCGAACAGGATAATCTCCCAGGCAACCCGGAATTTTACGAAGGATTGCCCGCTGAACGGATAAATGACCGCAGCCATGACATAGGCGCCCGGCTGGTGGTGCTGGAACCAGTCACGGTACGGCAACTGCCCCTGGGCAATATACCTGCCCCCGAGGATGCTGTCGAACTCGTCCGGGTACTTTTCATGAAATGCATTGGTGAAAAAAACGGCAAATAGTACCCCGAAAATAAGAAGCGTTTTCCAGTGTGCCCGTAGCCAGGTAATCATAAATTCTTCCTAATAATACCACTAAAGCTTTTCCGCCACGATCACCATATTGTCTTTCATCGGCACATACAACGGGAATCTCATAAGGGGCGTATTCCTTATGAGGCGGTAAAGAAAGGCAGCGAGGGTGCTTTCTCCGGTCGTCCGTGCCAAATGAAGAACGTACCCCAAACTCAGCCACTTGCCCACCCTGTGCCAAGAAACCGGCTTGAGCCCCGCCCGCCTGAAAAGATCGGTAATGTTTCGCTTGTGGAAAAAGAAGATGTGCTGCGGCGGGATAAAAAACGTCCATCGGCGCCTCATGACCCGTGCCGCCACACTCTCGGTGTCCCCGGTCGCAACGATTATGATGCCATCTTTTTTTAAGAGCCTTGTCAGCTTTTTCATGTCGGCCAACGGATCCTGCAGATGCTCAAAAACATCGAACATGGTAATGACGTCAAATGATTCCTTCTTATACGTGGCCGTTCCGATAGTACTTTCCTGTATCCTTTCCTTTCCGACCAGTTTTCTCGCCTTCATGACAGCAAAATGTGACGGATCAAACCCATAGGCATCATACCCGCTTCTTCTGGAGAGCTCGACGACATACCCGAACGCACACCCGACATCAAGCAGCTTTCCGCTGGGTTTTCTTGATGTCAAAAACGAAAGGAATTTGCGCATGTTTTTGACAATGAGCGGCTTGTCGAGTTCGTAATCCGCATACGCGCTTCTTGTCGGATCCCCCTCGTAGTACCCCTTTGAGTAGAATTCCCTGACGAACGCGTCGTACTCGCGCTTAAGATCGGTTTCGCAAAGGCGGCAGCGCGGACACCGGTAAATCCAGTACCCGCTCTTATAGAGGTACTTCTCAAGCGGAATGGTGCAGAGGATGCATTTCATACGAAGGGAAATCTGACGATGGCTAGCAATAATCCCTGGAGCATTAACGTATCTCCGGAAATAAGCGCTTGAACCAGCCTCACCGGCGTCCAAAAAATGTGCTCAAGCCAAATGCTCCCGTTAGGGATATTTTTCCAAAGGAATATAAACTGGTTTCTGTAAACGATCCTCCTCACGTCATCCTTGGTGTAGGTTGATCTGATTTTCCCCTCTTCGTGATAATGGTGGACAACGCTTTTCTTTTCGAAAAGCGTCCTGAACCCTGCGCGCTGGATGCGGTAGGACAAATCGATGTCCTCCCAGTAAAACGGATTAAACCGGGTATCCATACCCCCCAGCTTCATCCACAGGCTTCGACGATATGCCGAGCTCCCACCGGAGACCCAAGCCGTGTCTTCCCGGTCAACCTCACCGCGCGAATGGATAAAATATCCTTTTTCCCAACGGGCAACACCCCGCCCGCGCAGGACAATGCCGCTTCGTTCATGGCTTTTTTCCAAGGCTCCGACTGCGCCGACTGAGGGGTCGGCAAACCGCTCAAGAAGCGGGTTAAGAAACCCTTTTTCGGGGACGACGTCGGTATTTAAGAGAACGACGATATCGCCCGTCGCTCCTGCCACCCCGCTGTTGACATTGCCGGAAAATCCCTGCTGTTTAGCGTTTGCAACGACCTTTACCTCGGGGAACGTACGTGCCAAAAATTCGACAGATCCGTCCGAAGACGCATCGTCCGCTACGACAATCTCCGCGTTTGCGGATGCCGCCACGACCTTCGGAAGATTCTTCTCCAATAAATGTTTCCCGTTCCAGTTGGGCAACACGATGCTTACTGATAATTGCTTATTCATACGCAGTTAGCGGTAAGACAGTATGATATCATGGGTCCCGGCCGGGATAACAACCCCGGAAAACAAATAATTAACCGGCCAGAGCTCGTATGATTCCTTGCCGTCTACGGTAACCCGCCACCTCGGGTCATAACGGTTGAGAATCACGAGCATTCTCGTGCTCCGGGCAACCGCCCTAATACGGATCTCGTTTTGCGTGTATGAGAGGATCTGAGAAGACTCCTCCGCAAGCAGGGGAACATTGAGTACCCCGAGGTTCCCCTGCCATACGGCTGCCCGGGAACTGCCGCCCGAAAATAGCTTCGTAATCGTGTCCGCATCGTTGGCGGTGGCAATGTCGCCGGCGAGGTACACGCGCGGCAGCGCCCGGGTATATTCATAGACGCGGGTTTCCCCCTCCCGCATGACTTCCGTAAGAAACGGCCGCGAAACATCGGCAAGCGAGAGAACGTACCGGACGTTAAAGTACGGCAACAGCATGGAATCGACATTGTGTGCCGTGTATATCCTGTTGAATCCCGAACGCATACCGCTGGCATCCTTCCCCAACTCGACACTTGCCAGAAACCGTTCATATTTGGACGGCGCGATCGGATCATAACCTTCTATCGTTTCTATACCGTAATAGGCGCCGACGTTCGGCGGAAGAATGCGGTCGTCAAGGCTCATCACCCGGAACGGTTCTTTGACACTCTTAAGGAATGTGATGACCTTCGTCTCCGGGAAGAAATATGAAGCGGGCGTAAACGGCGTGAATTTCCAACCGAAACGGAAAAGATCCGTTACGACAACCCCAAGGAGGAGGATTAAAAATACCGGCCGTGCATACTTATGCTTCCCGAAAAACCGGAAGCCGATAAACCACG
>CAZHOQ010000035.1:0-14929 GCA_964533995.1 uncultured Gammaproteobacteria bacterium
CGGTATTTGCTTCGGGTAAGTACTCGTATTTTTGGCGGGACTGTCCCAATCCGACTCCCCAGAATCCGCCGGATCCCAGCGCCAGCAGTACTTGCCGGATCTGGTATGAGGAGCCTAACGGATCAATATCGGGATTGAGGAACGTAAGTAACCGCCGCATCCGGTAGGGCGTTATGATAGCCAAAGACAAGGCACCGCCGGCGATAATGGGAACGATCGCAAGAAAATGACTGATGGGCGCTCCGGACAAAAAATACAGGCAAATGGACGTAGAAACGAGGATGATCGCCGTACCCAAATCGGGCTCGATCACCACAAGCCCCCCCACCATGCCGATAAGAAGAAGGAATGCGAAAAGCCTTCCCTTCTCTTTTGTCGCAAACCACGCGGAAAGATACAGGACCATCGCCAGCTTGGCAAGCTCGGCGGGCTGCAGTACAAAAAATCCGAAATTGATCCACCGGTGGGCGCCGAGCGCCCGGATCCCCAGTCCCGGAATAAACACGAGGATAAGTAGTCCCAACGTTCCTAAAAGCAGCGGCAGCGCGAACCGTCGGTACAGTACGTACGGGATACGTGAAAGCACGGCAAACGACAAAAATCCCAACGCAAGCCACTTTAACTGTTCCCGCACGAAGTGATACGAGTCTCCGAAGTCCCGGAGCGCAATCGCTACGGACGAATCATACACCATGACGATGCCGATCGCGGCAAGAATCACGGTCGTAATAAGGAGCCAGCGGTCGCCGCGTCCATGGTGCAGTTTCGGCCTGCGCAGGGCTCCCGTCCCGGTCCGGCCCCTGAGAGTGAATGATCGAGTATTCATGAAAAGCAGATTGGATCAGTTGAGAAGTGCAAGCCACAGCCCAAACATGGCAAGGACGATCGCAAGAATCCAGAACCGCATGACGATTTTGGACTCCGGCCAGCCCTTAACCTGCAGCCATAAATGGAGCGGGGCGGCGGCAAATATCTTCCGGCCCGTGAGCGACCGCGCCGTGAGTTGGATGAGGGAAGAGGCGACCTCCAGGACGAAAATTCCGCCGATGATAACCAACCCCGGAACCTTCCCCAGAATGAGACCTACGACGGCAAACGTGGCTCCAAACGATAAGGCGCCGACATCCCCTAAAAATATACGGGACGGGAGCACGTTGAAGTATAGAAACGCCAAGACACCGCCGATCCACAGCGCCAGGAAGACGGAAAGCACGGTATCGAGAATCGACGCCGATAGGAACCAAAAGGCAAACAGGGCAATCACCAAAACCCCCGCCGATAACCCGTCCAACCCGTCGGTGATATTGAAGGCATTGGCAAACGCGATAATGACGAATACGGCAAACGGAATGTAGAACCATCCCAGATGAAATACGCCGAGAAGCGGTACGTGGAAGATGCCGATCTTGAGATCGTGTACGAGCCAGAATCCTATGATGCCGGCAAGCAGGATCTCCAGGATCAGTTTATGCCGCAAACGGAGCCCGAAAAAATCGTTTTTGACCCATACGAATGTTTTTTTCGTATCGTCAAGAAGCCCAAGAAGCCCGAATGATACGAAGGTAAAAAGCAGGATTTTCACTTCACTTGCAAGGGGGTATACGGACGTTATCGGAATCCAGAAATAATACATAAGAAGGAGAATGACGGGAAGCAGAATCGTCGTGAGGAGAATGATCAGAAGTCCCCCGCCCACCGGGGTACCGGCCTTATGCCGGTGGAATTTGTCAAAAAGCGGGGTCCGTTTGTTAAACGTATCGCGGGTCACCTGCCGCAACCGCTGCATACGGATATGGTACAGAAGCTGAATGAATGGGATGAACAGGACGCTATGGAGAAGCCATGACAGTAATACGGTTCCAAGAAGGAGTTGCATAGGTTATAAAAATCGGTCAATGAGTTTCGTTCCCAAAACGAGATACGCAACGACCAGTGCGCCGAAGGCGATCGTAAGCATCATCCCTGCGGCGACGTCTTTGGCAATCTTTGCCTCTTTCTCCCATTTTCTCGTGATTAGATCGGTCATCGCTTCGAGGGACGTATTCACCATTTCGGCACCTAACCCCAGCACGATGGTAAACACAATGATCGACCATTCGATCCCCGAAATTTCGAGGTACCACCCCAACGAAACGGCAATCAGCGACAGAATCAGATGGACCCGGAAATTCGGTTGTGTCGTGATAGCCCACCAAAGTCCCGCAAACGCGTTCTTAAATGATATATGGTGCCGGTGCAGTATTTTGCGCATAGGACGATCTAAGTATACACCTAATCATACCCCCGCCGTATCCGGCGAACCGTCTCCACCATTCTGCTTACGATATAGAGTGGGGATATCGGAAAGTCGATGGCATGCATATATTCGATGGATCGTCCTCCGAATCCCTTTTTGAACAATGTTATTCCCCGCCATGGGTGATTTACGCTGCTTTCGGGAGCAATACCCCAGAAATTGTATACCTTCATTCCCCGGTTTTTCGCATCCTTGATCACTTCCCATTGGACGAGCGGAGACACGGGAACTTTGGAGGCGACTGATGCGCCATGGTGATAAATTGCCTGGTGCCCGAAATACAGAATGATTGCCGCCGCGACCGTCTTTCCCTCATACTTCCCCAAGTAAAGGCGCGCCTGTTTCTTTTTAGCAAACACGTCAAATTCTTCCCGTATGCCGACGTGCGGGACGAATCCCTGACGGGTACTCGTCGCTTCATAGAGCCCGAAAAAATCCGCAAGGTGATTGGGATTTGCGGTTTCGAATACTTCCGCACCTTCCTTCTCGGCCTTCCGGATTTCATACCGCGTCGTCTTGCGCATATTCTGCAGCAGTTGTTCGGCCGGTTGATCCAAATCGAGTACCCAGCAATACTCCCCGTCCATCCGGTGGATCGCGGCAGGTTTTCCCTTAAGTTCGATAAGTAACGACGCGGCTTTGTCATCAGCCGGGATAAGCGGACTCATGCGGACAAACCAGCACGAGTGTTTTCGCGCTTCCTTCGAAAGAAAGGCGAGCGCACTCTTCCAATAGGCGTGCTTGAATTTGGAAAAAATGGGCCCATGACGCACGTGTACAAACGATCCCCGCCGCGCCCGGACGAGCATCGTCTGCATCACGCCGACCAGCCCGTTATCCTCGTACAGCCCAAAACGGCCAACGTCACTTCCCATGCGTTTCTGCACTTCTCCCCATTCCCACGCCTGAAAAAGCGCCTCCGGACTATAGCGGAGCACGAATAAATCCCATTCGGATGGCTCAGCCACCTGTTTCCATTCGGATTTTGACATAGGCCTATTGTACGTGAAACCTATGCTCCGATCCAACGGTGGTTGCCTCCCCGTGGCCGGGCAGGAGCGCCATATGGTCGGGGAATGAAAGAATGCGGCCGATGGACCGGGCAAGGTCCTCCCGGCTTCCGTACGAATGGTCGGTTCTGCCGACGTTTCCCCCTTCGAATATGGTATCGCCGACGATAAGCGTCGACGGTGCCACTTCAAGGCATACGCTGCCCGGCGTATGACCCGGAACCTTGTGAATCCTGATGGTTTCGCCACCTACGGCTACCGTGTCAGGGAGCGGGGTCACCGTTGGCGGCGGATCAAAAGCGCGAAGTCCTAAAAAATGCTTTGCCGACTCAGCCATTCGCCGCACCAGGAAGTTGTCCTCGGGGTCGATCAGACACGGAATGCCAAATGTGTGCTGAAGGAAAAATGCCGCCAGGATGTGGTCGAAATGCCCGTGTGTCGCAATGATCGTGGTGGGGCGGATCGATCGCTGCATCAGCGTATCCGCAATATATTCCGCATCTTCCCCGGGATCTACGATAATCCCTTCGTGCGACTGCGGATCCGACAACACATAGCAATTGGTAGCCATCGCTCCAACCGTGAGTGTATGAATTACAGGGTGCATGAAGGAGAATCAGTCGGCGAATACCTGCGTAAACATCTTACCATAGATGCCTCCGTCAATAACTCCGATGCCGATTCGCCGGAAGCGGGGTTCCAATATATTGGCACGGTGCCCTTCGCTACCCATGAGTCCGTCATGGGCACTCTTAAGATCCGGCGCATAGGCAAGGTTTTCCCCGACTAACGTGAACGGGACGCCGGATTCTTCCATCCTGTCTGCGGCATTCTTTCCGTCGGGATCATAATGCGAGAAGTACCGCCGCTCAAACATGTCGCGGCTTTTCCCCCGTGCGACTTCCGTTATGGAGTAATCAAGTCTCAGTTCCGGCAGATTCCGCGACTTCCGTTCCCCGTTGATGAGCGTAATCATTTGCGCTTCCGTCTCGGCATCCACGGAAAAACTCACCTGGCCCGCCGGCAATTCGATAGGTATGGTTTCGCGGCTTCCGGGCTTTACCGTAAGGAACTTGACCGTCTCGCGGGCGACTTCCTCCAGGGAACTTTTTACCTTTCCGCCGTATTTTTCCGACACGATGACCAATAATGATCCGATCCTGGAGTTTCTAATGTCCGTTTTGATGGACCCCCGAAGCGGAAGCGACAGGACAAGCAGAAGGAAAAACGAGGTCATAATCAGTGCGTTAAGAAGTGACACAACGCTCCCGAGTCCGTGATTGATTTTGGACTGCTTGAATTTATCAGGAAGCTTGTTTATCGCGTAAATAAACAACTCTTCAAGGACAACCTGCGATATGAGTGCCACGGCGATATACCCCAACACATTTGTCCAGCTAGCACTCAGCCCAAACTTCATGACGAAAAAATCGCCGACTGCTTTGTGGTACCGGACCGCAAGCCACAAGGAAGCAAGGAACGAACCGAGGTTGGCAATGAGGGTCGTAAACCCGCGGTTCCATCCTTCGTAAATCTGGAAGACGGCAACGGCGATGATGACGAAATCAATCCAGTTTACGCTCATATGATTCCTCCAGTGATTCACATACCCGCGACAGTTGGTCGGGGGCTATGAGTGTCGGTAAATTAATGACGTGCCTGGCTGCCTCTTCGGCCCGAGGGCAACTTCCCGGTGTATATGAAACGGCGCCAAAGTCGGTGCCAACGGGATCTATGACGTTATGATACCAATTCCCGAGAAGCATTCCGCTCCGTTTCGCGTTCGCGATAAGTGAACCGGGATTCGCAACACTAACGGGGAACCGCAGATATGCTGCTCCGTCCCTATAAGTACGCTGCGGGTCCGCCGAGAGTTTCATCAGGGCCTTTGCGTACTCACGGGCGTTTTTCCTTCTCGTGTCAATCATTTTGGGAAGTTTTTGTAACTGCCAGATAAGCAGCTCCGCCAGGCCGTTGGCGTAGCGTGCCGGAAATACGTCGGGCTGTCGGGCTTTCTTTTCCTGCGGATACACGGGAATCGACAGGAGCCCCGCCTTCTGAAGTATCACAAGCAGCAGCTTCCCGATGCCACTCGTGTAGAGCGGAAGGATAACGGCAAACGCGATCGGATGCAGGAGCTGCCGGAATACCCACGACCGTGAGGGCGTTGGCAGCGTTCCATATTGCCGATCCAATTTCCGCTCCATATCCTTTTTCCGGGAGTGCGGATTGACTATCGCGGCGCCTCCCCACACGCTTGAAACAACCTTGTCCCTTCCGAAACTGAAAAATGCGGCATCGCCGAACGTACCGAGCGATTTCCCCTTGTAGGTTGCACCGAGCGCATGGGCGCAGTCTTCAATCAGCAGAATATTATGCGCTTTTGCTACCGCCGAAATCTTATCCATCGCTGCCGGAATGCCGAAGGTATGCTGGACGATAATTGCCTTCGTCCGCGCGGATATTTTAGACTCGACCGAACGCGGATCGATATTTAACGTGCCGTCAATATCGGCATATACGGGGGTTGCTCCCGACCAAATGACACTGTTGGGCACGGCAACGCAGGTGAACGCCTGAACAATCACTTCGTCGCCCGCTCCGATAGCACCCGCCTTCAATAGCTCAAGGAGAGCGGTCCGCCCGCTGTTGTACAAATAGGTGCCTTTAACGCCGAATGTTTCCCGAAACCATGCGTCGATGTCTCCCAGACGTTTCCCGTGTACCCAAGCCCACGGCCGTACCAATGTACCCAATGCGATCCAAACGTCTTTTGCATCCGTATTGGGAGATAGACTGGCGGAAATAACACGGGTAAACGGTCTCATGTTAGGGTAACAATAATTTCAGTGCGTGTTCGGCGTCCTTCCCTTTGAACAATACGGTATCGTGTTTGGTTACGGCGCCTTTAAGGTAATCCACGGTGCCTTTGGGCGTTTTCACCGAAACGCGTACATCCGGAGATTTGCTGCGCACACCCCGTACGAATGCCTGATAATGATTGGCGTTCGTCAGTATGATTTCATCTGCGTTCCCGGCGGCCTGCCTCCCTACTTCCTCATGGGCGCTTTCGGCATATTCCCCTAACTCAATCATGGGCTGGAACACGACAAACCGCTTCCCCTTATGCGAACCGACATATGAAAGGGCGGCCTTTGCCGCATCCGGATTATTATTGAAGGTGTCATCGATGAATGTCGAACCGTTTATCCCGCGGATTTTTTCCATCACCTTATGGGCGGGCGATATTCCTGCTGCCCCCTTCACCGCATCCGCAAACGGCATGCCGGATGCGACCGCTGCACCGATAGCCGCAATGATATTGCCAGCCTGATGCGCCCCCAAGACCGGAGCACGTACCGAATACCGTTCCTTTCCATAGATACAGGTAAACCGGATGCCATCTTGTTCCTCACGGATATCCGAGGCGCGTATGAAACGCTCGTTTCGGGACAACGGAAGCTTTCCCGAATCCGCTATCGTGTACCAGAGAAGCGAACATCCCTCACGTTTTGCACGTTTTCCCATTTCCAAAACCCGTGGGTCGTCCGCATTGGCGACAAGTACGCGCGGTCCGGTAAGTCCCGTTACCAGCTCGTACTTTGCCTTTACCGTATTTTCGATCGAGCCGAATAAATCCTGGTGTTGCGGATTGATCGCGGTAAGGATTCCAATCTGGGGCAACACCATCCTGGTCATTTCCGCAATTTCCCCCGGCTTATATGCGGCCATTTCAACAACGAAAAACTCATGCGAAGGGATCAGTTGCTCACGCAGCACTTCCGCAATACCGATCGGCGAATTTTTACTCGCTTCCGTCTTGAGTGTCCGAAACCTGCTCTCAAGAATGGTTGCGAGATAATCCTTGACGGATGTTTTCCCGTAACTGCCGGTAATGCCGATGACGGTCATGGGTGTATGGTTTCGCAGCTTTGAGACGGCATCCCGAATGATGAACGCATGATAGAGCTTCGTCGGAAGTCCCAGAAGTGTCACAAGAAGAACCGATATCGGGAACATCAGTACATCAAGAACTGCCAGAGCCAAAAATGCCGGGAGTCCCAGCACCATACCGGAAACGACCAGTGCGCCAAACGCCCCATACAGTGCTAACACTTTCGGGGAACGGGGAGGAATAAGAAAGCTTTTTAAACGGGTCAGGTAAAGCAGTGCAAGACCGAATGCATACATAGAAAGTGCGATACCGGCAATACTATTCGTTTGGGGAATAAACCAGAAGACAAGAACGCCGGCGAGGATGAGATCGGTTTTCCCCAAATACAGCGACCTGCCTTGCGTCGTTTGCAAATGGATCCACATGCGGTCAAGCCGGTATTCTTTCCGCCACCACAGGAAAATAAGGCCGGACAATTTATGGATGAACCGGACAGAAAGCGCACATGCGACCAGTATCATATACGTACGGTACATATGGTTATCGTAAATACCGTGCAATTGCCGAGTAGAAAAGGTCCGGATTGGCAAACGGCACGCCGTGGTTTGTTGCCGGAATTACGGTTAAGGTAGCACCCGGGATAACATCCTTCATGTGCTCAGCAACACGGATGGGAACGATCGTATCGAGTTCGCCCCATACAAGATGGCACGGGACGCGGACGGATTGCATAAATTCAAGGAGGTCGTCCTGAACGATGTACTTGAACGTTTGCCGCATGGAGCCTTCCGCACGGTAGAATTCCCGGGCCCCCGCGGCCCGATACAGCACTTTACGGGCAAAATCCGCAAACAGGGAGATGATGGGTATCGTAAATACGGCTCCTCCGATTTTGGCGAGTACCAGGAAAAACCGCATTTTTTTTGCGGGAACGGGCGAAAATCCCGGCGTTCCGGTGAGTACCAGCATACGGGCCTCCTGAGGATATGCCGCCGAAAACGCGAGGGCGACCCGCCCGCCGAACGAATGTCCGATAAGCACGGGTTTTTTTATGCCCTGCCGGTCAACATACCCCTTAAGAAACCGCGCATAATCCGCAACGTGCCACGGCTCGGAAGGCGCGGGTTCCGCACCGAAACCGGGAAAATCCGGCGCAAACACGCGGTATCCGTGTTTACGCAATACCTGCTTCAGCGGATCAAAACGGGAGCCTTGAAGATTCCATCCATGAAGTATCAGAATGTCCCCGAATTTAGCCATACTTAAATCTTGGATTTGAATGCGGTCCGGTCCATGCCAACGGCCGAAGTATTTTTCCTGATAACCAGTTCGGTTTTTCCGTAACAGAAAGAATCCTCGGGTACGTCCGTGCTAAGCGTAATCCCCGCGCCGATCATGGAATTAGAACCGATTTTTACCCCCGGCATGATACTTGCGTTGACCCCGATGCGCACATCCCTGCCAATCATTGCCCCCAGTTTATTCCGCTGCGTCGATAGCCTGGCACCTCCGACTGACGATGAGATATCGGCTTCATCAAGGCGCAAATTCGCAAGTACGGTCCCCGATCCCATACTCACGTTTCCCTCAAGAACGCTGTCTCCCACGTAGTTGGTGTGAAACCAACAATCATTCCCGATGTAACTTCTGGCAATGTCCGTATTAAATCCGGTGACGCAGTTATTCCCGATTATGCTTTCCCTGATAATATTGTTGCTTCCGATAATCGTATTGTCGCCGATGTAGACAGGTCCCACGATTTTCGTATTCTCGAAAATCTTCACGTTACTGCCGATTGCAACCTCTCCGACAATGCTGACGTTGTTATGGATGTCGATATGGCTTCCCCTTGTGGGGGTAAAGTGATGTCGGAACAGATAGTCCATCGCATCCAGCACATGCCACGGATACTTAAGCGAAATAAACGCGCGGTCCGAAATGACCGTTTCGAACCGTTCGGTCTTCATAAGTCCGGTAAGCATCCGTTCATAAAGATCGTCCGATTTTCCTTTTAGTTTTTCGAGCGTCTGTATGACCTTCCCCCCGTCAGCAAAATACTGGCCTCCGAAATAGACGTATTCGCTCGGCGTTTTTTTGGGATCGGGTTTCTCGATGATCCCGGCCGGTCTGCTATCCCGGAACACGATATAGCCTCCGGGAAAATACGTGCGGGGTTTCCATATCGTCAGAATGCCGAATACGTCAGGTTTCGCTTTCCGAAACACCGAGGACATAAGTCCCGGATCGGATAAATCATCCGCTATCGTCACATACACCTGCCGGTTGCCGATATGTTTCCCTGCCGCAAGCACCGCCCCGGCCATACCGGGAACATCACCCTGAAAAACGACGTCATGCGGCACCGGAAAGGGGTAGTGCGAAAAATAACCGGCATTTACTTTATTTGCGACAACCACAATGCGGGACACTTCGGGCGGAAGATTATGGGGAATTGTGTAGTCGACCAGCGGCTTTCCCATAAACGGAAACGTGGTCTTGTCCGTCGTAAAAGGCCAGAATCTCTTCCCGACGCCGGCGGCAAGTATGACCATGACAACACTTTTCATACGTCCAGCTCCTTTTTCCGCTTCATGGAAGCGCCAACAGCGGAAAACCGTTCCTCCAAATGTTCGTATCCCCGGTCAATCTTCTCGACACCGTGAATGTAACTTTCCCCCTCGGCAACAAGCGCCGCCAATACAAGTGACGCGCCAGCACGGATATCGTCAGCGGAAAGTACCGCATTATGGAGCGGCACCGGGCCCTTGATGCGAATACCCTGATGGTAATCCTCGCGTCTGTCTGCCCAATTGAAATTATAGTATTCGGAAGGATTGGTGACATCGGGATCATAAAAGTCGATATCGGCTCCCATTTTTTTAAGCTCCCCGACATAAGAGAACCTGCTCTCAAACACCGTTTCGTGAATCGTAGAAACGCCGTTTGCCTGCGTCATGAATACGGCCCACGGAGCCTGCCAATCGGTCATAAATCCGGGGTGCGGCAGGGTCACGATATCGGTTGACGCCAATACCCCTGAGCTTTTGTATAACGTCGTCGTGGCATCGATCTCCTGAGCGACACCTCCGGCCCGACGAAACGCCTGCAAAAATGCATCGAGATTTTTCCGCTGTGAATTTTTGACCACCAACTCGCCACGGGTAAGCACTGCGGCAATGGCGAACGTTACCTCCTCGTTCCTATCCGGCATGATCGTATATTCGACGCCATGCAGCTTGTCGACCCCGACGATTTCAATCGTCCGGGGAGTACGTCTGCGGATTTTTGCTCCCATGAGGTTCAGGCAGGTAATGAGGTCGTCAACTTCCACTTCCTCGGCGGCATTTTCTATGACGGTCGTGCCTTTTGCCAGCACGCCTGCCAGCAGGATGGTTTCCGTTCCCGTATGCGTGTTTTTCGGAAATGCGACCGTCGCTCCGTGTAGTCCGGCTGCGGACGCATGAAAGAATCCGTCATCCGAGTTATAGTCGATATCCGCCCCCATATCCTTGAGTCCCTCGATATGCCGGTCAATGGGCCGTGCGCCAAGCCGGCATCCGCCGGGATTGGGTACATGTGCCTTACCGTACCGGGCAAGCAATGGGCCCAACACCATCGAAGACGTCCTCAGCCGCGCCCCGATATCCAGGGGCACCGTCGGTTCCTTAGCAACGGACCCGTTCCTGATGCGCACGGTATGGTCGGCATATTCCGCCGCTACCCCGAGGCTTTTAAGAACCTCGATAAGGGAAAACACGTCAAGCAGGTGCGGTACGTTGTGGATAATGATTTCTTCGTCGGTGAGAAGCGAGGCGATAAGGATCTTAAGCGCAACGTTCTTTGCGCCTCCGACCGTAATCTCTCCTGTCAGGGGCTTCCCCCCGGTAATAACAAACGTATCCATATTAGAAATCCCCGACGCGAACGATTTCCTCTACCAGTTTGACGCCGAACTTTTTTTCTACTTCCGATCGGGCCAGCTCAATCAATTCTACCACTTCGGCGGCTTTCGCATGCCCCGTGTTGATGATGAAATTCGCATGCACCGGCGAGATCTGCGCATCGCCGATTTTTTTTCCTTTCAATCCCGCGTGATCCACCAAAAAACCCGCGGACGTGGTGAGGTTCGGGGTGGATGCCGCTAAGGCCGCGGCCCTGGATATGTTCTGGAACGTGCACCCGGCCGACAATATCCCCTGCGGCTGGGTCTCCCGCCTATATGCGATGCTGTCGTTGGCAATCGCCCACAAACGATCCTTCGTATCCTTCGGAAGGGCAAAGGTCACGGATATGACTACGTCTTTTGTCTGATGGAGGATGCTGTAATCGTACGCGAACCGGAAATACTCTTTGGGGACCACCTCTACTGTTCCGTCGGGTGTAAGTATTGTCGCCTGATATACTACATCTCCCACATAGCCAACCGGTTTCGTCCACTTGGAATTCATGTACACCGCTCCCCCGACCGTACCGGGTAGTCCAAGCTGCATCTCAAGCCCCTGGAGTCCTTCCTCGATCGTGAAACGGACAAGCTTATTCATGGGCACCCCGCTATCCGCTTCGACGAAAACGGTCCCGGCAGACGAACCCGAGCCCCGGGCGCCCTTCATGCCCCGTATGGCAATCTCAACGGTCGAATTCTTGATGACAAGACCTCGGATGCCGCGATCCCCGATCAGGATATTCGTGCCGCCGCCCAGGATAAAGACAGGGATATTACCCTCCCGTGCCGCCCTGATCGCGGCAACCAGTTCCTCACTGGTTTTCGCGTCAAAAAAATACTGCGCAGGTCCGCCTATTTTGAACGTCGTATACCGCGCAAGCGGTTCTTCAGTCTTCACTCGGTCGCCGAACAGCGCCTTGATAGGTTTGATGTCGTTCATACGCGCGATTTAAGAATTGCACCGGCCCACAGATAAATATCACCCGCACCCATAAATACGACAACCGACCCCTCCGTTGCCGTACGGGAAAGCGCCTGGGATACGGCTTCCCTGTCGGGCGCAAACAGCACGTCCCGGTGATTTTTTTGGGTCTCGGTTACCAAAGTAGTGCCACTGATCCCTAGTGTGTCATGTTCGCGGGCTGACGCATAAATGTCGGTGAGAATGACGGTATCGCTATCGCCGAAAGCCCGGGCGAATTCGGGAAGGAGCGCCTTGGTGCGCGAATACGTGTGCGGCTGAAAAACGGCAATAATCTTCCGGTCCGGATACCAGCTTCGTGTTGCGGCCAGTGTTGCGCGGATCTCCGCCGGATGATGCGCATAGTCGTCATAATAGGTGACTCCGTCAGCCTCCCCAATTTTCTCAAAACGGCGTTTCGTCCCGGTAAATGCGAGCAGTCCGCGGCGGATGTCATCCCAAGCAACACCGGCGGCAGCGGACGCTACCGCAGCACCCGCGGCATTGACGACATTATGCGCCCCGGGCACCTTAAGCGCAAACTCCCCGACCTCAACCCCCCGTTCGGTGAGCGTAAAAAACATCCGCTCGCGTCCCGAACCTATCTTCGTCACCTGATACATCGCACCGGGTGACAACCCGTATGTTATCGCCTCGCTGTTTACGAGCGGCCGGCTGTTCGGGTCATCGCGGTTGAGAATCACCGTTTTGCTTTTCTGGGCTAGCAGCCCGAACGTCTTTTGGACATGGGCAAGGTTGGTATACGCATCGGGGTGGTCGTAATCCACATTGGTGACCAGCAATATCTCGGGATCAAGCCACAAGAAACGGGGCGTCATATCATGCCTCGGGTCGGTTATGTACTCATCGCCCTCGGCAACAAAGAATTTCCCTTTTCCCCAGTGACCCGGTGCCCCAAGCCCGCCGATCCACCCGCATCCTATCGCATATGATGGATCCTTGCCGGCAACACTCAAGATTGTAGCAACCATGGCGCTTGTGGTCGTCTTGCCATGGCAACCGGCAACGACAATCCCCTGCGATGCGTTCATCAGTTCCCCGAGGGCTTTGCCATGTGGGAAACTGGGAATCCCCAACGCGAGCGCTTTAACAACCTCGGGATTTTCCCGCCCGTTATGTGCGCCCGTGTAATACACGACATCGGGCTGAAGCGTCTCTATCCGCTTGGGATCAAATCCCGGAAAAATTTCTATGTGTCTTGTGCGTAACGCATCGTCCGTCGGAAACGCATCGGGAACGTCGCTTCCCGTGACGATCGCCCCCTGCTCGGACAAATACAGAGCAAGCGCAGTCATGGCGACTCCCTTGATGCCGACAACATGTACGCGCTTCGATTTGCGACGAGTCTTTTGCATAGATACCTTAGCTATCCTTAAGTGAAACAAAACTCAACATCTCCCCGAACGTTTCCTTCGTATCCTTTCTATAGGAGTAGAAGCGGTCTATCTGGCAGGAGGTGCAGGAAACGATATGATCGATATTGGCAGGTTTTACACCCGCTTCGATAAGCTGGATGCGGTTTGCTGTCCCCAACCCCAAATGCCATACCTCCTCCTGCCTGTAGGCAACGGGTGCCGACGGACCGAACATGTTCATGAATTGGCTTGCACGCGATTCGTCGACGGTATAACAACAGGCGCCGATATGGGGACCGATGAATGCATGGATAGATTCCCCCGTCGCACCGAGACTGAGCATCACCCGTACCGCTTCCTTGACGACCCCGCCCGCCGTCCCGCGCCATCCCGCGTGAACGGCGCCGATGACGCCGTGTGCCGTATCGGCGAGAATTACCGGAACGCAATCCGCCGTTTTGACCCCGACGACATACCCCGTTTGCCTGGTTACTACCCCGTCCGAAACGTCCGCGCCGTCTAAACGGCCATCGGAAAGTACGGCAATATTGGCACCATGAATTTGCTTTACCCCGGCATAAGATCCGGGCGTTAATCCGGCCTTACTCAAAATACCGGACCGAACTGATTCGCTCCGGGCGTCGCCATGGAGACGCACTGATACGCCGTGAACCAGGTTATGTGTCCCCGAAAGCATCCGGGACCTGATAAAGTTTGCGGTAGGTGTATTGGGCATGTCAGATCCGTAATCTTTTCAATAACTTTTTGAATTCCTGCTGGTCGCTCCACGGATATTCGGTTTTGCCACGGCACAGGCTTTTCTCATGGCCCTTGCCCGTTGCGATGATCAAATCACCCGCCCGCGCCTCCTTGACCGCAAACGCGAGTGCGTCTGCCCGCAAGGGAAACCGTACGACGTTCTTGGAGGCCGGGATGCCTTTCTGTATCGCATCCATGATACGCTCAACGCTCTCTGTCCGGTAATCCTCCTCGGTCAGCACGATTAGGTCACAATACTTAGCCGATGCCTTACCCATGAGCGGGCGTTTGGAGCGGTCCCGCAAACCGGCACTCCCGAAGACGTGAATCAGTCGTTTTTTGGTCAGTTTCCTTGCAGTTGCCAACGCCTTATGAAGTGCGTTCGGCGTGTGCGCAAAATCAACGATGACCCCGAACGGCTTTTCCTGGATCACCTCCATACGTCCGACAACACCGGAAAATGCCCGGACCGCGGCCGTTGCGGTTTTCCTGGGGATTCCCAGCGCGTCCGCGGCTGACAACGCCGCAAGCACGTTATACTTATTGAATTCTCCGGGAAGCTTCGTCCTAAACGGATACGATTTCGGATTGACCATGCTGTCCCTCCGGATGCCGTAGGTAATATAGGGCTTATGCTGCAAGTACGGAAGGCTCGGTACGTAGAGCGCAGCCTCATCGCGGTTGACGAC
>CAZHOQ010000036.1:0-14868 GCA_964533995.1 uncultured Gammaproteobacteria bacterium
GCGGCGTGGTTGTGGCCATATGACGGATACAGGAGGTTCATCGGGGGAAGCCAGGACGGTTGCGGGACGAAGATAGTAACGAGAGACGCACACGAAATAACTAGACCCAGCACAATAAGCACCCGCTCTGTAATTGCTGCGCGCTGTTCGGAATATACGGAAAAACCCAGCAGGAAAATAACCGCGGCCACCGCGTATCGGACCAGGGACTGTATTGTCGCGCCAATGCTGTCCGTTACAAACAGCCCTGCGATAAGCACAAGGAAGGTGGCGCCCCACGCAACGGTGGCTGTCATCGGCGGACGGCGTATTTCTTTCCTCGTCCAAAGGGAGCCCGCCGCTACCAGCACAATTCCCGAAATAAACACATCAATAATATGCTGCCGGGCATCCCCCAGGAGGATCGCGATAAACGCAATTACGCTAATAAGCACGGTGGTGATTGCCGGCGTTGTCATGGTTTCTTACACTATATCACGCATCCCAAAAACCCCCGCGCTGATTGTCATTGACATTCTTTTCATAACGCCGTACCATGTGGATAAATTATCCACATTCTGCTCCTTGCCCTTCTATGGATAGAACGCGACTCTGGAAATCAGTCCTTGCGGAAATCGAGCTGTCTGTCTCGAAAGCAACGTATCACACCCACTTTGCGCAGTCAGAGCTTATCAGCCTTGACGGTGATGTTGCATCCGTCGGATTTCCTAGCCCCCTCATGCGGACGCTTGCGGAAACCCGGTATTACAGCCTTATCAAAAGCGTTGTCGACCACAAAACGGGGAATAACGTGAGCCTTGTATTCTCGGTGTTGCCCAAAAAAGAAACGGACGACCGGAGCGCCGGGCCGCTGTTTGCCCAGCAGCTCGAAACGGCGGAGCCAAGCGTCTCGGTAATTGCCAAAAGACTGCACATCAATCCGGACCTCACGTTTGACAACTTTGCCGTATCAACGACAAACCAGCTTGCATATGCCGCAGCAACCGCGGTATCGAAAACGCCGGGTAACGCATACAATCCGCTTTTTCTCTATGGGGGGGTCGGGGTAGGAAAAACCCATCTTATGTACTCCATCGCAAATACGCTACTCTCCCACAAGCCGAGCATGCGGGTCGTGTACTGTATGGGCGAGGAGTTTCTTAACGAGATTATCGAGGCGATCCAAACAAAAACCGCACGCCAGTTCAAACAAAAGTACAGAAACGCGGAGCTTCTTATGGTCGACGACGTGCAATTCATCGCCGGCAAGCAAACGGCCCAGGAGGAATTTTTCCACACGTTCAACGCCGTGCTTAGGGAGGGGGGACAGGTCCTCCTAACCAGCGACCGTCCGCCGCACGAAATCGCACGCCTTGAAGACCGCCTGCGAAGCCGATTTGAGGGGGGCCTCATAGTGGATATTTCGCCGCCGGATTTTGAACTTCGGGCGGCAATCGTCAACATAAAATCCAAAGCCCTCGGTCTTACTGTGCCCGGCGACTGCGCACAGCTTATCGCCGCAAACGTCGTTGACGCGCGGACGATCGAGGGGTTCCTTCGGCGGCTGGCTACGGAGCTTGCGGCGCGCTCTCAACCGATTACGCCCGAGCTTGTGGCTTCGCTTCTTAACACAAAAACGGCGTTTAACGGCTCTGTAAAATCGACCCGCCGGGTAACCGCACAGGAGCTTCTTGATGCCGTTTCGGCGTATTTTGAAGTCAAACCAACCCAGCTTAAGGGTCCGAAACGGGACCGGCCCATCGCCCGCCCCAGACAGGTCTACATGTATCTTGCAAAAACGGAGCTTGGGTTAACCTATGATGATGTCGGGGGCTCCTTGGGGGGAAGAGATCACACAACCGTCATGCATGGCGTTGAAACGATTACCCAGGAACTATCCACGAACGAATCGCTGCGCGCGGCGGTGATGGGGATAAAGCAAAAATTATGGGCCACCTCATAATGAACTATTCCACTTATCCACAAAAACCAACAAGTTATCCACGATCTTTTCCACACCACCTCTCTTGCTTTGCCGCTCCTTATCCACAACGGAAAAATGCGGTTTTGGCCGTTGTTGACATACAAAGCAAAAACCCATACACTTTTCCACGCGTTCTTTCTAATACTATTACTTATTAAGACTAATGGATATTAAACTTCTTCAAGAAAACCTCGTACACGCGTTAACAAAAATTACTCGCGTTGTCCCGACAAGACCACAACTCCCAATTTTGCAAAACATCCGCCTGGATGCGTCAAAGGAAGGCCTAAACATTACAGGGACAAACATGGAAACGACGGAAACCGTTTGGGTCGGGGGGAAGATCGAAAAAGAGGGCTCCCTCTGTGTGTCTGCACGGACCTTTTTTGAATTCGTCTCCTCGCTCCCGCCGGACACGGTTCGCCTTAATACGAAGGAAGAATCGCTGTATGTGTCCTGCGGGGGGTATGAAGCAGAGCTTCCGATTGTCGCGGCCACGGAATTTCCTCAAGGTGCGCAAGTAGCCCCGAAGGACGCCGGAAACACCGACAAAGCCCTCTTTATCGACGCGCTTTCCCATGTATTGTTTGCCGCGGCGATGGACGAGGGGAGACCGATATTGACAGGAGTCCGTGTCGTGGAGACGGACGGGCAAACGGTATTTATTGCTACCGACGGGTACCGGATGTCTATGAGAAAAGTTGCCATGCCGATTAAAAACTTCGCTTCAGTGGTCGTTCCGGCCCGCGCGCTCCAGGAAGTAACGAAGCTATGTCAGGAAGATAAGGAGGAAAAAACAGTTCGCGTAGGGTTGTTTTCCCAGAACCAAGCGAGCTTTACCGTCGGCGACACCACGCTCACCACCCGGCTGATTGAGGGGGAGTACCCGAACGTGGAAAGGATTATCCCAAAAAGCTTTACGACCCGTGCGCTTATTGAGAAGGCGCCGTTTTTACGAGCAGCGCGTTCCGCCGCGATATTTGCGAGGGATAACGCAAATATTATCAGGATAACGCTCGACAAGCAAAAGATTACGGTTTCCGCCAACGCCGCGCAGGTTGGGAAAAACTCAGTCGAGCTTACCGCAAAAATTGACGGGGACGGCGGGGAAATTGCCTTTAACAGCAGGTTTCTCATCGACTTTTTGTCAAATTACCCGGAAGAGGAATTTCTGTTTGAGATGACCGGATCGCTTAACTCGGGCGTATTCAAACCCGTTAAAGAGGAAAACTTCCTTCATATCATCATGCCGGTGCGGGTGACGGGTTAATTGGCCGGTGCAGGTTGCGAAACAGGGGATGCCCAAAGAAAAAACGTCGCCTCCTGACCCGTGCCCCGCGCCGTTGTTCCCTCGCCATGTATGATAAATGCCGGCAACAGTAGCCCCTGATTTCTCGCATAAACGACGGATACGGCGTCAATGCGAAATACGGTGAATGCGATAGTGCCGGCCGCAGAGGGATCCTCCTGAGTTGCTGCGGATATAAGCGCCCCTCGTCGGGCCGAGAGATTTACCAGAATGTCCGAAGCCGTGAGAATAGGAGCCTGACCGGCGGCAGTAACCGTTTTTGGTGCCGGGTGTATCGTTGCGGACCGAACGATACCCAGGTTGTCGACGATGGCAAATGACGTCCGTGATGTGAACGGGTATGGCACAATAGGCAGCGCATCAATAGTGTATGAATAGAGATAACCCCCAAGGGATCGCACGCCAAGCGAGTCCGTGATGAGAATTCCTTCGGCAATATCATTCGTGACTCCCGCCGGCGTGAGTGCAATGGGAGCGGACGGGGGAACCAGTCTGGCTATAAAGTTTTGTGCAATGCCCTGATTGTTCTGAGGGGTTGCCGGAACTCCGCGGGCGGCGGCTTGTCGGAATGTTACCGTCGACGTACCACTCTCCTCCTGGAGCGATATCATCGCGCCGTCTCTTGACCACTCCCGGGTAAACACGCCCGCCCGCAACAGGGAAGTGGAGGTGGCAGGAATAGCGTATTCAGACAAAACGGACACGATACTTGATTCAAGTTCGGTCCGCGTAAAGTCGGTATACGCATATATCGGAACGGTTGCCGGAAGCGATGGCTCTTTCGCAAAAGAGAACGTTACTCCTGTCGGCTGGATAATCCCTATCGTTGGGGCGGGAGGCACCTCAAGTGAAGGCTTGCCAGGCTGCGGCGCCCCGGGCGACAGAGGAACGAACATGCGTATAGCTGTCAGAATCAGGATAGCTATGAGCAGTATGCTGAAAAATATCACCGGACGCTTCATACATTTATTGTGCACTAACCGTGCCTATCGGACAACTTTTTCCTTTAAGTGCGCAGGAGAGGGAAAGCCAGGCCGCCACACACCCCTCTATTGATGATTTGTTAAACGGGGAATCCGGCAAAATGTCCAACACGTTGCCTCCGGACAAGACACCGAAGTGGAGATGCTGGCCGCTTGAATTCCCGGATTGGTTCATCCAGCCGATTTGGGTACCCTTTTCCACGCGCGCGCCGACCTGAATTGCCGGATTTATGGATTTGTTTAAATGGCCGTATATAACGGAATACCCGTTGTCAAAGCGGATAACGACATTGTTTCCGTATCCGCTGTATGCGCCGCCACAGGTGTCGCCAAGGCCGCCCTCGTTGCAGCCGCCATACACATAGCTGACTTGGCCCCCGTCGATTGCGTATACCGGGACGCTTCCTGACTGGGCAATATCCACGCCACTGGAATCGTTTCCCGCCGAATGCGACGTGCTGTCGCAAGAAACGCGCGGCCCCTGGGTGATATAGCCGCTGGTGGGCCACGAGCAGGTCGGGCACGACTTGAAAGTGCAGAGGGGGTCGTTGGGATTGGCCGTGCAATCAACTTCCGTGCCAGGGAACAGGCTTCTGATGTTCCGAAGTGAGGAAAACAGCGCGCTCACCTTACTGCTGTGGGAATTTTGGACAATATTAAACGGCGTCGGAAGCACGAAAAACAGGAGGATTGTTATAACGACGACTAGCGCAACCATGGTGGGCATGTCTTCGGTAAATGGCGTCGGGACAGCCGCCGCGCGTCGTGACGCGGCCATTTGTCGTCCGATCGTTGGGCTTGAAAAGAAAAACGACGTAATCCTATCAACGAAGCTCGTTGACGCGCGGCTCATGAGGGAACCTAATGCGCTCAGGCTAAACATGCCAACCGAAGGGAAGAAGCGACCCGCCCGCCCCGATCCCCGTTCAAGCGCCTCGCGGCCGGCGCGGACGGGGAACGGTTCGAACACCTGAAATACGCTCCACGGAAACGGCCCCGACGGAAGGAACGTCCGACCCTTCGGCGCTGCGGCGTTTGCCCGCGCAAGCTCAAAATAGTCCAAGACTCTGTCTTGTGAGCCCTGGGCAAGCGCAGGACTCAGCGGGCCGCGAAAAACCGATCCGAAAAAGTCATCAAACACGGTTCTCACCTGGCCGCCGCGCGGCCTTTCTGCAAGTTGGCGGGTTAAATCCTGCGTAACATGCGTAAACAGGGCGCTTTTTACAAACGTTTCTCCCAGGCGGTCGGTAAATTGTTGGGCGCTTGTCAACATGGAACGCAACGTCCCACTTGCTTTCTCATGGAGGACCATGTCACGGACCGGTTCTCCCACAAGGGAGAGGAGACCGTCCGCACCCTTTTGGAGTCCCGCCGCAACCCCCTTGGCGCCGCTGCTTGTAAAAAACTGTATTTTTCCAGTGCCATTGCGGGGATTTTCTAATGTTTCGGCAACCTGGGCCAGTTTCACGGCCCTGGTTATCGTATCGGTTATCGCCTCATCCGAAGGCGCATTAATCGCAACATCAACGAATACATCCGGTCGCGCCAATCCGCCGTTTTCCATGAGCGCCGTATAGACGGGAAGGTCGTGCTTCACCTGGGCGAGGGAACCCGAAAAAAAGTCGTCGTGGCTTTCGAGGATATCCTGAATGTCGTTTTTGAGTGCGGTCCGCTGGCCCGCAGTCAGGGAAAGCGCCGAAACCCCGGTAGACGCAAGCAAGTAGTCGGTGAATTTATCCCGCGTCTGTGCGGTTGTCGCCTCTTTTGCGGCATCGGCCATGGCCGCGTCTACGGACGCCCCCATGGCCTGTTCCGGAATAGGCAGCGTTGAGCTGAACCGGTCAACCAGGGAATGAATAAATTCCCGCCGTTTTGTCCGAAGCTCCGCCTTTTGCGGCTTATTGACTTCACGGAGCCTGGTAACGGCATGTTCCCGAAGCGCTCCCATGTCCCGTACGGCACTTTCCGGGATCGGTATGTCAGGCCCCTGCTGTTGGAAATTCGGCAGCTCAGAAATCGACTCATGCACTTCAGAAATGACCCGGGCAAACGCCGTCGCAAACTCGTCTTCGCCCAATAGTTCCGCCCGGGCGAGCGCATCCTTTTGGGTTTCGAGGGCATCGCGCAGGTATGCGTATTGTTGGCACGCCGCAAGTGCCTCATGAATGGAAATTGATCCCGAGGACAGGTCGGAAATGAGGTTGGCAGTAAATTCCTGGAGCGATTGCGGATCGTCTGCCATATGGGTTAGGGTTTAGAGTTTGATACCGTTTCGACGGTGAATATCGGCCGGTTGGGCTTAGGAAGAGGGGGAGCCGTTTGGGGAGCCAAGGGGGGTTCCTCGGCGGCCGGTTCGGATGCCTTGGTATTTGGGCGTTCTTCGGGCGTTGTCCTACGAAGGGTCTCCTGGGGCCTCGTCGTCGCGACAACGTGTTCCTCCGGGCTTGCGATAACCCGCATGGCCGCGTGTGCCGGCCCGGCGAAAAACAATCCCTGGCCGACATCCGCGGAAAGCAGAAGGTGTTTTTCCCCTTCAGACAGATAAAAAACCTGGGCGATGGTTTCAATGGCCGCCGAAGATTGTTTCAGAAGTATTTGCATGCTGCTGTTTTGGATGATCGCCTTGCCCATTTCCGTTGCCAAAAAGTCCTCGACGTCCTGAGTAATTGTCGTGAGTCCCAAATAATACTTCCGGGCGCGTTTGGCGATACCGTATAAGAATTGTGCGGAATCCGGGTACTTCATCATATACCACGCCTCATCAACGATCAAAAGGCGGCGTTTTTTGTCGTGCCGTATTTTGTTCCATATGAAATCCAGGATGAGATACATGGCAATGGGCCGCAATTCGTCTTCCAGGTCTCGGATGGAAAAAACGGTCAGCTGGTTCCTGATCGCGACATTGGTTTGCTGGTCAAAAATTCCGACAAGGCTTCCCTTGACGAATTTTTCGATCCGGTCAGCAAGTCCTTTCGCAAGCTGCTCCTCCATGCCGACAAGCGTTTTATAGAGATCCTCCATCAGGGGAGGTTCCTTGCTGTGCGTTGCGGGGTCCGGGGTTATGCCCTTTTGTTTGTAGGTAAGGATGAGCGCCCGGTCAAGGAGCGCGTCTTCCGTAGGGGTAAGCCTACCCATGACCACACGGAAGAAGCCGTGCAATGAAAGAATCTTTTGGGACAGCTCGCTTTGTTCCGCGTTTTCCGCACCCAGAAGCGCCAAATCAAAAGGATTGAGTTTGGTAGCCGATCCGAACCGGAACCGGATATATTCGCCGCCCAGCGTGTGGGTAAGCGCCTCGTACTCGTTTTCTGGATCGATAACGATCACTTCGGCGTCAAACATGAGGCTCCGCATAATTTCCAGTTTGACCATGTAGGATTTTCCTCCTCCGGACTTTCCGAAGACGACGGAATTGGCGTTTTCGAGCGTAAACCGGTCAAAGATAATGAGGGAGTCATTATGCTCATTAAGGCCGTACAGGATACCCTCGTTTGCGGTAAGTTCGCTTGTCGTGAACGGGAACGTGGTCGCAAGACTGGTCGTGTCCATATTTCTCGTTACGACCAGGCGGTCCTTTCCCATTGGGAGCGTTGTTTTTAGTCCCTCCTCCATCTGCAGTATTGCCTTTTTCGTGACAATGAGAAGGCTTCCCAGCGTTGCCTCAACCTGTTTTGTGGTTTTATCGAGGTCTTCCTTCGTGCGGGCGGGTATGGTGACATAGAGGCCGAACTGGAAAAACCGCTCGCTTCCCTTGGCGAGCTCCTGCTGCAATGCCAGCGCGTCCTCAAGGGCAACCTGCACCGACGGTTCGATGACACGGCCGCGCTTCAGGTCGGACTGGATGGTTGCCTCCATTTCTCCCACTTTCCTCTTGAGGTTTTCGAGGATCTCTTCGCTTCGGGTAGGGTAGATGTACATGGAAATGTCGAGCGTATGGTTAAACGACACCAGAGGCTCCAACCAGTTGGCGCTCACGAATCTGGGGTATCCGGCGACAAACAGCGACCGGTAAAACCAGTCACCGACTTTAAGGAGGTCGAAATCAACCTCGATTGCCGGCGGAGCGATAATATCCGTGATCTGGAGTGGGCCATGTTCCTTTTGTGACGGACCGGATGAGGCTGCGGGCATCGGGTTTAAGAATTTCTGAATGAATGAGAAAGGCCCCGCGTTATTTGACATATGACCCCTTTTCTTCCATAAGCTTCGTTAGGTCAGGCGCCGGACTCCCGGGATTATACATGCCAAAAAATAGCCGGATGAGCCCCTCGTTGTTTAATTGGGTTGCGTGAAGACCGACGCGGGCCAATAACCGCACGATATGGTCCCGCTTGGGTAGCAAATACGTGAGCGCGTGGTCGAAGATATATTCTATATCGAAAGGGAGACCGGATTTTTTCGGACTGAATAAAATACTTGAGGACACGCCAAGCTCAAGAGACGAGAACGGGAGCACAATGTAGAATTTTTTGTCCAACACTTCCTTTTCCTTCACCATGGAAGCGACGAATAGCCGGTAGCTGTGGATGCTTTTTACGAGTTTCGGATTTTTTTGTTTGCCTTCCTGGTCTTCCAATAGCCGCAGATATGCCGATATGTCCTTGTGTTTTGTCTGGATGAGGATCTGAACCGGGAACGACAGGGAATTGAGGAGCCCTGCATACGAGTAGATAATGGCATCCTGCTCCTTTTCCGACAACAAACCGAAGTTGACGGCGCTGGTTGCGATAACCAGGGCAACCGATCCGTCCTTAAACAACACAAGGTCGCGGTCGATGTCCACGATTTCCGTAAATGTCTGGGTTGATGCTCTGATGGGGGTAATTTGTTGCGCCATATGTTTGCGTTACGTTGTGGTGCTCCCGAAAATTTCCTGTGCGAGTTTTTCGCGCGTTAATGCCTTTTCGCTTTTGGCGAGTATTTCCAATACCGGGACGACGCCGCCGTTTAACGTAATTTGCACCCGGGAGAATGTAAACCGGCCCCTTGGGTCTTCTATTTCGACGAAATAGGTGCCCGGAGCCAGAGGTGTTGACGCGCCGAATTGCCCCAACTTGTTGGTTTTTAGCGCACGCATCGGTACGCCCTCGGCGTTTGTGACCGTTACCAATATTCCCGGCAATAGGTTGCCGGCGTCATCTTTCACAATGCCGGTAATGACGTTCGGAACGTTGGTAAGCCGCGGTAATCCCGCCTTCACCGCCCCTTCCTGTGTCGTAATGACGTGAACCGCTCCCTGTTTGGGAGTAGTAGACTGAGCTGCCGCTTGCGTGGGTGCGGCCGGCGCTTTCGGCGAGGCAGCCGTCTGTTGGCGTTTGAAGCCGGCCAACTCCTCTTCCGTTTTTGATTTCTGTACCAAAAGATCTGTTAGCTGTTTCTGTAACTCAAGGACACGTTCCTCCGCGGTGGTTTTTGTCGCAAGTTGTTCCTGGAGTTTTGCGAGGTTCTCCTCAAGGAGCATCATTTTTTGCTTCATTACCGGATCTTCCGTGGGGGACACCGGTGTTGGCGTGGACTTCGGACCCTCGGCGGCGGGGTGTACCCCGGTTACCGACGGGACATGCTCTGCAGGATGCATCACGGACGGTGCTGGTTGCGCGGCCGGTTTGGGGGCGGGGGACAGCCAGGACAAGAAACTATCCCACAGGGATTGCTTGCGGTGTACCGAAACGCTGGGCGCTGGAGCATTCGTACCCGGGGTCTGCTGGAATAATCCGGTAAGCGCCGCCTTCGTTGCCGATGCGGGTGGGGTGGCAGCCGGTTGTTGCGGAGGCGCAGCAGCCTGTGGCACATGAACCTTTTGCTGCGGTGATGCCTCTGGGTGCGTGGCCGGCTGAGGGACTGCAGCCGGTGGTTGTGCCGGAGGTGCGGCCTGCGGACGCACTGCCGTTTCCTGGGATAGCGGTTTTGCGGATTTTGATGCCGTTACGGCAACCGGTTCGCGGTTCCATAAATATTGCGTCGGATTGTAAATGCTTTTAAAGAATGAAAACACCCAAACGTCCATCGGCCGCTCCTCGACCGGGATGAAGGCAAATCCGATTCCCAAGAACGCGAATACGATGGTCAAAGGCCACGTGATGATAAACGGCATCGGCAGCTTGTACGCGATGAATGCGAGAATTGCTCCGGCGCAAAGATATCCGAATTGCTTGAGCGTCATGTCACCGATTAAACGGAATTGGAACGTGGTGACGTTTTGCGGGACGGGGTGTTGTTCCATATTTGTGTCGCCACCAACTACAAAAACCCTCGTGATGGCAACAATAATCATTGTAGAGGGAAAAAAGTGATCGTTCAATAGCACAAAGCGCATCAGGACCGTGAAAACCTACGTTTTTATGTTTTCACGAAATCCCCATTCCGAACCCCCCTTCAGGATCCCGGCAATGCATGTGCTAAGATAGCCTCATGGAGCCTACGGCGCTCGAGTTTTTTGAAGTAATCGGCAATCGTCTGAGCGAAGAAACGCCGCTTGCGATGGAGCAGGTGCTTGCGGCGTTTGCAAACATCCGAAAGGAGCCCCTGTGGCGCCGGTGGTTTTGGCCGGGAAGAATCCAGTATGCGAGTTTTGAGATTGCCTCGATCAACAGCCAGATTCATTTTTTCATCGCGGTGCCGACGCACCTACGGTCATTTTTGGAAAGCCAACTGACCGCACAATATCCGCGTGTCGTGCTGCGGCCGGTTGAAGATTACCTGCCGCGTCTGCTTTCGTATCCCCATGCCGTTGCGCGAATGCGATTGGGGAGTGCCTTTTATTATCCCATTAAAACATATGAAAACGTGAAAGACATGGATTTGTTGTCGGCGGTTTTGGGACAGCTCTCAAAGCTTCCTTCGGATCAGGCAGCGGTCATACAGATACGGATGACTCCCGCAGAGCGGAGTTGGCAGGCGCAAGCGGCAGGGATCGTGGCACGCGGAGTTTCGGATCCGTCGTCGCCGACCGGTCGGACCCGGTCGCATCCCGATGCGCGGATTATCGAAACCAAAATCAGCGCCAGCGGGTTTCGGGTGGGGATCAGGCTCCTGGCAGTCGCAAAAACATACGGTGAGGCGTTTGATTTATTGACCCGGGTGTCGGGTTCATATGGCGTATTTGCGACAGGAGAGGGGAACAGTCTATTCCAAGCGCGTACCCTACCGTGGCAAACGGCACGGCTCGAGCGGGCCATGGTTTCGCGCGGGATGTACTTAACACCGAGGTTACACATCTTAAACACCAAGGAGCTTTCCAGCTTGTGGCACCCGCCGGGATTCGCGCTTTCGGCAATCAAGAACATCAATTGGGGACGTGGCCTTCTGGGTGAGCCGCCGCAAAACCTGCCGGTTGCAACCGACAACGAGGAGGAAAAGAAGGAGATTAACTTCTTTGCGCGTGCGGAGTGGCACAACAATCAGGTGACGTTCGGCATCAAGTCGGCCGACAGGAGAAAGCACATGTACATAATCGGAAAGACCGGTACCGGAAAATCCACAACGATAGCCAACATGGCGATAAACGACATGAAAAACGGGTACGGCATGGCCATTATCGATCCGCACGGCGACCTTTCGGAGATCCTCTTAAACTACATTCCCTCCCACCGGATCAATGACGTGGCGTATTTGGATCCCTCGGACTCTGCGTACCCGTTCCACATAAATCCCTTAGAGGTTAAGAACCCGACGTATCGCGATCTTGTTGCCTCCGGTATCGTTTCGATTTTTTATAAGCTCTACCACATGAGTTGGGGCCCAAGGCTTGAGTATATTCTTAGGAACACCATCCTGACGTTAACCCGGGTGCCGAACTCGACGTTCCTGGATATTCCGGAGCTTCTGACCAATGAAAAATTCCGCGAGAAAGTGATCGCAAAACTCGAGGACCGGGTGCTCTGGAATTTCTGGGTGAACGAATTCAATAAGTTTACGCCGAGGCTGCATTCGGAATCGACGTCGCCGATTCTCAACAAGGTCGGACAGTTTTTGTCGTCACAGACCATTAGAAATATCGTGGGGCATCCGGTATCCACGATTGACCTCGAGACCATGATGAACGAGGGTAAGATCGTTATCGTGAATCTGTCCCAGGGGAAGCTCGGGGAGGATGCCAGCGCACTGTTGGGCGCCATGATGATTACCAAAATGCAGCTTGCCGCGATGAATAGGGTGTATATCCCGGAGCCTGAGCGGCGGGACTTTTACCTTTATGTCGACGAGTTCCAGAATTTCGCAACCCAGTCGTTTATCAAGATTCTTTCCGAAGCACGGAAATACCGTCTTAACTTAACACTCGCAAACCAGTACATCGGGCAAATCGACGAGGATGTCCAGAAGGCGATTTTCGGCAACGCCGGGTCACTGGTGTCGTTTGGGGTGGGGGCCGCTGATGCCAAGCTTCTCGTTCACGAATTCGGCAGTAAATACCAGGAAAACGAGCTTGTTGGCCTGGGCAACTACCAGGTCATCCTTAAACTTTCTATCGATAACCAAACCTCATTGCCGTTTGCGGCAACCACACTGCCGTTGCCAAACTCGGTAAATCAAAATCGGGAAAAGGTCGTGAGAGTTTCTCGCGAACGGTACACGAAAGCGGTACAATAGCCACATGAGGATCGGACTATTGGGGGGCGCTTTTAACCCTCCCCACAACGGACATCTTGCCATTGCCCAACAGATTTTGGACTTTACGGACTGTAATGAAGTGTGGTTTCTTCCCAATTACGGTCAAATCCCGCCGAAGCCGGTTGAAAACGTCACCCATCGTCTTGCCATGACAAAGCTTTTGCGCTTGCCCAAAACGGAGGTGTCGACGCTGGAAATTGATCATAAACTCGATGGCGACACGATCAATTTAATCGAGCACCTCCCTTCGGGAAACGAGTACCGATTCATCATCGGTTCGGACCAACTGCCGACGTTTCATCTGTGGGGGAAATGGGAAGAGTTGCTTGCGAAGATGCCGTTTTTGGTGTTTCCCCGTTACGGGTTTCCCAATGAACCTCTTTATCCCAATATGACCATGGTGACAAGCGATGTCCTTATCGGCAGCAATATCTCATCGACAAAAATCAGGAAGCGGGTGCGTTTGGGACTTCCTGTTGACCAATTCGTTCCGAAGGCGGTAGGGGACTACATTTTTGCTCATTCCCTATACCGGTGATACCCTTGTTATCGCCTCGTTTGACAGTGTACAATTGCAGTAGCGCATTTGTTTGGCGCGTTAGCATCGTTCAAATCAAATTCAAGGTATGGCAAACGAGGAGTTGTTCAAGCGCTTAAGCGAAGCCGCCAAAAAAGCGGCTGAGGGCGGCGTTCCCGCAAGGCCTCCGGAACCCCCTCCGCACCATGAAGTACCACCCCCTCCGGAACCGCCAAAGCAGGTCGCAAACGAGCAGGCGCCGAAGCGGGTGAGTCAGGAAGTTCCAAAAGAGCGTTTTGGGTCGCTTGCCGCCCGTCTCAAGGAAGCTATTCCCGAAGCCGCTAAAAGGATTGTTTCAAGCGAAGAGGATCTGCCGAAAGATGAGCGCGTGTTCGGGGTAATCGAAGCACTCCTGTATGCGGACGAAAGTCAGCTTTCTGATCCGGAGTTCATGCGTGGGGTCGGAGAGCGTCTGGTAACGATAGTCCATGAAGAGGGTCCCACAAGCCCGACCGCAGTTGAGGCACGCAAGTATCTCCGAAAAATCGTTGCGGAACATCCAAGCCTTGCCGATCTTCAGATCGAGGCCGTGCCGGTTATCCAGGGCGGCATGGATGATGTTGCCGAAGACCCGGAGCGTCAGGATGAACCAAGTGCGGTTGATAAAGACCCCGAACTCGCCTCGGAAGTGAAGCGGCTGTATGACGACCAGGCGGATGTAGACATTAAGGACACGCCCATCGCCGCAGACTTGCAGGAGCTCCAGTATCGGTTCCGCGTGGATCCCGGGGCAGCTTATGATCAGCGCCTGACAGACGAGGCGGTCAGAAGGATCGTGGAGAAGGGGCGCCGGGAGGGAGTCAATGAACGCGTCGTACAGCAAGCCGTTGAACGCATACGGAACTTCGAGCGGTACACCGATCTTCGTGCGCAGAAATACCAGGAGAAGTTACGGGGTGGCCGGAGTGTCGCCTGGAGCGAGATTATGGGCAATTCCCCAAATGCTGCGTTGCATGAGCCGGATGACGTATTTACCGATTTTCGCGCGATGCCGCCTTCCGACGTAGAGACGATCATCCAGGGGGACGAGGGGGAGGCAAAATGGTATTTCGACTTTATCGATCAGATTTATTCCATGGGCCGCGAGGAAACAAGGCCAACATTAACCCAGGATCAACGGTTCCAGGAGTTTAAGGATTATTTGGTATGGAAGTATGGCAGCGAGTACCATTTGGCCGTACAGCTGTACCAAAAACATTGGGACAGTCGTGGTCAGTACGAGTATGCCGTCAAAGGTCTCATGTACAATCCGGGCGACGTTAAGGACCGCCTGAAGGCGATGTCGCTTTTGCAGGGGGCTGACCTTGACCACCTTTACAAGAACTTCGACCATTCCAACGAAGCATACAGTTTATACGAGCATGTATTGTTTGAGTTGATGGCAACCAAGCGTGCCAAATATGGCGAGGCGATCAAGTACATGCGG
>CAZHOQ010000037.1:0-14790 GCA_964533995.1 uncultured Gammaproteobacteria bacterium
ATAGAACAAGTATATGCAAGTAACTTGCATTTGTCAATCGCCGCATTTGACACAAAGCTTTTTGACCCGGTATGTCCTGCGGCTCGTTTTCGCTATCCTTGCAACTCTTGCCGTAATCAAACCCGCATGCACAGGGAACGCATTGTCCGGATGGCACGGCGTGGGATCGCTTGCCGGCATGATGATCAGTGTTGCCGTCATAGCAAAATATATCGTGCCGCAAATACTTACGGGCACCGATCCGCTGTTTGTCAGCATCGTGGGATGCACGTTCGTAATGGTCACGACGATCTGCCTTGCCCACGGATTTTCGAAACAGACGACGGTTGCGCTCGTTTCGACGGCGGCAACACTTATCGGTATCGGACTCCTGTCCGTATTCATCACCGGAGTAACAAAGCTGACCGGCTTGGGAAGCGATGACGCGTATTCGCTTAAAATGGGACCCACGGCATCCATAAATTTCCGGGGACTCCTTTTTGGCGGCATTTTGATCGGCGCCCTCGGAGTGCTTGATGACGTCACCACCGGATTATCGGCAAGCGTATTCGAATTGTCCCAGGCGAATGTGAAGCTATCATTCGGGGAGCTTACCCGTGCCGGACTCCGGGTCGGACGGGAACATATCAACTCGCTCGTCAACACCCTTATCCTTGCCTATGCGGGAGCGAGCTTGCCGATCTTCATTTATTCATATTACCAATCCCAACGGCTACCCCTTCTGGACCATCCTAAACAGCGAAACGATCGTCGAGGAAATCGTGCGGACGCTTACGGGAAGCCTGGGGCTTATTCTTGCGGTTCCCCTGACGACGATCCTTGCGGCGTGGCAGGCGGTACCCCGGCGTCAACCGGCGCACAAATCTCAGCCCTAAAAATTTCCTTTTGATCGGATGGCAGTTCGTTAAATTGTTTTGCGATCGATTCCAACACCCGGCTCCGCACCGAATTCTGCACGTTCGTCGTGACGGTACTGACGACATTGCCGGCTACCCCCACAATGAAACCCGAAACGCTTACCGGGGTTACTAATGTCTCATCGGTAACCCCCAACACATCCGCATAGTTTCTGCCCGCGTCAGTTGTAATCACGACGTCCCGGACTTTCTGCAAGGCATCCGGCCGCGGGGCAGAAGATATCCTTGGCCATGCAAGACTTGCCGTTATGACGACAAACCCGGCACCCAGGAACGCCCCGATAAACTGAAAGAATGGCATTTTATGTTTCATTATACGCATGATGATGTTATAAATGGAACACTATGACGACAATCCTAGGTGTCGATCCGGGAACGGCCAGGGTCGGGTGGGGTGTCATTGAGGAATCGGGCGGGCTTCTCCGGGCGAAAGCATACGGTTGCATTACCACCGACCACATCCATTCGCTTCCCGAGCGGCTCGCGCAGATTTATGAGGCAGTCAAAAAACTCATTAAAACGCACAAACCCGAATACGTGAGTGTCGAGGATTTGTTTTTTTCCAAAAACGTAACCACCGGCATTGCCGTCGGGCAGGCCCGCGGAGTCGTATTGCTTGCCGCTGCCCAGGCATCAATCCCCGTGGCGTCTTACGCGCCCAATACCGTCAAAAAAGCCATCTGCGGCAGCGGATCGGCGGACAAGTCGCAGGTCCAAAAAATGGTGACGCTCATCCTGAAACTCAAGGAAACGCCAAAACCTGACGATACCGCCGACGCGCTGGCTATTGCGGCAACGCACGGATTCTCGTATAAATTCAAAACGTTATCATCCCGGACGTGATCGGGGATCCATAAAGTTTGTCTTCGTGATAAGATGCTCCTGTATGATCGCAAGACTCACCGGCACCGCATCCCGAATCACCCATAACCCGTTGGTGTTGGACGTGCATGGCGTGGGTTATGCGGTGTTCGTCCCGAAAAAACTCCTGTCCATGGCACGCACAGATGCGCCGTTTACCGTATATACCCATACCTACGTCCGGGAAGATGCATTACAGCTCTTTGGCTTCGCATCGGAAGACGAGCTTAATCTTTTCGAACAGCTTCTCACCGTTTCCGGGATCGGCCCCAAAACGGCGCTTGCCGTCCTTGACCGCGGCGGCGCCGCCATACGGAAAGCGATTGCTACGGCAGACGTGGATTTCTTCATGACGGTTCCCCGGCTGGGAAAGAAAAACGCGCAGAAAATAATCATAGAACTCAAAAATAAACTCGGCAGTCCCACGGACCTTGACCTGACGCGCGACACGGACGGCGAAACCAAACAGATCATGGACGCGCTTCTTTCGATGGGTTTCGATCAGAAAGAGGTGAAAGGGGTCATCGCCAAACTCCCCGAGGGCACGATCGAATCGAAAGTACGCCATGCGCTAAAGACATTGGCAAAACGGTAAATTTTTATGAAATCATCGGATACCCACGGCGTTCTTGAAACGAAAGTAACCCCGGAAGAGGCCCGGCTCTTTACGTCCTTGCGGGCAGCTACCTGGCCGGAATTTGCCGGGCAGGATACCGTTAAACGGGCGCTCCACATCGCCATTGCCGCAGCAAAAAAGCGCAAGGAACCTCTGGAACACATCCTCCTGTACGGCCCGCCGGGATTGGGGAAAACCACGCTTGCCCACCTCATCGGCCGCGAACTCGGCGTGAACGTCAGGGTTACGAGCGGACCGGCAATCGAGCGTGCCGGTGACCTTGCGGCAATACTTACCAATCTCGAACCGAACGATATCCTGTTTATCGACGAAATACACCGGCTCAATAAGATTGTTGAGGAAACGCTCTATCCGGCCATGGAGGATTACGCGCTCGATATCGTCTTGGGGAAAGGCCCTGCCGCACGGACGCTCCGGCTCGATCTTCCCCCGTTTACGATCATCGGCGCAACGACTCGGGTCGGTCTCATATCAAGCCCGATGCGTGACCGGTTCGGCGTTGTCGCCAGGCTATCGTTCTACGAACCCCGCGAAATAGAGGAGATTCTCTCCCGCGCCGCCAAAAAACTGAATGTTGAACTCTCAACGAGCGCCCGGAGGGATCTTGCGAAACGAAGCCGCGGCACACCCCGAATCGCATTGCGGTTGCTCAAAAGGGTGCGCGACGTTGCGCAGGTTGAGGGCGAGGGCATCATAAACGACGAAATCCTGACCCATTCCTTTACCCTGTTTGAGGTCGACCACATGGGACTCGACAATTCCGACCGGCGTCTATTGACCGTACTTATAGAAAAATATTCCGGCGGACCCGTCGGAGTGGAAACGCTTGCCGCCGCACTGTCTGAAGATATCGGGACTGTGGAGGAAGTATTGGAACCCTATTTAATGCAGATAGGATTCCTGAAACGAACCCCCCGGGGCAGGTCCGTAACGGAAGCCGCATTTACCCATCTCGGGAAAATCCCGACAAAAAAACAACAGGAAGAACTCTTTTAAAAAACCCGGGAATCTACCACTTGCTGGGTCGCACGGAACGTATTGCCCGCACCGGCACGTCCGTCACATACCGGTTGCCGCCCGGATGTAGGAGAATGATCGTTTGCCTGCCGTTCGGACGGCTTATGGCGTAGTATCCAGTCTCCTCGGTATTGGAATCGTCCTTGCGGAGCTCCCTGCCATGCCCATGCACGTTGAACTCACACGCACCGCTGAGCTTTCCAAAATCGAGCGTTACCTGATCGCCGGGACGGATATCTTTGGGACGAATCATAGGATCAATCCTTTGACCGGTGACAGTATAGGACGAAACGCTTCGGATAACAAATCCGGACGGGCTATCTTGAACATGTACCAATGGCGATTTAGAGGGATGACCAGTCCGTCTGCTTCTCAAACAGCTGGTCGTGGAATTCCCAGAACTTTCCCTGGTCCTTGGCGCACTCGGCCGCTTCCGCCGTTATTTGTGCCCGCGGGTGAATGGAAGCCAGCGGGAAGTGCTTGTAGGCAAAGGTAACCTTGTCACCGTATTCCTTAAGCACTTGCTTGACCGTCGGATTTGCTTTACTGCAGTACGGACACTGGAAGTCGGAAAATTCGACGATCGCCACTTTCGCATTTTTCCCTCCGCGAACGCTTGCGTTACCGATCGTATACGGCCTGGGCTTCGGATCAAACGCTCCCTGCGCGGCAGCGTCCTGAAGGTTTTTGGAATAATCCGTTACCTTATCCGAACCTTTGCCCTCTAGTTCCTTGTCAATAACCTCCTTGAAGCTCTCGAACGGAAACGCGCCGCCCAAAAGCCGGCCATTGATAAGAAATCCCGGCGTCCCCGTAATGCCCGCATTGTTCCCCTCTGAGGTATCGGCTTCGACTACCGCCTTCTTTTCCCCGCTGTTCATGCAGGAAACGAGTTTATTTGCATCGAGCTTCGCATCTTTCGCAAGAGCCTTCATTGCGTCATCAAATGTTTTGTATTTGGATTTTGCTTGGGGTTGAGCACCGGTGCCTGCTGCAGGAGCGCCTCCCGATTCCAGATATTGCACCTTCGTATACAGCGATCCCACTAAAAATGAGGCAATCATAAGAAGCACGACCATGACAATTTGCGTCCATGCGGGACGACTTACGGCTAGGGATTCTTTTGACATATGAAGGCATTGTAGGCAATCACCATCTGTAACGCAAGACACAAAACTGGCGTTGCAAAGGGTAGGTGCTTGACACCAAATTAGCACTCATGATATAAGAGTGCTAATTGGCAATCGTGATAATTTCTTGAAAGGAGGTGAAACGATCATGGTAGATTTAGTACCTCGCGCATTCTGGCGTTTCCCGACAATCCCAAACATCTGGGAGGATGATGAAGACTGGCCGATGATGACAAACTGGCCGAGCGGACTCTCATTATCCGAAGACGACAAGAACGTGTACGTACAGGCTTCCGTTCCAGGGGTCGACCCCAAAGACATTGAAGTAACGTTTGATAAGGGCGTTGTCTGGATCAAGGGCGAGTCCAAGGATGAGGAACAGAATAAGAAATATTACCGGAAAGCCGCAAGCTCTTTTTCCTATCGCGTTGCGGTTCCGGGAGATATAGACAGTACGCAAGAGCCTCAGGCGTCCGTCAAAAACGGCGTCATGACGGTGACATTCACCAAATCACCGAAGGCGCAACCAAAAAAGATTTCGGTGAAAACCGGATAATCACTTTGGGAAACGTTTCCCCGCCCCGTCCCGGTACCCCACCGGGACGGGCATTTTGTACGATACCCGATAGTAGCCCAATTCCATTATTGCTATACTGATATATCTATGAAGTACATTCGCAAGTACTGGAAACTCCTCCTTATCCTCGTTGTTATCATCATGGGAATCGTATTCTGGTCCAACAGAAGTGCTGCTCAAAAAACTGCCGCGGCGATAACGACTTCCACGGTCCGTCGCGGCAATTTCGTCAATGTCCTATCTTCTTCAGGAAAAACAAAAGCGGACAAGGCCGTCGAACTCAAATTCCAGACGTCCGGGAAACTTGCGTGGGTCGGGGTGAAAGAGGGCGCCTCCGTGAGTGCGTACCAGACGGTCGCGCGTCTTGACAGCCGCGAGGTCCAGAAATCACTTGAGAAAGCGCTCAGGGATTACTCGAGCCAGCGCAATGATTTCGACCAGTCCGGACTCGACTCCCCTGCGATCAAACCGTCTGATGCGGCAAATGACCGCCTGAAGCGGATCTTACAGAAAAACCAGTGGGATCTGGACAAAGCGGTTCTTGATGTCGAACTCAAAAGCCTGGCCGTTGAATTTTCAGCGCTCACTACGCCGATATCAGGAATTGTTACGCGGATCGATACGCCGGTTGCCGGGGTTAATATCACGCCTGCGTCGGCAGTCTTTGCGGTTGCCGATCCGGCGAGTTTGGTATTTGAAGCCAGCGTCGACGAAACCGATGTTGCCGGACTTACGATAGGGCAGTCGGCAACCATACGGCTTGATGCGTTTCCGGATGCGACATTCTCCGGGACCATCTCCTACATATCGTATATCTCTCAGCAGTCCTCAGGCGGTGCGACCGTTTTTCCGGTTAGGATTTCTTTTTCGGATCCCGGAAATCTCCGGATCGGCCTAAACGGGGATATAGAAATCGAAACTGCCCGGGATGACAACGTCCTTATGGTACCCACGGAGGCAATCCGCGAAGAAAAGGGGGAACGCTATGTGTACCGGAAAACGGACGGGAAGTACGAGAAAGTGCGGGTTACTACGGCCGCAAAAAACGAAGACGACATTATTGTCACTGAAGGGCTTAATGATGGTGATATGGTGGTCACCAAAGGGTTTTCCAGTATCCCAAAATGACCGACCTTCTCAACATTCAACACATCTCCAAGGAATATAACATGGATGGTGTTACGTTCCGGGCACTCGAAGACGTGACGCTGTCGATTAAAAAGGGAGAATACGCCGCGATCATGGGTCCATCCGGATCCGGTAAATCCACGCTCATGCATATCATCGGCTGCCTCGACAGACCAACCAGTGGCAGCGTTTCTATTGAAGGACGGGATATTTTTTCTGCAAACGATTCGGAGCTTGCCGAGATCAGAAACAGGAATATCGGTTTTGTGTTCCAGCAATTTAATCTCCTACGGCGAACCAGCGCACTTTCCAATGTCGAACTTCCCCTGGTATACGCAAAAGTCAGTATGCGTGAACGAAAAGATCGGGCAAAAAAACTTCTTACCGAAGTAGGTTTGTCGGAAAAAATGGGGAACTTCCCTTCCCAACTTTCCGGTGGCCAGCAACAGCGGGTAGCGATCGCCCGCGCGCTCGTGACCAACCCTTCGATTATTCTTGCCGACGAACCGACCGGCAACCTTGACAGCAAATCCGGCCGGGATATTATGGACATCCTTGAGGGACTCCATAAGAAAGGCAGTACGATCGTACTGGTCACGCATGATGAAGACGTTGCCCGACACGCGAAACGGATCATCCGGATTTCGGACGGAAAACTGGTATCCGACAGCAGTATGCGGAGGAAATCGTGAACTTCAACGAATACATCAAGCTCGCGCTGCAAGCGCTCCGGACGAATAAGACGCGGTCGCTTCTTACGATGCTCGGTATCATTATCGGGGTTGCCTCAGTCATCCTCCTTGTTTCGATAGGTACGGGACTCCAGAATTGGGTCACCGACCAATTCGCCAGTATGGGTTCCAACACGCTCATGGTCATGGCCGGTGAAGTGGATGTTTCGCAGGGGCCGAGAGGATCAGTCCTTTCGACCAGCAAATTCGAACTTTCAGACGTTGCGGACTTAGAACGGGGATCGGATGCGATCAAGCAGGTATCCCCAATGGTGCAGGGCTTCGGGTCGTTTTCCTATGAGGGAAAGACTTCCTCAACCGAAGTCTGGGGCACCTGGGAAAACATGTTTGACATCATGAATTACGAGGCGGAATTCGGCAGGCTCATCACACAAAACGACGTCGAACGCACAAGACGGGTAATCCTCCTCGGTCACAAACCGTCAACCGACCTGTTCGGGGAAGACGTCAACCCGGTCGGCAAAACGCTCACCCTAAACGACGTGCAATACGAAATTATCGGAGTTCTCAAATCAAAAGGGGGCGGGGGCGCTATGGGAAGTGCGGATGACTTTGTCGCCATACCCTTAACGACCGCTATGCGTCAGTTCGATAAGGACCGCCCCTTCATGCTCTATGTTGAAGCCGTGGACAGCTCATCAGTAACCCGCGCAAAAGATGATGCCGAACGGATACTCTTAAAACGGCTCAAAAAAGACGAATTTACCGTCCTCGAATCAACCCAGCTTCTCGCGACCATTCAACAGTTTTTGGGCGTTATCACCGCAGCATTGGGGGGTATTGCCGGCATTTCGTTATTGGTTGGCGGAATCGGAATTATGAACATCATGTTGGTTTCCGTCACGGAGCGGACGCGGGAAATTGGCCTTCGGAAAGCGGTCGGGGCAACCCCCCGGGATATCATGATGCAATTCTTGATCGAGTCGATCATCCTTTCTTTGTTCGGAGGTGCTATTGGTATCGCGCTTGGCGCACTCGGCTCTCTCGGGATCAACCAGTTCGTAAAAACGTCCGTTACTCCCTGGTCGGTTATGCTTTCGTTCGGATTTGCCGCAGGTATCGGCATTATCTTCGGGGTTGCTCCTGCAATCAGGGCTGCACGCCTTGATCCCATTGAAGCCCTCAGGTATGAGTAAAAGAATATGAGCAGTGCCCGTTTTCGTCCGGCTTAGCCGGACTTCATCTCGGGAGAAATCCTGGGTTTTCTCCCGAGATGAGCTACTCGCAGGTTGTTCCAAGGCCGCCGATACACTCTTCGGATGGCGGTTTACCCCGCTCGGGGCACTTTTCGGAATAAATACACGCGTCATCGGCAATGTCTGCGATGACACCATCCGTTATCAAAATACGATCCAGATCCTGTGGTTCATAGGCGAGAAACGCAGCGTTTTCTTTCCCGTTCACATACAGTTTCCCTTTCGGTGTCAGTCCAAATGAGGAAAATAAATCAGAGAGCTTCATGCCTTTCTTGTGGACATGAAATACCGTACCTACCCGTCATAGAAATGAATTGACTCGTTCAACTCCTTCCCCTCCGTTGACTGGTATTTATCTTCCGAAAAATCGATGGGTTTCCTGTCTATGACCGCCTTGATGTTCGCATGTGCATGGTATGCTGCTTCCGAGGCAACTCCCGTCGGTTTTTGCGCTTTCGCGGCTGCGGCTTTAATGAGCGCGTCAAATTCCTCGACACTTGCCGGGTTCCGTATCTTCTCTCCGTTTACAAAAAACGTAGGCGTGGCGTTTATCCCCAACGCGTTGGCATCCGCGACATCCTTATCGATGCGCTTGCCGACAAGCCCTCCGACTGCGTCCTTTTTAAACCGTTCGACGTCGAGCCCCAGCTCTTTTGCGTAACCTTCAAACAGCGCATTCGGTTCCTTCTCCGGGGACCAATCCCGCTGGCGTTCGTAAACCAAGTCATACATTTCCCAGAATTTCCCCTGAATGCCCGCCGCCTCGACTGCACGTGCGGACGGTATTGCGTTTGCGTGTGAGGAAAGCGGGAAATTCCGGAAGACGAGCGCCAAGGTTTCCTTGTTCTTTTCCATGAGCTCCTTCACGACGGTGTGATACGCGCCGCAGGCGGGACATTGGAAATCGCCGAATTCCACCATGGTAACCGTAGCGGACGGCGACCCAAGTTTATAACTGTCTTCGGCGATGAGAAATTTTTCGTCGATTTTCGGAGTATTGGTCGGCCTGCTGAATGCAAACACGGCGCCGCCGATAACTAACACCGTCGCCAGCAAAATACCAAGGAACAATTTGGTTTCGCCGTTCATGTACCGGAGAGTATACTATAGATAACGAATTTATGAAATCCGGATTTATTCTCATTCCTATTATTCTCATTGCCGTAATACTTCGCTTCTGGCTGTTGGGAAATGTACCGACCGGCGTCACGCATGATGAAATGGGATATATCTATAACGCGTACTCCATCGCCAAAACGGGCAGAAACGTTTTCGGCGAATTTTTGCCCGTATTCACATGGATGACCAAAAGCGGTTTCCCGTTTATGCCTGTTCCCGTTTACAGCATGGTACCGCTTTTCTGGTTTCTCCCCCTTACCGCGTTTACCGGAAGGCTATTGCCCGCAATTCTCGGGGTTGCCGACGTGGTGCTCCTGTATTTCATCGTTTTAAATCTTTTCCGGCATCCGGCACTCGCACTTGTTTCCGCACTGTTCCTCGCGATATCCCCCTGGCAAATCCACTTTGCGCGTTCGGCGTACGATGCAAATTACGCCTTGTTTTATTTCCTGGCCGCTACCGCCGCATTTGTCTCGGCCATCCGGAAAAAGAAACTGTCCCGGGCGGTGATTCCTGCTTTTCTTCTTGCGGTATTCAGTTACCGGGGAATGAGCGTCATATTGGTACCGCTTGGCGTAGCGTTTCTCTGGTATGCCAGGATCACGCGTGCCCTATCCCTGCGGCAGGGCGTCATATTTCTGGCAGGAATTGGAATAAGCGTCTTGCTTTTTGCCTCCCCCATTTTCGTTTACGGCAACACGTTTGTCGCCGAAGGGACACAGTTATTCAAAAACGCCAAAATCCAGGAAGACGTCGATGCGAGCATACGGGAAGCGCAGGGTCCGCTTGCCGTCAGGCGGTTTTTTGCCAATAAGCCGACATATATCATCGACCGGTTCCGCGAAAATTACATCAAGACCTATTCTCCCGAGTTTTTATTTCTCTATACCGAGCCAAGCGCGATATACTCGATTTGGTCGCGCGGAAGATTATATTTTATCGACGTCTTCTTCATCATTGCGGGAATTGCGTACCTCTACCGCATACGGAAACAGGCGGCTATCCTTTGGTATGGCCTCCTTCTCATAGGCGGCTTACCTGGCGGTATCGGCGGCATGCCTTACTCGGCGAGAAACTTGTTCCTCGCTGCGGTGTTTCCCGTATTTTCCGCTGCCGGGGTGTTATTTGCCGTCGGTTCCCCACGCCATAAGGTTTTGCGCTTGGGGGTACTTTCCGTCGTCGTGATGTTGTATACGTATGCGCTGGGAAGCTACGTCTATGACTATTATTTGCGGTACGCGTTTCAGGGAGCGGAGGGCTGGGCAAAAAGCATAAGGGAAATCAGTGTTCTAACCCGTAATAAGCAACCTTCATCCGATCTGGTGGTGTTGGGGAAAACCTCGTTTGGCGATACGGTCCAATTCGCGTTCTGGAACGCACTCGATCCTGACCTAGTCCAGAAAACCTGGGAGAACAGAAAAATGCAGCCGTTTACATACTTCCCTATCGAAAACGCGATATTCAGCGAAAAATGCCTTGATAAGAAAGACCTTCGGGACCCGATGTTCCAAAACGTCTCAACGATCTACTATATCACCGTCCACACGTGCAATAATGAAGCGACCCCCAGCGGAAAAATTGAAGACTATTTCGGCAATCCGATCTGGAAACTATTCGAACTTGACCGCAGTAACCCGGACAGTTACTCCACCCTGTAAGTCACAACGGTATTTCCGTTTTCCTCCGTGACGGACGGAATGGAAATCTTTCCTACCTCACCGGTGTTTTTTACCTGCGTCCCCCCATCGGCAACGGACCCCACCCCCGAAAGCGTCAATTTCCTAAGCGGCTTGTTTTCAGGCAGCCCGGGCTGCAGGTAAATCGCATCCTTTTTTAATACATCCAGCGGGACAAACTCGGTCGTCAATGCAAGCGACTGCGCGACAATCTCTTTACTCTTGTCTTCCAATTCTTTCGCGATGTCTTTTCCCAATGTCCCGGCATACACGATGCTTGGTTTCTTCCCGTGGTCCCCTTTCTGCGGCATCAGGGGGTTCGGGGAATATCCAAGGACATGCATCGCAAAATCGACCACGTGCCCCGCGGAATGCACACGCATATTCTTATACCGCCGGTCCCAATCGATAACCCCGTGTACCGGCGTACCGATACCGGGAGCTGACTCTGCTTCGACGAAATGTCCGATCTCACCGTCCTTCATCATCACCATGTACACGGTGCCATTCCAAGTACCCGACGTCAGCGTCCCCTGGTCCGTCGGCTGTCCGCCGCCCATGGGGTAGAACACGGTCTGATCAAGGATGAGCCTCCATCGCTTCTCACCTTCCGGAAAAACCGCCAAAACGGAGGCATCCATTTCCTTGGCATAGCTGTCTTCCAAATAGAGCGGCTTCGTTTTCATATCCGATTACGACGGCAATGTACGGCGTATCCTAAACCTTGGTACGGATAGAACATACACCAGAAACGCGGCAAATGAAAGCGCACTGCCGTAATAGAACGTAGCCGATGGCGCGATGCGACTCCAAAGGATTCCGCCGATAAGGGATGCCAAGAACGTGCCGATGGCAGTAAGGGTGTAATACGCTCCAAAGTACGTCCCCGATTCCTTCTTTGATATGAAGTCCGAAATATACGACTTGGAAACGCCGTCCGTAGCCGCGATGTACAAGCCATAGAGTGGGAACAACACCCACAAGTAGACGGGCTCCCGTACAAAACCGAAGAAGAAATATAAAAGGGAAAACATGAGAAGGCCGAACGAATACACCGTTGCCGCCCCTATCTTATCCGAAAGTACGCCCAAGGGCGTGGCGAACACCGTCTGAAATACGTTATACAAGACGTACGCAAGAACCACCAACGTCGTAGTGAGTCCAAGATTTTTCGCATGAAGCAACAAAAACGCATCCGAGCTGTTTGCCAAGGAAAAAATAAAACTGACCAAAAGAAATATTTTAAGCCGGCGGTCGAGCCGGAAAAACGGTATTCTGACCATCTCCTTCTTTTGGATGTCGGGTTTTTTCTTCTCGCGGAGCAGGAATAGGAGAAGCATAACGGCAAACAGCCCGGGGATAAACGCGACATAAAACGTGAGCCTGATATCCTCGTTGAGTAAGGCAATCAGTACTAAGGAAACCAGCGGTCCGAGCACTGCACCGAGGCTGTCAAACGCCCGGTGGAATCCGAAAATGAATCCTTTATTCCCCGGCGTTGCGTTTTCCAAAAGCAAGCTGTCCCGGGGAGCGGTCCGAAGACCCTTGCCTAACCGGTCCATAATCCGTGCAACAAGCACTAGCGGCCAGGCGGACGCCATTCCGATCAGCAATTTTGACAGTGCGGAAAGCGCATACCCGCCGACGACGAAGGGCTTCCTCCGCCTGAGATAATCCGAATATGCCCCAAACGCGTATTTGGATATGCTCGCAACCCCTTCCGCGATTCCTTCGATAAGCCCGATTACCGGGATAGACGCATGAAGTACCGATGTCAGAAAAATCGGGATGATCGGGTAGACCATTTCGGAAGCAAGGTCATTGAAAAAGCTCACCAATCCCAAAATGAATACGTTTCTCGGAATCCGTTTCATACCTCTTATCGCGTGAGCGATCTTAGTATCCCCAATAATACACGCTCATTGCTGTATATGAACCATACCAGATATACCCAAACCGCAGGATACACCACGAAATGCTCGAACCACTGGCCGGTTTTTATCCGTATCCATTTGACCGGAGGGATACCGAACGTAAACTTAACCGGAAAAAATATCGGAATCCCCTCTTCGGTCAGCGAATCCGAGATAAGATGCGAAACGATACCGATCATAGTGCTCCATAGTAACACCTGCGGATCAATGAATTCCTTATTCAGAAATTTCGGCAGCAACCATTCAAGAAATTTGAATATCGTAAACACCCCGATGATGGAATGGGTAAATGTCCGGTGTTTGTAAAAGACATTCCGCAACACTTTCCCGACCTTGTCCCCCTGCGGCAGCATCTCCCAAAGTCTGTTGCCGGCCGTATCCATATCGGGGATTGCCGCTCCGATGTCCGCTGCTATCACCGCGCCGATGGCAGTCATTAAACTCATCGGCGGCAACGGAACAAGGGCGGCAACGGTGATAAGAGAAGCGAACGCAAACGCGTCATGGGTCCGCGATGTCATATATTCAGTCTAGCAGGACAGAAAATAAACGACTACGTTCCCCTTACGCGGAAAGCAATCATCTTCCTGATCAACGCATACGGAATCGGCTTATTCAACGGAAACTGCACCGATCCCTTTGCGCTTGTATATGAGGATAATTCATCCTTGAAAGCCGTGATGACCGAGGGTGTCGGATAAAATCCTATATGGCCGGAAAACGCGGAAAAATGAACGAGGTTTTTCCCGTTTATTCTGAACGTAGGGATACCATAAACAATCGCTTCTTCCGCTTCGGGAGCTTCGTTTTTTTACGGTTGCACGAATTCTTTTGAGGATACCCTGAACGTCTTTCGGATATCGCGAAATAAATGCATCAATGGCTTGGGCGGTCTTCACTATTTTTTGTGTTCCGGAGCGTTGATGAGGCCGCATTTCTTATATTTCAGGCCGGACCCGCAGGGACAAGGGTCATTCCTTCCGATTTTTTCGGCGGTGGCAGGCGTTTTCGGCGAGGCGGCCTCCGCATTCGTCCGCATATTTTTGGCAGCCTGTGATATGGCGGTTTCCTGCTTCGGGAGAATCGGGGCGACCCCTTGCGCATTCGTTACCTGCTTCTTTGCACCTGGCGGCTGCTGAGTGGGCTGGAGCTGCACCTGGACTTTGAAGATCCTGCGCGCAATTTCCCCATCGATGCCATTCATCAACCGTTCAAACATGGAGAATGCTTCGTTCTTGTATTCAACGAGCGGATCGCGCTGTCCGTAGCCCCTGAGTCCTATACCCTCCCTCAAATCATCGATCGCATCCAAATGGTCCATCCAGAGATTGTCGATAACCTGAAGACTCACCCACCGCTCGATTTGCCGCATGACCTCAGGGGTCACCTGAGCTTCGCGTTGCTCATAGACGTCAGGGGCGATTTTGGTAAGGAATTCCGTTATTTCCGCGGCCGAATGGAACTGCGCAAGTTTCTTGACAAGCTCCGCCTGGCTGTTCGGATCGAACGGTATGATGGAAACGAATTCCGAGACGATCTTCTCACGGTCGATGGTACCGCCATCGCCGCTATATACCGCAACGAAATTGGCTATCTCCCCCTCGATCTTACCAAGGATCGCTTCCTTTTGGTTCTCCCCTTCGAGAATCTTTTTTCTCCTCCTGTATACGATTTCCCGGTGCTTGTTGAGCACGTCATCGTACTCAACCAAATGCTTGCGGTTATCGAAGTGGAACCCTTCTACCTTTACCTGCGCCTGTTCGAGTGCCCGGGAAACCATCGGATGTTCAAGCGGTACGTCTTCGGGAAGCTTGAAGACATCCATGAGACGGGAAACCTGATCGCC
>CAZHOQ010000038.1:0-6663 GCA_964533995.1 uncultured Gammaproteobacteria bacterium
CAGTACGCCGCCGTCCGATTCCCCGGCGTTGCCATCCGTTTCTTCCCGCATGGCGGGAATATAGATTTTGGCACCGTCACTTAGCCTTGCCGCCCTGTTAACAGACCGGCTTACTTGAAAAACGTCAGCCTCTGCGGTGAGTCCGCCGGCAGCAGTCAATACATCCTCCACGCGCGAACCCGCCGGTAGCCGATAAATACCAGGTTGTACTACTGCTCCCTCCACATCGACCGTAAGTACCGCATCCGTCATAACTCCCGCATCACTTCCCTCTTTCTGCATGTCGGAACTGAATGTTATCGGCTCCATTTTCTGATGCTCTTTTATAAAGATTGTTATAGAAAGTGAGATACAAACGAGGCTCAAAAAACCGAGGACGATCGGCACGAAGTAGGCACGCCAGGACAGTTGAGGGGTAACAGCATGCCCCTCATCGGCAACCATATACACGCATTAGAACACAAACATGCGGATTTAACAGTGAAGTACGATACAGGAAGAAAGTGCAAGCAGCTTACTTTTTCTCCGAAACAACTTCCTGGAAGCGCAGGGATCTTCCGAACAACTGCCATTCGGCATCCACTCCGCTTTGGGAAATCCTGCGGGTACGGCCATTGGCGTCCGTTACCGTTCTGTCCGCGCCGTTTACTTCGGCGAAATAGAGATCGCCGGTCCGGCCGTCCATATGGCCGGGGCGTACGAATGCGGTTCCAACCTCAATACGCTCATCGGGTGCAACGGTAAGTGTGGTCGACTTACCCCGCTCGCGCCCGCCTACGACAATTCGTTCCTCGGACGAGACGGGTCGCACTAATTTAACACGGACTCTCAGACTCATGCCACGGATTATATCATCCTGTAACAATATTAAGAAGCTTGCCGGGTACGAAAACCGTTTTTCGCACCTGAGCATCACCGATAAACTTCCGCACCCGTTCCGATGCCCTCGCCTTTGTTTCAACCGCTGCCTGATCCTGCGCGCTATTCCGGTCAAACGGAATTGAATCGCGGAGCTTTCCATTAACCTGAACGACAATCGTAAGCGTTTCTTCCACCACGAGCTTCGGATCGTATCCGGGATACGTATGGGTGTGGATGGAAAACGCTCCCCCGGCCTGCTCCCAAAGCTCTTCCGTAAGATGTGGCGCGTAGGGCGCCAGTAAAGCCAGAAAATCTTTTAGCATCGGGATGGTAAGAGTGCCATTGTCATCTGCCACACTATTCGTAAACTCCATCATTGCGGCGATGGCAGTATTGTAATGCCGCTTGTCGGTATCCTCGGTTACCTTCTTAATGGTCCGGTGTAATGCTTTGATACATTTGTCACTCACAACCGCATCAGTGCCAGATTCTAAGGAGCGCTGTGCCATGCGCCAAACCCGACCCACCCATCGGGACATGCCTTCCATGCCCGTATCACGGAAATCCCCACCCTCAGAAAACGGTCCCATAAACATCAGGTATAGGCGAAGTGCATCAGTTCCATATAGTTTTATATACTCATCAGGATTGACGACATTCCCTTTACTCTTACTCATCTTGGCGCCTTCCTTTATCACCAGGCCGTGCGCGAAGAAATTCGGGAAGGGCTCCTCGAAATCCAAATATCCCCAGTCTTTGAGGGCCATGGTTACGAACCGGCTATACATAAGATGGAGTACCGAATGTTCTGCCCCACCGGTGTAGACACTCACCGGAAGCCATCGCTTGGTAACATCAGGATCAACCAAAGCCGAGGATGCCGCCGCGGACCGAAGCGACGGGTAACGTAAAAAGTACCACGAACTATCTAAAAACGTATCAGATACATCCGTCTCCCTCGTTGCCGGACCATGGCACCCGGGGCACGTTGTCTCATAAAATTCCTTATGCTTGGCAAGTGGCGCAACTCCGTCATCTCCCGGTTTATAATCGTCAATCATCGGAAGCGCCACCGGTAAATCCTTCTCGGGTACGGCGTACCATCCCGGCATATCCGCACGCTCTCCTTTTCCTTCTTTTTCGCAGGCGGCACACCGGATCATAGGGATAGGCGGGCCCCAATAGCGCTGCCTCGAAATGAGCCAGTCCCGCAAATGATACGTCGTAATGCGCTTCCCCCATCCTTTTTGCTCCAAATGATCCATCATCGCACCGATTGCCCGGTCTATGGGAAGTCCGTCAAGAAATTCGGAATTAACCATAGTCCCGGAATCCTCCTGCACCTGCTCTGCCCTCGTGATGGGACTTTCATCGCCATCAGGCCCTTTTACAACACGGAGTATCGGTATATTCATGGCCGTCGCAAATTCGAAATCGCGGAGATCATGTCCGGGAACACCCACAACGGCACCGGTTCCGACTCCCATCACGACGAAATCGGAGACAAAGATGGGCATCTTATATCCTGTAAGTTGGTTAACGGCATAATATCCCGTTGCAACACCGGTCTTTGTCCGGCCCTGGGCGATCCGCTCAGCACCGGAGGTTTTCCTGACATCACTTACATAACGGGTTATTGCATCAGCGCGTTCGCTTTTTATCACTTCCAGCACTTGACTGATAAAGGGGTGTTCAGGGGCAACTACCACGAATGTCGCTCCATAATTAGTATCCGGTCTTGTAGTAAAGCAGGTAATCTCCCCAAATGCGGCCCCTTTTTCGTCAATTACTTTATAGGCTATGTTTATCCCCTCTTTTTTCCCGATCCAATTTCTCTGCGCGATAAGCACTTTTTCCGACCAATTCAGGGTAGAAATGTTTTCCAGCAGTTTTCCCGCATATGCGGTAATTCTAAAAAACCACTGTTCTAATGCTCTTTTCTCTACTAAATTCCCGCACCTCTCACATTTTCCCTCAATTACCTGCTCGTCGGCTAATACGGTCTTACACGACGGACACCAATTGACCTCCGCTTTTGCCCGATACGCGAGACCGTTCTTAAACATTTGCACAAACAGCCACTGTGTCCACCGGTAATAGGAAGGATCGTAGGTTTCTATGGTCCGGGTCCAATCATACATGCACCCGATCATTTGAAGTTGCCGGTAAAAGTTCTGTTCGCTGCGTTTCGCTTGTTCTACCGGGTGTCTACCCACTTTGAACGCGTAATTCTCACTGTGGATACCGAATCCGTCCAGGCCGATCGGTTCAAATACATCAAACCCCTGCATTCGTTTGAAACGTCCATATATATCGGTCCCCGTAAACGCGTACATGTTACCCACATGGAGCCCCTCCGCTGAGGGGTACGGGAACATCATAAGGTTGTAGAAGGGCTTCTTCGCCTTTGCGATGTCCGTCACGTCCAACTTTTTCACACTCCAGGCCTTCTGCCATTTAGCCTCAATTTGTTGATGATTAAGTTTTATAGCCGGTGATTTCATAGGTATGAAACGTACCTATAAGTATACGCGAGTTTCGCGATTAGGCAAGATGCGAGTATTGGAAAATCTTTCTAGCGCAAAACAACAATGCAAATTCACAAAATCAATCAGGAATCCCTGTATCCACGCTTCCCCTCTTGTCTTCCTCCTTAGAATCTTGTGCCGTTATCGATAAATAGGCTGATGGATCGTGCTTTATGATTTTTGGCACTTGCGTGAAAATCCTGCTAAACCGCATTTTTCGATGGTAAATCACATCTTTGCTACCTTCGAATCCCTTCCTATCTCCATACTCTATTTCACATATGTGTTTTCAATGAATATATACTATAAGTTTATATATGTACTCATTATAGGTCTATATACTATCGGGACTATACTGAGGCTCCAAACTATAACCGCAATTTTCCCTTACTCCTTCATGCGCATGGTTTCAGGTGATCAAAATAACTTTCAACATATATTGAATGATGATGTGAATTGATATATATAAATGAAGCTAAATACAAACATGCGGGAAATCGTGGAAACCATGATTTTCTGCATATTTCCTGCCATTTTCCACCTATTTTCTCCCAAAAAAACACGCTCACCAGCCTCTTGACACGCTTATTAGTAATTGTATTTACTATAACTATGTCCAGTGTAATGTGGAGTAATCTGTTGAATTATCTATCTAAACTCATCGCCTCCTTCGATGAATTCCTTGCCGGGGAAAATGCTTCCAAACAAACGCGCAAAAACTACAAGAGCGACCTGACCGCATTCTTCACCTGGATTACGGACACGGAGAGCGTTATCCCGCCGCGCGAAGTACAATCCGCACGGGATGCGCTCCATCCTATCTCGCAGGAAACGATCGAAGGATTTAAGCGGTGGCTTACGGTCAGTCACGTTCCGTCGTCAACAATCAACCGGAGGCTTTCGGCGATACGCGCATTTTTCCGGTTTGCGACACTGAACGGATGGCTTAACGAAAACCCTGCGCTCACGGTCGCCAACCTCCCTGCGACAAAAACTGCTGCATCACCGGTTGACGGATCCCCCGTTGATACGACCCCTCCGCCCCGTCCCGCTCTCCCCGCGGTGCATTTATTGCCGGGCGTCCATGAACTACCACCCCACATAGACATCCTTCCGGCTCCGAAAGAAACGCCGGTTGCCGTCTCTGCCGCGATGGAATCACCGGACACCATAGTCGCTCCGTCTCTTGAGGCTGCTCCGCAAGCAACATCTCCCGTTTCTCCTGACGCATCAATTCTTACGGCCCAACCCCAAACGGATACGATCGTCGTCCCTCCGACGCTTTCCCCATTAACCGATACCGCACAACCGGTCCATCAGAAAGCGCTACGTGCCTTCCTATCCCCCTTGGGACTGGGAATACTCCTTCTTCTGTTGTTGTTCGGCGGCGGTTTTCTGTTTTTCCAGATCACCGGACTTCGCGAATCTACCGCGCCGCCTAAAGCAACCGGTCCTTCCGCACAACCGCCCGTTGTCGGCGGTGCCAAGCCAACCACGGCACCCGGCACACAGTCAGGGAGCGTCCTTGGCGCAACCGGCGCAACGGGGAGCACCGGAGCGACCGGTCCCAGCGGGTATATGGGTCCGAGCGGCGCAACCGGCGCGTCCGGAGAAACCGGGCCAACCGGAGAAGCAGGTGCAACCGGAACCGCTGGCGCTTCCGGCATCACCGGACCCTCAGGAGCAACAGGCCCCACAGGATACGCAGGTGCAACCGGGCAAACAGGGCCGACAGGAGCAAATGGCCCGACGGGACCATCCGGCGCGACGGGGTCAGCAGGAACACAAGGCCCGACCGGATCTGCGGGAAGTGCAGGTCCCACGGGGACAACCGGAAGCACGGGAGCGACTGGTACCGCGGGAGAGGCCGGACCCACGGGATCAACCGGCACAACGGGCGGAAACGGCCCGACGGGAAGTACGGGAGCAACCGGAGATTTAGGTCCGACGGGTGCGACGGGAGCAGCCGGACCTACGGGTGCATCCGGGGCAACCGGTACAGCCGGTGATGCAGGGCCGACGGGAGCTTCGGGTGCGACGGGAACAGTAGGCACTCCCGGTCCTTCAGGTGCGACCGGTGCAACGGGAGCCACGGGAGCAACGGGAGAAGCGGGTCCGACGGGCGGAACGGGCACGGCGGGACCGACCGGGTCTACGGGAGCTACGGGATTTGCCGGCCCGACGGGAAGCACCGGTGCGACGGGACAGGCTGGTGCCTCCGGTCCGAGCGGTGCAACCGGGGCAACAGGAAGTACGGGAACAACGGGTGCTGCCGGCCCTACCGGGTCAACGGGAGCCACGGGAACAACCGGTGCTGCCGGCCCTACCGGGTCAACGGGAGCAACCGGAGCAACGGGAGAAGCAGGTCCGACCGGGTCTACGGGAGCGACGGGAGCAACCGGATTTGCCGGACCGACGGGTGCAACGGGAGCCACGGGTGCCACAGGTGTAGTTGGTATGACCGGTCCGAGCGGTGCAACGGGTGCGACGGGCAGTACGGGTGCGACGGGAGCAGCCGGACCTACGGGTGCATCCGGGGCAACCGGTCAGGCAGGTGCCTCCGGTCCGAGCGGTGCAACGGGTGCGACGGGAGCCACAGGCACTGCAGGTCCGACGGGAAGTACGGGCGCAACCGGTGCAACCGGTGAGGCTGGCCCGAGCGGTGCAACCGGTGCAACCGGTGCTGCCGGTGCCTCCGGCCCGAGCGGTGCAACGGGTGCGACGGGCAGTACGGGTGCGACGGGAAGCGCAGGTCCAACCGGGGCAACCGGAGCAACAGGTGCCACAGGAACTGCCGGCCCGACGGGTGCAACGGGTGCCACAGGATCAACAGGAGCTACCGGAGATGCCGGCCCGACGGGAGCGACCGGAGGAACCGGCTCGGGAGGAACAGCAGGACCCACAGGGACTACGGGAGCAACAGGAATTCAAGGGGCATCGGGACCCTCAGGCGCAACCGGAGCGACGGGAAGTACGGGAGCGACGGGAAGTGCAGGACCGACCGGAGCTACCGGTGCAACCGGTGCTGCCGGTGCCTCCGGCCCGAGTGGCTCCACGGGAGCAACTGGAGCTACCGGAGATGCCGGCCCGACGGGAGCAACAGGTGCAACAGGCGTTGCGGGAGTATCCGGTCCGACGGGTGCGACGGGGGCAACCGGTGCTGCCGGTGCTTCGGGTCCAAGTGGCTCCACGGGAGCAACCGGCGCAACAGGCGCAGGTGGTCCCACGGGAGCTACGGGAAGCACGGGAGCGACGGGAGCAGCAGGGCCCACGG
>CAZHOQ010000038.1:6763-14156 GCA_964533995.1 uncultured Gammaproteobacteria bacterium
GAGCTACGGGAAGCACGGGAGCGACTGGTGCTGCCGGACCAACCGGGTCTACCGGGGCAACGGGAAGCACGGGAGCGACGGGAGCAGCAGGGCCCACGGGAGCTACGGGAAGCACGGGAGCGACTGGTGCTGCCGGACCAACCGGGTCTACCGGAGCCACCGGTGCCGCGGGTCCGACAGGTTCAACGGGATCTACCGGCGCAGCAGGCCCGACGGGATCTACCGGGTCTACCGGGGCAACCGGTGAGGCTGGTCCGACCGGATCGACCGGTGCGACGGGAACCGCAGGACCGACCGGCTCAACCGGAGCGACCGGCTCCACAGGGGCAACGGGGGCAGCGGGCCCCACTGGGTCTACGGGAGCAACCGGCGCAACAGGCGAGGCCGGACCAACGGGAAGCACGGGTGCGACTGGTGCTGCCGGACCAACCGGGTCTACCGGGGCAACGGGAAGCACGGGTGCGACGGGAGCAGCAGGCCCGACGGGATCAACAGGTGCCACGGGGGCAACGGGCGCTGCCGGCACTGCCGGCCCGACGGGTTCATCCGGTGCCACGGGATCTGCCGGTGAGGTCGGACCAACCGGAACGACCGGTGCGACGGGAACCGCGGGACCGACCGGAGCAACGGGGGCGACGGGGGCAACCGGAAATGCTGGCCCCACCGGAGCCTCCGGAGCTACTGGGGCCACGGGTGCAACGGGGGCGACAGGAGCCACGGGAACCGCAGGACCGACCGGCTCAACCGGAGCGACCGGCTCCACAGGGGCCACCGGGGCAGCAGGACCGACGGGTACGACCGGAGCAACGGGGGCGACAGGAGGGGCCGGACCAACGGGAACAACCGGTGCCACAGGGACGACCGGGGCCGGTGGTCCGACAGGATCGACCGGATCAACCGGGGCAACCGGAGAACGCGGTGCAGCCGGAGAAAATCTTTTCGACCAGACAAATAACCTTATCTACCCCTACCCCGTTGTCGACCGCAGCATCGCATTAGGCAACGATCTCGGCCCCGGACAATCCACAACATCCACCGCCAGCGCGCTTATCTTTTTAAATGGCGACAACGGGAACATACTGAGCGCAGACGCGGTTCTCGGCACCAACATCCGCACAGACTTAAGGCAACTGAATAACGTTACCGACGTCTTCGTGTATGACACCTCCAAAGACCTCGATGGTGGCTCATGGCGCATGGACGACAAAGCGAAAGCAACCAGTTGGTATAACGAAACGATCGATAATACGCGTACCGCCTGTGTCGTTGATACCGATGACCGCTGCGGCGCCCGGGAATTCCCGGCAACCGCTATCCTCGTCGCAACTACAACGAAACTGTATATTTATGATGCAAAAGATAACACGCTCTGGATGGATTTCCGGAAAGGTTCGGGCGCTACCGAACAGATGATCGGTCCGACAACCAACTCAACCGGCGCCACGGTCTGGGCATCCAACGGGCGCATTTATTTCGGAAGCAGCGGCACGACCGGCGGACTCTATGCCATCGACATGAAAACGGACCGCGCAACCCGGTACAACACGACGGATGATTATGTAGGTACTAACACCGTCGCCAACCGCAACAGTACGCAGACCTGGGTTACCGGACCCTTAACCGGTCCCAGCGGTACGATTGCCGACAATGCCGTCAACAGCGTCATGGCACAAACCGACCGTCTGGGAGAAGTCGTCGTTGCCGTAGGAACGGATGCGGGCGCATCCGTAATCAACGAAACAAGCAGGACGATCTTCAGCTATTCGGACGTCACGGGAGACGACTACAACAGCGTATACATCAACCGGTACGGCGACCTTATCGCGCTTAACGAAACCCAGCAGCAGGCAGAACAATGGAGCAGCGTCATATCGGATATCGCCAGCGAACTGAACGGCACGCCTGAAAAATTCTGGGACCAGACGACCGATCCCCCACTTTTCCCACGGGCTACGGCCCAGACGATCAACATCGCGCCGAAGGCAATCGCCGTTTCGGACGGGACGTCTCAGGCGGATGACCGATCCGATACCTTATATTTCGCGCACGGCGGCGGTATCACACGCATACAGCACCACCGGTCCTCTACCACGAACGGGCTCGCCAAATTCTATACGAAGGATTACATTTCCGAAGAAAACATCGGAAACGCGCGGGCAGTCTTCCCCATGAACGAATCATCAGGCGGAACCGCGGCGATCATTGATGTCTCCAACAACGCCAACGTGGTCACGAGCCAGGGCACGCCCACGTTCAGCGTGTCCGGCGTCCGCGGCACCGCTATCACGTTCAACCAAGCATCGAGCGATTATCTCTGTTCGGAAACCGGTACGGGCAACGGATCCTGCGATGACGACGGCGACTACGACACGACAACCTCCGACATCGCTGTCGGCGCATGGGTGAAGCGTAGCGCGTCTGGCACTGACATTGACGTGATTGCTAGCAAATGGGGCAACGCGATTGCTGACCAATCATTCCGGCTTTATTTCGACGCGTCCGACTTTCCGACATTCGAAACGACAGACGGCATATCCGTCACGCTCACGAGCGTCTCCCCGACAGCAATAACCGATACGAACTGGCACCATATCATGGGCGTATTCGACAACGGCAGCAACACCCAATACCTCTATGTAGACGGCATGCGGGTGGATTCCGATTCCGCAACCCATGCCACTCCCAACAGCACGGTTGCATTCACGATCGGTGCGGATCTGTCCGGCGCTGCCAATGCCGCGGCGAACTTCTTCCGCGGAACAATCGACGAGGCGTTTGTCGCCCACGAGGATCCGTCGACCGACACGGCCAGAAGGCTTTTTGAAACCGGCTGGCGGGCACTCTCGAACCACACGGCCAACCGGATAACCGGAGTGACCGGGGCGGATACATACCAGCAGCTTCTCGGAAACGCAACGGGAGGCATCTCGACAACCAACAACGCGGTAAGCGTTGCGTTCGATGAGCAGAACCGCTTCATCTATGCCGGTTTGAATGACGGTGTCGGCAACACCGGCGGCGTCACCATCATCGCGGACGACTCAGATACGGCGCTAGATCTCTTTGACGGTACGGCAAACACCGGGAAAGATGATGACATCGGCACGCAGTTTTCCGCAAACGACGTCGTCGCCATATCACTAGCCGGAAGCCCATGCATCGGATACAACGGCGGATCCACAACCTGCAACAACACGAGCACTCTTGCCATTGCGGGTACGAACGATACCGCCACCCGCGTCTGGATGGAACGCGGTGTCATGTCCATCGACGACGCGCTGTCCGTACTCGGAAGCTCGACGCTGACCAAGGCGAATACCAACGTCACGAACATCTTCCAGATTTACAATGCGTACAACCGGGATGATGAGGCGACAACCGGCGAGCAATACGCAACACCGGCACTCCGCATCGACAGCTCCGGTATGGTGACATACAACTACCTCAATCCCCAGACATCCGGCACGGCCTGGTCAATCACGGACGCCATACACACATCCGGCACGGTCATGGATGTCACCGCATCGTCGCTGACGACCGGCAATCTCTTTGACCTGACCGCCAACGCCCTGACGACGGGAACGCTCCTGGATACGACTGCCAACACGCTTACGAGCGGACAAATCCTCAATTTGAAATCGTCTGCTACCGCATTTACCGGGGATCTTGAGCTTATTTCCCTCACGGGAAGCAATGCCAACAATACGGGCAATCTCCTGCGCCTCGAAAATACCGGCACCCTCAACGCAAATAAGTCCCTGTATATCCAGCACTACGCGACGGGCACGAATAACCTCGCCATGCGCGTGGATGACGAATCTGGGGACACGACTCCCTTCGTCATCGACGGCGCCGGCAACGTAGGCATTAACGAGAGTGCGCCGTATTTCGATTTACAGATCGGCGCGGAAAGCGGAAGTACGCCGATATTTGCCATGTCGGATCCCGAAGTGAGTCATGGGGTTACCGGCGGCGATGCGAATCTCGCTGATATGTTCTTCTCCATAACCTCGATATCATCAACGGCCGGAGGCGCACAGCTCTCAGGCGTATCCGATACGGACGCCACGGGTCTCAACATCCAGGGTATCATCGGAAGTAACACTCCGACCAATTCCGTACCCGCAATCAAGATATACGGTTCCAAATTCGACGGATCGAATGCAGCCGGCGACCTTGACGTCGACTCCACCCAGGGCGGCACCAACGCGGAAACAGTCTTCCAATTGGCAAACAACAACGATACGCCGAGCTTTACGATGCTTGGCAACGGCAACATCGGCATCGGCAATCAAGTGACTCCCCTTGCCAAACTTCACATCGTCTCCAACCCGATTGCCGCCAATTACACCACGGGACGGGCAGCCCTTATCGTCGACCAGTTCGAAAACCAGGATGTTTTGGCCGCATCGGCTTCCGGCACGACGGTTGCCCGCCTCGACCGCAGCGGCTACATGTATGCGGAGCGCTTCGTGGATATCGGCAATTCAAACGGCACGTACTACCTTGATGCCGCCGCAACCGGAGCCACGAATTCCCTCTCGGTTGCCGGAGATATCATTTCCGGGGCTAGCGGTGCGACAACCAATACATTCACGATCAAATCCACATCAAACCGGAACATCATTATCGATGCGGGCACCGGAGACATTATCCTCGGCACCGCCGACGGCACCGGCGCGGAAGTCTGTGTCAGTATCGATGGCTCAACCTGCGGCGGCAAGATCGATGTGGCGACCGTCGACCCTCCGTATACGATCGAGGGGAAAAACTATGCGACCTACATGGCCACCATGACGGGCGTGAAAGAAGAAACGACCGGTAAGGTACAAACCATGGAATACGTACCCGGCATCGGCTACCGCGCCGTAATTGATTTCGCTAACAGCGAAGAGGGATCCGATATCTGGCTATTCGGAAGGGCAAGTGACCTTTCCCGCCACATCGACGACATGGTCGTCTTGCTTTCCCCTTCCGGAAACGCGCGGGCCTGGCATATCGTCGACCGGGAGTCCATGCGTCTGGCCATCTATACATCGAAGCCAACAACCGTATCATACCGCCTCACCGCTCCCCGCTTTGATTCTGACGTGTGGGGCAACCGGCGCTCGGACGAAGACCGGCTTGGCCTGCAAATTAATAACGAGGGCCGGATCACCGTCTCCGGCGAAGGAAACCTCGTCGTTGATGAGTTCTCCGGGGTGACGATCGAGCCGGTTGAGGGATGGGAAAACTCGTACGTATTACGCGATGGCTCCGGCGATATCCTGGAAGACTCTGCGGCATTCGCGCGGCTTCTGGTTGCCAATATCCGGAGCGGTTTCATCCAGGGAGTGAACGGACTATTCGGACGAATCGTGATCACGGAACAGATAACGGCACCGGTTGCGGAAATCGATACGGTCAGGACGGATTACCTCTCCCCGCTTGCGACCGACTCCGGAAGGCTCTCCGTCACTCTGAACGATACGCAGACGTTCGGCGTTACCAACGCGGAAACAGAAGAGCCGGTCGCCACATTCGACAACCTGGGGAATGCAACGCTTTCAGGGACGCTCACTGCAGATTCCGTACAGACGAACGAGGCATCCGTTGCGGGAACGCTCACCACGGACTCTCTCGTTACCAACGATGCCTCCGTATCGGGCGAACTGTATGCCGACCGGATCGTCTCGAGTTTCGGCGACCTCAACACCCGGTTCCTTAGCCTCGAGAATTCACTCTCATCATTTAGCACGCTCTCCGGAGTCCTCCCGCCGTCCCCGGCGCCGGTCGCCTCCGCATCAGCCTCTCCGTCAGGAAACCTTGCCGACGCGGTTATGACGCAGAACGGAGATCTCTATGTGAACACCGACCTGTTCGTCCTTGGAGACACCATCCTTTCCTCAACGGCAATCACGGGCACATTGGTCATCGACAATATGATCCGGCTTGCCGAGAACGTCATTGAAACCGTCACGGAAACGCTCTATATCCAGAAAAACAAACTCGCTTCCGTCGATATCCTTGACGGAACGTTCATTATCGACATCTATAACCGGATCTTCGCCCGCGGGAACCTTGCCGTATCCGGCAATACGACCGTCGGCGGCATCCTGGGTGCCACATCCCTGTCCCCGATCGACGGCAATAACCTGACCATCAACCTGGGACAAACGATCCCCAATCCCTTCAACGGTGAATTCGCCACCCCGTCTGCGGGATTCGGCGATCTTGTTATCAAAGGCATCAATGACACGACCATCGCAACCATTACCGCTTCCGGCAGTGCGACGTTCGCCGGTTCGCTTCGCGCAAGCGAATTGATCGCAAGCGGCTCCGCAACGGTCTCCAAGCTTAACATTAGCACTTCGCCAACCCCGAGTGCTAACGAATCAGCGGCACCGACAAACTCTATAGGTTCATCGATATTACCCGCACAATTCACGGAAGCAACCATTTTGTCCAGTCAGGTCGCTGCAGACTCGCTCATCTATCTGACCCCGCTCTCCTCGACCGGCAATCAAGTGCTCTTCGTCAAAGAAAAACTGCCGGGAGTCGGATTCGTCGTCGCCATCGATACGCCTATCACCACCCCGGTAAACTTCAACTGGTGGATCATAAACTAATCCTTCATTTTGTAATTCACTTAACATAGATTTTTCCAACCCGTTCCTATACTGGATATATACGCGCGTCAATAATATTTACGGACGGCGTGTTTTTGGCATGTCATTACGGGCTAAATCCATATTCATCGCGGCATATCAAAAGATCCGGCACGCTGTGATCCTCTCGTTTCATACACTCAAACACGGCATGCTGTTTTTCGGTACGTTCGGACGCCATGTGCGTAAAAACCCGCGCATACTCATCGATACTTTCATAAGCCAGCTTCACGAACTGACACGGGACATGCGGCGAGCAGCGGCACACGGCGTTCCCAAAGCCAGACGGGCCGTCCGGTATTCGGGCCACACAATCAGAACCGGGATATGGATGGTCAAAAATCGTATCCAACAACCGCGCACGAGGAAAATTCTTCTTACCATCGCGGCGGCAATATTCGTCAGCATTCCCTTCATCCGCTATTACACCCGCGACCGGTCGCAGTTCACCCGTTCGCTTCTTACAAACGCATACGTCGCTACACAAAAGGCTCCAAACATTACGACCGCGCTGGAAACGAAAAAGGACTCGCTTGTCATGCGGGTGTCTCGGGGTGATAGCAGGGTAAGCTTCAATACGTTGCTTGAACGTCCGAAAGCGGAGGTGAAGGATGGAGATATTGCATTCCGCTCTCCTAGTGGCACTATCATACAATATCAATCTATTAAGGAAGGAATCAAAGAAGAAATAGTATTGTCGAAACCGCCAGGTAAACTGACATTCACTTCCACGCTCACCATCGAAA
>CAZHOQ010000039.1:0-14144 GCA_964533995.1 uncultured Gammaproteobacteria bacterium
TGCGAATGCGCTAGCCAATTGCGCCACACCCAGGGTCGTTGTTACGATCCTTGTATTCTACCATTTTATATGTAAGAATGGAAAAGAATTTCCTGCCCCAAATATTTCCTCAAGGAGGTAGCAGTATGGCACAAGACCAAAAACTCCAGGCGATCAAGCTTGCGATGGAACAAATCGAGAAGCAGTACGGCAAGGGCTCGATCATGAAGTTAGGGGAAAAAGCCAATATCCGTGATGCGATCGACGTAGTTTCGACCGGCATCCTTCCTCTGGATTTGGCACTTGGCGTCGGCGGCGTTCCCCGTGGACGGATCATCGAGGTGTACGGGCCGGAGGCATCGGGGAAAACCACTGTCTGTCTTTCCATCATCTCCGAAGCGCAGAAGCACGGTGGGGTAGCGGCATTTATTGATGCCGAGCACGCATTGGACCCGCAGTGGGCGGAACTATTGGGTGTGAAACTTGATGACCTCCTCATTTCGCAGCCGGATACGGGGGAGCAAGCGCTCGAAATTGCGGAGACACTGATCCGGTCCGGGGGCGTTGATATCATCGTCATCGATTCCGTCGCGGCGCTCGTGCCGAGGGCGGAAATCGAGGGAGAAATGGGAGACAGCATGGTGGGCGTACAGGCGCGGCTCATGTCCCAGGCCCTGCGGAAACTGACAGCAGTCATTTCCAAATCCAAGGCCGTCGTCATTTTCACGAACCAGCTGAGGCAGAAGATCGGCGTCATGTTCGGAAATCCCGAGACAACCCCGGGAGGGCTTGCCCTTAAGTTCTATGCCAGCGTGCGGATGGACTCGCGGAAAATCGAGACGCTTAAAGACGGGGACCGCGTCATCGGCAGCCGCCACCGGATCCGGATAGTCAAAAACAAGGTTTCGCCGCCGTTCCGGACAGCAGAGTACGACGTCATGCACGACGGCATATCGAAAGAAGGCGCGATCATTGATGTCGGCGTGGAGCTGGGCGTGGTCAGCAAGTCCGGCGCATTCCTAAAGTACGGTTCCCAGATGTTAGGACAGGGCAAGGAAGCGGCGAAATTGTACCTCAAGGAGAACGTCAAGGTCGCAAAGGAAATTGCCGAAGCCATCTGGAAAGCCGTCAAGAACGGTCAGGCTCCCCAAAAACACCCGCAACCGGAGTAAGCGCATTTAGATAAGGCGAATTGTCCTTCGGGACAGACAAATGACCGTTGGGGTTTGTCCCGGGATGCGTTATTTCTTCCTGAATCCTTCGATTGCCTTAAGGATCTCAAGCGGTACCGCGAACACCACCGTGTTTGACTGATCGGACGATATGTCGTTAATCGAGTTAAGGGTCCGGAGGTGCAGGGCGCCCGGAATGTCAGCCATGGTCTTAGCAGCCTGCGCAAGATTCTTTGATGCGATGACCTCACCTTCCGAGTTGATAATCGTCGCGCGTTTTTCGCGCTCGGCCTCTGCCTGTTTGGCCATAGTGCGCACCATGTTTTCGGGTAACTTAATGTCCTTGAGTTCGACACTCGAAACATCGAGTCCCCAGGTACCAGCGGATTTTTCCACGATGTCCCGGATTTTGACCGCGAGTTCGTGTCGTTGGGACAGGAGCTGGTCAAGCGTTACCTCACCGATGACGTTGCGCATCGTCGTCTGGGCAAGCTGGGAAACCGCCCAGTAGAAATTTTCGACTTCGAGAATCGCCTTTTTGGCATCCACGATTTTGTAATAAATAACGGCGGTGATTTTTGTTGACACATTATCCTGGGTGATGACTTCCTGGTCCGGCTCCTCGACGACTTTCGTGCGGATATCAACCTTTTGCCACGTCTGGAAAATGGGGAGCACGATCCGCCATCCGGGCTCCAGGACTCCCGAGAACCTTCCGAGTGTGAATTGGACGCCACGCTCGAATTCATTTATCTGTTTGAGGGACGAGAGGATCACAAGAACAATAAGTATGAAAACAGGGGTGACACCGGCAAAGAGAAGTTCCATAATAAGCTCCTTTGGCTGTAGTATATACTCGGGGAGTTGCGAAATACAAATATGGACGTTGACCAGTCAGAAATCTACGAAAAATACATGGGGCTTGCGCTCCGGTTTGTTTCCTATCGCCCGCGGAGTCGTCAGGAAATACGGGAGTACCTTATTAAGGCAATGCAACGGAAACATACGACAGCGCCACTCATCCTCGAAAAGATCATGGACCGGCTTGTTGAGCTTAAGTACATCGACGATCAGGCGTTTGCCTCCTGGTGGGTCACCCAGCGGACGGGAAGAAAGCCTAAGGGGCCACAGGTTATTCGGGGCGAGCTTATCAAGAAGGGAATAGACCGCGATATCATCGATGAGGAGTTGTCGGCGCGTCTGACAAGCGGCGTATCCGAGAGGGAGTTAGCCGCCCAGGCGGCGGTAAAAAGGATGCCACGGCTCACCAAATACCCGCGCCTTGAGCAAAAAGCAAAGCTTTCCCAGTATTTACTGCGTCTTGGTTTCAGTTCGGATATCGTATGGGGCGTCGTTGACGAGGTAATCGCAAACGTGTAAAATACGATTACCGGCAGATTTCATGTGTATGTGCCGGCTTAGCGATCTATAAAGAACACGTAGCAAATTCATTCAAGTAGGATATGACACCATCTCAAATTCTGGAATCTCCTACCTACGCGGTACGATAAGTACGGCGTCTTTTTGCTGCTTCTTTATACTCGCTTCATAAGAAAGGATCACCTATGTTTGACGTACTGAAGACCTTGTCGGGTTTAGTGAAACCCAAAGCAACTAGCGGAAAAACCCAATTCACCGCTCCTTCCGCGGACACTTCCAATGTGCCGCCGGTAGAGCAGCCTACGAAGAAGCCCCAAAAGAAAAAAGAAGGGAAGACGGCTGAACCGTCAGTGGATTTTGAAGCGATGAGGAAGCTTTCAGAAGCGCAGGGGCGCGAAATCATCCTGGAAGCCAAGGATGAGGCACTCCGGATCCGGAGATCCGCCGAAGCGGAAGTCAGAAGGCTCGAGGAAGAAGTGCGGACGAGGGAAATAGCTGCAGACCGTAAGGATGCTGCGTTTGAAGTCCGGGAAAAGCGGGTCATCGAGACGGAAGAAGCACTTATCAGGAAACAAGCGGAAATCGAGGAACTCAAACGCCAAACGATCGACAAATTGGAAAAGGTGGCACGGCTGACAAGAGACGAGGCGAAAGACCTTATCCTTACCGAGCTTCGGGGATCACTTGATGCGGATATTGCCCGGGAGATAAAGGAAGCCGAGGCGAAAGCGAAAGAGGAAGCGGAAACGAAAGCGCGGGAGATATTAGTCGATGCCATGAAGCATGGCGCTACCGAATACGTACCGGAGTACACCGTTTCCGTTATCAAGGTAACCGACGAGGAAGTGAAGGGCAGAATTATCGGCAAAGAGGGGAGAAATATCCGGGCATTCGAGACTGCTACGGGCGTGGATGTCGACCTCGATGAGGAGGGGGTCATCCGGCTTTCCAGCTTTGATCCCGTCCGTCGGGAAATCGCACGAGTGACGCTCGAGCGTTTGCTCCGGGACGGCCGCGTGCAGCCGGGGAGAATTGAGGAACTTATTGAGCAGGTAAAGAAGGAAATAGAACGGATCATGTTCGAGGAGGGGCAGAAGCTTTGCCACTCGGTCGGGGTCTATAACCTTCCGCCTCCGCTCATCGCGATGCTCGGGCGTTTCAAATACCGGTATTCGTTCGGCCAGAACATGATCGCGCACACGATGGAAGAAACCAAGATCGGCGTTGCCATTGCGCAGGAAATCGGCGCTGATGTGAACGTTGTACGGTTAGGGTGTTTGCTCCATGACATCGGAAAGATCGTGATGGACAAGGAAGGAAACCACGTCGAACTCGGAGTCGAGCTCTGTAAGAAATACGGGCTTCCAAAGGCAGTCATTGACTGCGTTGCTCAGCACCATGAGGATACGGCTTTCACCAGTGCCGAATCAATGCTTGTGTATATCGCGGATGCCATCTCGGGTTCACGCCCCGGTGCGCGGTACGAAAACTACGACGAGTATGTCAAACGCCTCAAGGACCTTGAGGAAATCGCAAAAAGCCATCCGGGGGTCACGGAGAGTTTCGCGTTCCAGGCTGGTCGCGAGATTCGCGTTATCGTCGATCCGGGCAAGGTGACCGATGAGAAAACGGTTTCCATGGCCAAGGACATCAGGGACGAAATTGCCAAGAAAGTCATCGTCCCGGGAAGCGTCAAAGTTACGGTCATCCGGGAACTTCGGGCAACTGAAACGGTTAAATAACCATTGGGATTGTCTGGACAATCCAAAATATTTATCTGTTGCGATTTAGATTGTTCTAGTGCGATCTAGATAAATCTATATTGACAGGACGTGCCATTTCTTTTACAGTGCCTCGTGGAGATTGTTGCAACAATCCCTTATAAAAATTTTCCTGTTCCAGTCTTCTGCCCAAAGGGAGGTGAATTCCACATGACCAAAGCAGATCTCGTTGATGTTGTCGCGAAGAAAGCCAACCTTACGGCGAAAGCCGCACGGGAAGCAGTCGGCGCAGTATTCGGTGCAGTCACCGATGCCTTGAAGAAAGGCGACAAGGTCGTCGTGACGGGTTTCGGAACCTTCATGGTACGAAGCCGCAAGGCACGGACCGGGAGAAATCCGCAGACCGGAGCCGCGATTAATATCGCAGCACGGAAAACCCCTGGCTTCACCGCCGGGAAAGCACTCAAAAAAGTTGTTCGCTAACGAATACCTTTTTCCAAAGAGAGAGACTCGCTGTATGTACAAACAACAGGCGAGTCTCTTTGGTATATACTTAGTCTTGTTTCGAGGGAAAACTACGTTTTTCCTCGACGGGCCGACCCGGCGTAGCCGGATGAATACCGGCCCTGCTCCTTTTCCTTCGTAGATAATGGGTATTTAGGAAAGAGAGCAGTGCGGGTTTTAGCCCCGACTTGATCGGGGCCGCACGTCGAGAGGAAACCTTAGGTTTCCTCTCGAGATCAGAAGTTATGGTTATTGAGGTTAAAAATCTTCGCAAGTTCTACTCGGTGAGCCGTAAAAAGCCCGGGTTCATGGCATCGGTGAAGTCGCTGTTTCACCGGGATACGGAGCTCACCCACGCCGTGGATGATATTTCGTTTTCGATCGGTGAAGGTGAGCTTGTCGGATTTATCGGACCGAACGGAGCGGGGAAAACAACAACGCTCAAATGTCTTTCAGGACTTTTGTATCCCTCCCTGGGAACGGTGTCGGTTTTGGGATTTACTCCTTTTGAAAGGAAGCACGAATACCTAAGGCAAATCGCCCTGGTAATGGGACAGAAAAACCAATTGTGGTGGGACCTGCCGGCACAGGAATCGTTTCTCCTCAATAAGGCCATTTACGACATCGACGACCGTTCGTACACGAAGCACCTGGGGGAACTCACTGACCTTTTGGATGCGGGGGATTCCTTGAGCGTTCCGGTACGCAAGCTGTCCCTTGGGCAGCGGATGAAGATGGAACTCATCGCGGCTCTCATTCATAAACCGAAGGTGTTGTTTTTGGATGAGCCGACGATCGGACTTGATGTCGTCATGCAGAAGAAAATGCGCGATTTCGTGGCATCGTATAACAAGTTGCATGGCGCCACGATTATCCTCACCTCGCACTATATGGAAGACGTGCGCCAGCTATCATCCCGTGTGATCATTATCGATCATGGGAAAATCCTGTATGACGGCAAGCTTGACAGCCTCGTAAAAAAGTACGCAAAGCACAAGTTGCTGTCCGTAGTTCTCGATGAGTTTGTCCCTCCCGATAAATTAAGTAGCGTGGGGGAGCTTGTGACTTACGAATTTCCCAAGGCCGTTATCCGGGTTAAAAGGAGCGCCTCGAATGTTGCGGCTGCCCAGATCCTGCAGGAGTTTCCCGTCGACGACCTCAACATCGAAGAGCCGGACATCGAAGACGTGATACGGGACGTGTTTACGGGGAACGCAAAAAAGTGATATGAAGCCGGGTAGTAGAATTTCGACACGCTCTGCGATCGTTGCCGTCGAATAGACTAGCTTAACAAACATATGCATATGAAGCACAAAACGTCTTCGGATTTTGACGAGCGTAAAAAGCAACGGTCGAAATTTCACAACCCGGTGAAGCGGTATGCATCGATATTTTTCCTGTATGCGCAGCACGCGCTGGAATATAAATCCCGGTCATTTGTCTGGTTTCTTTTGGTCCTCATAGACGCGTTGGTATACCTGTTGTTTTGGCGGGGGGTACTCACGGGCCCGGATGCATCATCCGTGTGGACCATGCAAAAAGCAATATCGTATTACCTTATCCTGCTTGTCGCCGGGACGCTTCTGCAGGTACATATCGAGGAAGAGGTCGCATTCGAGGATATCCAGTACGGGAGGCTTTCACAATATCTGTTGCGGCCGTTTTCTTATCTCGGTTTTAAGTTCTTCCAGGAAATACCGTGGCGCATTATCCAGGGAGGATTCGGGCTTATCACTCTGGTTATCATTTCCGTATCTTTCCAGCGGATCCAAACGGTAACGGATCTATCGGTATTGCCGGTTATCGCGTTGATCGCCGCTAACGCGTACCTGCTCTGCTTTATCTACAAAATGATTATCGGCATCATCGCGTTTTGGACGATAGACTACACCGGTCTTCAGAATATCCAGCTCATCGTATATCTTCTGCTTAGTGGGGTGCTTGTGCCGCTTCATTTATTGCCCGATGGCTTCCGAGAGTTTGCGCTTTGGCAACCGATTGCCTTTACCCTCTATTATCCGGTTCTCGCCGTGCAGGGATCGCTTACCCTTCCCGAAATGTGGCGCGTCGTGTTTATACAATGGACATGGATAGGATGCCTGTTTTTCGCGTATTCCGTGCTGTGGAGGAAGGGGCTCCGGGAATTTACGGCAGTCGGCCAATAATATGAAACGTTATCTCAGGATTTATTATCAATTGCTCCGTCTGAATCTGAGCGCACTCATTACCTACCGCGTGAACTTCGTCAACAATGTCATCGGGAGTGTCGGTTGGGGTGCGATGTCTCTTTTGACCCTTATCCTCCTTACCGCCCGTGTTACCAACGCATACGGGTGGAAGCGGGAAGAGCTGCTGTTGTTCAACGGGATTTATGGCGTGATCATCGGCGTATTCCATATGTTTATCAGCAATAACATGGGCAGGCTTTCGCGGGTCATCCATATGGGAGAGCTCGACGGCATCCTGGTCAAGCCGATCGATTCCCAGTTTGCGGTAAGCCTGTGGTGGGTGAATTTCGCGACCGTATTCCGGATTCTTATGGCCGCGGCTTTTACCGTCTATATCATATCCGTGCTCCATATCCGCATAACGGGCGTGCAGGTGTTGACGTTTTTTCTTCTGTCAATCGCTTCGCTTGTCCTCCTCTATTCGCTGTGGTTTATCGTGTTAACCAATCTCATGTGGCTGACAAACCTTTCCAATCTCGTGCTATTCATGTATTCGTTTGAGAGTATGGCCCGGTTCCCGAAGGAAATGCTGGCGCAGCTGACGGGATTCGTGTTTTATGCCGTTTTCCCCCTGGCCATAGTCATCAATACGCCGGCTCGCGCACTCCTCGGGCGCATCAGCGTTACGGACAGCATTTGGCTCGTCGTTTTGGCTGCCGGATTGTGGTGTATTGCGCGGAGTTTCTGGCGGTATGCCCTTCGGCATTACGGGAGTGCCAGCAGCTAAACCGCGGCACCACTGCGGTTGCATACTTGCATCGTATTGCCTGACTTATATATACTTAAGATTACTATGCCGCCTAAGGCTAAGAAAAAAAGGGCATCCCTAAAGCTTGATTCCGAAACGGGACAGATCAAGGAGTCGGAATCACCCGAAATCTCCGAGGAAAAGGAAGAGAAACCCCCCGTGAGGCAGGTAGTCGAAGTGGTTGAAGAGGGCGAAGTTCCTGAGGCACTCGAAACGATCAAAGAAGATGTTGAGGAAATTGAGGATGCCGTCGAGACCATAGAGGAAAACGTCAAGGAGGCGGAAAGCCGGGAGGAAGAACCCCAAGTTCATGAAGTCATGGCAGACGGTATGAAGCCGGAGCCAGAAGCCAAAGCCAATGTTGAATCGCTTTTCGTAAAGAGCGAACCCGGTGTTGCTCCGGAGATAACCGTTGTCGGCAAACGCGGTCCATCCCTGGGTGTTTGGGTGGGCGCGATGCTGGGTGTAGCCCTCGCAATCGGCGTGTCACTTATCCTTCTTGTCCGCGGTCCGCAGACGTTACCGTTTTTTGCGGCAAAACCGACTCCGACGCCTACTACAGCTCCCGAGCCGACACCGCAACCCTCACCCGCTATCGCAAAGAGCGATATCAAGGTAAGCGTTCTGAACGGCGGCGGTACTCCTGGCGCCGGCGGGAAAATGAAGACCTTCCTAGAGGAGAAGGGCTACACGGTAGTTTCAGTTGGAAATGCGGAGGAGTATACGTATGAATCGACGGAGATTCTTACCAAATCCGGTAAGTCCGATTACGCCAAGTTACTAACCGATGACCTCAAGGCGGACTTCTCGCTCGGGTCCTCGTCCGCAACGGTCGATGAGGACGCCGCCTATGACGTCCAGGTGATTGTCGGGAAGGAAGAGTAACTCCTTCATGCGCTACAAAGCCCTCTTCCTCGATGTCGATGATACGCTCGTACTCCACGGTATGGATAACGTTCCGTCTCCCCGGGTAACGGAAGCGTTAGAGCGGTGTGTCGCCAAGGGTATCCATGTCTGTGTCGCGACATCCCGGCCGCTTCACGCACTCCGGACACTGCTCCTTAGCTTTTCCCGGTTTTCTCTCTGTGTCATTACCGGCGGGGCCCAGCTGTATGATCCAAAAGCAAAAGAGATTATCCAAAGCATATATTTGCCCCGTTCCGTATGGGATCAGGTGCTTGATATTGGAAGGAGCCGCAATCTTTCCGTAGGATATTTCGACGGATTGACGGATAATCGACTGTTGCGCGGTGCCCTCCCGACGGGCCGGGTGATCGGATGGTTTTTCCCCGAGGTGCCGCCGGAAATCGCAGACGAAGTCATGGCGGAAGCAGAAAAAATTACTGGTGCATCAGCGCACCGGATGCTTTCCTGGGATAAGGAATACGTCTGGATCGACGTGACAAGCGAGAAGGCGACGAAACTCCATGGGATCACGGAGGTCGCCAAGCGCCTTGGAATATCGACGCACGAGATGATCGGTGTCGGCGACGGGTACAACGATTTTCCCCTGCTCATGGCCTGCGGGCTTAAAATTGCCATGGGCAATGCCGTTCCCGAACTGAAGGCGATTGCGGATTTCGTCGCGCCAACGGTTGAGGAAGATGGGGTAGCAACCATTATTGATAAATTTATCCTCAATACATGAAATACCGTGCGCTCATGCTTGACGTGGATGGGACGCTTGTCGTCAATCATCCGAAAGCGGAACCAAGCGAGCGGATAATCGAAGCGGTGAATGCGGCATCCGGTGAGATTTCCGTATCGCTTGCTACAGGAAGGTCCATATTGGAGGCAGGGTATATTATCGACCGGTTGTCTATTTCCGGCCTGTGTGTGTTGGATCACGGCGCGCATATCTATGATCCTAAAGGTAAAACGTTCATACGGGAAGTTTCCCTTAATGCCGATCAGGTGAAGCGTGCATATTCGGTTTTTCATGCATTGTATATGCCCGTATACCTGTTCGGTGACCCGACGCATACGGGATATTCCGGTGAAACAACGAAGGATCCCGTCATCGGCCTGTATTCACGGGGCGCGAACGATGAGGAATCAAAGCGTCTTGAGGACGGATTTATGCAAATTCCCCATATCATGATCAACAAAACGAAATCATGGGATGGGCGCGGGATAAGTTTTGAAATCACTCATGCCGATGCAACGAAGCAACATGGTGTGCTGGAAGTTGCCCGGATACTTGGACTAAAGAAGGAAGAAATTATCGGTGTCGGCGACGGGTACAACGATTTTCCCCTGCTCATGGCCTGCGGGCTTAAAATTGCCATGGGCAATGCCGTTCCCGAACTGAAGGCGATTGCGGATTTCGTGGCTCCTTCGGTCGAAGAGGATGGTGTCGCCACGGTGATAGAGAAGTTCATTCTAAATTGACGTAAGATGTATAATGAATATACGGCCTATGTCATTACCTAAAGTCGAAAAGAAAAAGTTAATAGACAAAAAGGAATTTGTGAAGCTGGCAAAGAAAGTTCAAAGGAGCTTCGAGGAAGAGGAGAAGTATCTAGTCGAAAAGAAGCACAAACATGGAGATAACCTATCCCACGGATCTTATTGCCTCAATTAAAGATAAGCATCTTCTTCTAGACACAAACGTATTTCGAGATGCTACTACTCAGCCGACGCTATTCAATAACTTCTTTAATGAATTGAAGAGAAATGGAGTGACGCTGGTCACGTCTGATTTCGTAAAATATGAATTGCTCAAGGGATCAGCAAATGAATCAAAGTATAATGAAAAATTAGCATTTATTAACCATGTTATTGACGCCGTTATTCCTACGACTCCTCAATTATTTGTAAATGCGTACGAATTAATAAAGGGTTATCAGATTGATGGCGCAGGTATATCGTTAACAGATTTATTGCTCGGGGCGTTGCTTAAGCTTCATAAGCAACATATTTTTTTGTTATCTCGGGATACTTCAGCGTTCATTCTACGACTGTATAATTTGACCGCCATCGTTAATTGCCCCTTGCAGAAAGGAATATTTACGTACGGTGTTTACGAGTATCAATGATGTTGACTCGTTTCTAATTCCTTGAAGACGTTTGTATGTTTAGATGATACTTCATTAAGCTTTGATATAATCCGTAAGATAGATAACGTTCATGTAGCAGATTCCCGATAAGGTATGAAATATTTCATCAAGACATTTGGCTGTTCCGCAAACGTTGCCGATTCGGAGCGCGTTGCCGCGCTCTATGAAGCGCGCGGATATAAACCGGCGAGGTCAATGAAGACGGCAGACGATGTTATCGTCAATACGTGCATGATCCGGGAGAGCGCGGAAAACCGGGTGTACGGACTGGTGCACAACCTCACGGAGGAAAAGAAGAAAGGGAGGAAGGTAAAAATCGTTATCACCGGCTGCATGGTGGGTATGGCGGCTCGGGAGCGGACGGGAAAAATGCTCTCGCAACTTTCCAAGAAGCTTCCGGGCGTCGATGAGTTTCTTCCCATTGAGGAAGTCGGGTTTGATTTCGCCCCCATTCGGACGGACCCCCATCACGCCTGGGTCCCGATCAGTAACGGATGCAATAATTTCTGTACGTTTTGCGTCGTGCCCTACACCAGGGGACGGGAAGTGAGCCGGCCGATGGAGGAGATCCTTGCGGAAGCGCAGGCGCTTTCCAGGAAGGGGATCGTCCATATCACGCTGGTCGGACAGAACGTAAACTCGTACGGCGCCGATTTGCTTGTGGGCGAGAAAAACGTCCAGGTGATGCGTGATCTTCCGGACAAGGCGTATTTTGAAACCAGGGAGGAAATATCGCGGAAGAAAACGTACACGGTCATGGGAAAAACGGTGACCCCGACCTATGTGAAGCACTTGGGACGGCTGCGGATCCCGACGTTGTTCCCCGAGCTTCTGACCCGGATATGCGAAACACCCGGCATTGAGCTCATTGATTTCATTTCCAGCAATCCGTGGGATTTTTCCGACGAGCTTATCGCGGTTCTTGCTAGGAATCCGAAAATTTCCCGTCACTTGCATCTGCCGGTGCAGTCGGGTGATAACGAGGTATTGCGGCGCATGAACCGGTGGTACACCCGGGAAGAATATCTGGCGCTCATCCACAAACTGAAGGAAGCCGTGCCCGGCATAACTTTGAGTACCGACATAATCGTCGGATTCCCGGGGGAGACTGCCGAGCAATTCGAACAAACGGTGGATTTGTCACGGAAAGCAGGATTCTCGAAAGCATATGTCGCCATGTATTCGGACCGGCCCATGACTGCCGCGCATAAGGCGCTCAAAGACGAAGTGCCGCATGCGGAGAAAAAACGCCGGTGGAAAACGCTTGAGGATCTTATTAACCAGGCTAACCTGAAAGCCGGAACGTATGCCTATGAAAGTACTCATCATCGTCGGCCCCACGGCGACCGGTAAGACCGGCTTGGCCGAAACTTTGGCTATAAAATTCAACGGTGAGCTTATAAGCGCCGATTCGAGACAGGTATACCGCGGGATGAATCTCTCCACGGGAAAGGAATATACCCGAGTTCCCGTCTGGCTGTATGACGTTGCTAACCCGGATGAGGAATTTAGCGTCTCCCACTGGGCGGAACTTGCAGCCAGGGCGATTTCGGATATTCACGCACGGGGCAAATTGCCGATTATCGTCGGAGGGACCGGGCTCTATGTCCGCGCGTTGCTGACAACGATGGAAACCATTACTATTCCGCCTGACCCGGAGCTTAGGAAGCGCCTTGGAGCGCTCACGGTAAAAGAGTTGCAGGCGATGGTGACCAGGGGTTCCATGAATGATTCAGACTGGAACAACCCGCGGCGACTCATCCGGAAAATCGAGATAGCGAAGGCAGATACGGCGGGGAAACGCGTAAAAAACGATGCATTCCTTGCGCATTCGGATACCTTTATCGTCGGTTTAACGGCACCCTTGCCGGTATTGGACCGGAGGATCGATGAACGCCTGACGATACGGAGGAAGGCCGGGATGGACGGGGAGGTTGAGGCTTTGCGCATGAAATACGACGGGAAACTGCCGTCCATGAGTGCCATAGGCGTCAACGAGCACGCGTACGCAAGAAGGCAGCTGACGTGGTTTAGGAAACAACCCGGCATCGTATGGTTCGATGTTTCGGAAGAAGGCGCACTGGGTAAAGTAGAGAAGACGGTTGGTGAGTGGTATACTAGCTTGTAACATGCCGGCAAAAATCGAAATATCGCACCGGACCATCGTTTTTACGCTCGTATTGCTCGCCGCCGTATGGCTCGTTTTGGAGATACGGGATATTCTGTTCCTCCTCTTTATTTCGTTTATTCTCATGTCCGCGCTCCGCCCGCTTGTTGACGGAATGGAACGCGTACGGATTCCGCGGGCCTTGTCGATCCTTGTATTGTACGGTGTCGTATTCGGAGGATTGGGAGCGGTCGTTGCCGGCATGATTCCCACGTTGTCAACACAATCCGGGAGGCTGTTTACCCAATTTCCCGACTTTTTGGCCCGTGTTTTCCCGTACGTATCCTCGGATATACGGTCGCTTACCCAGCAAATCGCTCCCGTGGGGGAAAACCTACTCAGGGTAACCGTCGGCGTATTCTCCAACCTGTTTGCCGTGATGACCGTGATGACGTTTACGTTCTATTTCCTGTTGGAGCGGCGGAACATGGAAGAATTCCTTTCGGCGTTCCTGGGCGATACCGTCGGTGAACGGGTGTTTTCCGTTGTCATGCAAATCGAGAAACGGATGGGTGCCTGGGTTCTGGGACAACTGCTGCTCATGCTGTTTATCGGTGTCCTCGTATACGGCGGATTGTATTTCCTGCGGGTAGAATACGCATTGCCGCTTGCCATTCTTGCCGGGCTACTGGAGATTGTCCCAACCATCGGACCGATCGTCTCCGCGGTCCCGGCAGTCCTCGTCGCGTTTGCCAGCTCTCCGTTATTGGCGTTATCGGTTGCTGCGCTCTACATTATCGTACAGCAGATCGAAAACAACCTTTTGGTCCCGATCGTCATGAGAAGGAGCGTCGGGATACCGCCGGTACTTACTATCCTTGCGCTTATGATCGGCGGGAGGTTCGGGGGCATTGCCGGGGCGGTTTTGGCAGTACCGGTGCTCCTTGCGATCCAGGAAATCGTCAGTTCGCTCCCGGTGGGGCAGCAGGGGAAAAGCAAATAGTTGCACCCCGGGGATCCTCAACTTCGTTGCGTTTACCCCCGTTATACATAAAATTCCATGACGTAATCATGGAATTTTATGTGCACCCCGGGATCCTCATAAGCCAGATTCTGTTTTTCTGCTTTCGCAGATAGACGCTCATTTCTCTGATGCCCGTAACTTTGGTCCTCCCGAATGCGTGGTGATAGCGGACCGGTCGCCGGTTGCAGCGGGTGGGATTGCCAACGTTTCACCCATCTTCCG
>CAZHOQ010000040.1:0-13086 GCA_964533995.1 uncultured Gammaproteobacteria bacterium
ACATTGGTTGCGGGAGTCCCAGCTATAAAAAAGAAGCAACTTTTTTAGCCCCCTGCTCTTCTTGGGCGTTCCCGAAGAATCTCCTCAGCCCTTCTGCTCGTGGTGCCGTATTTGTGTTGGATAGCCCGCACCCGTTGATAGTGCACGATATCATCGTGCGTTTGGTGATCTTCTCCGGGCAATCGTTCGGTTCTTACTTTGGCCTCGCGGAATGCAGCGTCGAGTTCTTGCTGAGTCAGAGTCATACCGCCGCTATTGTCCGAAATCTTCTTTTTCTTGTCAAATGACCGATTATTCCGATATGATCGGCCCTGATTAAAATCGAAGGCGGATTTCTGGGAACGCTTGAAGGTGGAGAGGGGAGCGGGAAAACCGGGGTTCTTAAGTATCTCAAGGCGCAGCTTGAACGGTATCGCATTCCCTTTTCCGTCTATCATGATCCCGGAGACACGACGTATGGCAAAGACATCCGCGAGATGATGCTTCATGGTAGGGAATTATTTGGCTCGGAGCCCGATCCAAGAACGAAAATATTTGCGTATGGAGCTGCGCGGGCACAACTTGCCGGAGAACGCATCCGGCCGGATCTTGAAAAGGGGCTGGTCGTCCTTGTCGATCGCTTCATCGACAGTACCACGGCAATCCAAGGGCATGCTGAAGGACAACCGCTTGACGGCATCCGGGCGGTTAATGATTTTGCCATAGGCTCGATACGAAGACCTGATCTTACGATTCTTCTGGATGTACCAGCCGTTATCGGATTGTGGCGAAAATGGCGGCAGGGGGAGTGGAACGAGTGGGAGCAAAAAGGGCCAATATTCCATGAACGGGTTCGTCGCGGGTTCTTGACGATTGCCCGCGAAGAGCCCGGGCGTGTCGCGGTGGTACGCGCATGGGCACGGAGCGTCCCGAGTGTGCAACACGCTTCATGGGCCGTGCTTTCCGACCGGCTGAGGAAAAAAGGATATGATCTGCCAACGGCAGCGTAAAAGGGCTTACTTGTCAGTTCATTGTGGTATCGGTATTATCATCCTTAATGAAAATTCCCTTACATAAACCGTACTGGGGACCGAAAGCAGAGCAAGCAGTGATCCGTGCCATGCGGACAGGATCCGGTGTTGGCGACGGACCAAACAGCCAAGCAATGCGCGAGAAGCTCAAAAAGCTTACAAAGGCTGCGTTTACGCTTCCGGTTACCAGTTGCACGCATGCCATGGAAGCGATTGTCGCATCCCTGGGGGCAAAGGCAGGGGATGAAGTCATAGTTCCGTCGTTTACGCTGGCGGCAACCGCAACGGCGGTCATGATCCGGGGTGCCAAGCCGGTCCTAGCGGATATCGATCCCGTCACGTTCAGTTTGGATCCCCGGGATGTCGAAAAGAAGATCACCAAAAGAACAGTCGGCATCATGACGGTGCATTATGCGGGTATGGCAGGGCCGTCGTTTGACGCGCTGAAAGCACTTGCCCGCGACAAGAAGGTGTGGCTGGTCGAGGATGCTGCCCACTGCATTGGGTCCTGGTATAAGGGGAAACATCTCGGAACCTTCGGAGTTGCAGGAGCGTTTTCGTTCCACGGCACGAAAAACGTTGCTGCTGGTGAGGGAGGGGCGATCGTGACAAACGATACGAAACTTGCCGATAAGCTGGAGATTTTTCGCGCTATCGGCACGGACCGGCAGGCGTTTTTGCAGGGGAAAGTGTCCATCTACCAGTGGGTAGGGGAAGGGAGCAGTTATTTCCTTTCCGATATTTTTGCCGCACTCGTGAATGTGCAACTTGATCAGATTGCGCGTATTAACCGGGACCGGCGGAAGATTGCCTCCGAATATCAGAAGGCGTTTACCCCATTTGCCGACAAGGTTCAGCTCCCTACTGTTTCCAAGGGAATGACGGAACCCAATTGGCACATTTATGCGCTGAAATTCCCGACGCATGCCCTGCAACAACAATTCATGCGGAAGATGCGTGAAAAACACATCGAAGTAAGCAGCCACTACGTGCCGCTCCACCGGTCCCCGATGGGGAGATCGCTGATGGGGCGCACATACAGACTGCCGGTGACCGAGGATGTTGCCGGGACGCTTGTCCGCATGCCGATATATGCGGGTATGACGGAAAAAGAGCTGGAGTATGTTATTACGGTAGCCGGAAAGGTATTGAAAACCTTGTGAAACCCTTTTTGTCAGTAATTATCCCGTATTACAATGCACCGGAAAAACTCGAGCGGTTGCTTTCTTCGCTCGAAAAAACCAAAAACGCACCGCCATACGAGATCATCATCGTGGATGACGGATCCGAACCGGCGTTGGGGCAAAACGGATACCGTACCGTCCGGCTGAAACGGAATCACGGCCCGGCGATTGCCCGGAACAGGGGAGTTGCTGCCGCCAAGGGTGAGTTTGTCGTATTCCTGGACGGAGATGTCGAGGTTTTTCCCGATACGCTAACAGAAATTGCCAAGGTGTTTACTGATGACCCGGATATCGTAGCTTTGACCGGCGTGTGGGTGAAGGAGCAAAAAACGAAGGCATTTTTCCCCAACTTCAAGGCGCTCAGGGACTGGAGCTACTGGATTAACGAGCGCGACAAAAGCGGATATTACTTTCTCTTTTCGACACGGATTGCCGCCATTAAAAAGGCAGTGTTTGAGCGGTTGGGAGGATTTAATGAGGCGTATCCGGCGCCATTGGTTGAAGATATTGAGCTTACCTATAGAATAGCCCGTCGGTATGCGATTATTTTCGCGCCATCCGTCCGGGTGCGTCATGAATTCGAAGAGTTTTGGCCGATAGCAAAAAAATATTTTCTCCGGGCGTATTACTGGACGAAGCTCTATACGAAGCGAAAGAAATTCGATCCGGTGGCAACGACGATACAGGAGGCAGTTACAACCCTCTCGGGCGTTTCCGTGATCGGATTTGGCGTGCTTTCCGTTGTTTCCTTGATCAGTACGCTTGGGGTACTTACGCTTCCGGTAACAATTATCCTGGCAGCATTTGTCAGCGCGCTTTGCATTCACCTTTTTCTTATCCGGAAATTCATGGCATTTATTTGGAAAGAGAAGGGGATGGGATTTGCCTTGAGAGGGTTTGTTACTGGATTACTTCTGTATTGTTTTATTTTTGCCGGCGCGCTGGCTGGAAAAATTCGCAACCAGTAATCAACTTCGGTGCACGTATAGCCTGGCTACCTCCCGTACGGATTTAATGATATAAATTATGAGAAGCGAACGCCTCATATGCACCTAGCGGAATATCAGGCCATGTTTACCGTTGAACAAACCCATTGGTGGTTTGTTGCTAGGCGGAAGTTTATCTCCCGGGTTTTAGCGCGGCACGGGATTATCCCGGCACCGGGCAACACATCAGTGCTGACGATTGCCGATATCGGTGCCGGGACCGGCGGCATGATTTCCTTTTTGCGGTCATATGGCACGGTCACGGGCATCGAACCGAATAGCGCCGGCCGGACGTTTGCGCAAAAGCGCGGCATCCGTCTTAAGAAAGGCACAGCGGAACGCACCGGAATTGCTTCTGGCAGCACGGACCTTGTCTGTATGTTCGACGTCCTGTATCACCAGGGTGTCGACGACCGTGCAGCACTCCGGGAAGCCAACCGCATCCTCGTTCCCGGGGGCATGGTGCTTATCACCGACTGTGCTATCCCAGTTCTTTCCGGAAGGCATGACCTGGCCGTTGAGGGAAGGGAGCGGTATACCCTAGGGGAAATGCTGGACAAAGTGCGAGGCGCAGGGTTTCAGCCGATCGTATCGTCCTATATGTATTTTCTTGTGTTTCCGCTGTTTGCGGCAAAACGCATCATTGACCGTATGTGGCCATCTCATGCTGGTACATCCTCTGACGTTGGGACGGTGCCCTCACTTTTGAACCGTATGCTTATTGCCATTAACCGGATTGAATCGTTTGGCATGCCGCATATCTCGTATCCCTGGGGTTCGTCGCTTGTGGTATTGGCGAAAAAGCCTGGTGCAAACAAATGATCAAGAGTGCTAGACAAACGAAACGGATTGATATTACCGTCGTTATTCCGACGTATAACGAACGGGAAAACATCATTTCCCTTATTCCGCGGATTATTGAGAGTCTTTCTCAGTTATCCGGTGTGAAGGCGGAAATCATTATCATTGACGACAATAGTCCGGACGGCACCGCAGACGTAGTACGACGGCAGTTTGGCAGCATGGTGCGGTGCATCAAGCGCGTCAAGAACCGTGGGTTGGGGACTGCTATCGCCCGCGGAATTCGTCACGCCAGGGGTTCGGTAATTATCGGGATGGATGCCGACGGCAATCACGACCCCCGATACATACCGGCGCTCTATCGTGCACTTTCGTATTCAGATATTGCCGTAGGATCGCGGTTTGTTTCCGGCGGGAGTATGCCCGGCCGGCTGCGGTTTGGAGCAAGTTTGGCATTTAACGCATGTATCCGTTACGGTTTGGGATTTCCCATCTGGCATAATACGAGCGGGTTTTATGCCGTATCGAAACGAGTGTTGGAGCGGCTGGGGATCACGAAGATATTCTACGGGTATGGCGAATACCACCTTCGGCTTGTGTACCGTGCCCATATGGCACGCCTGAGACTGACGGAGATTCCGATCAGGTACGGATTGAGATCGTATGGACAAAGCAAATCCCGGCTTCTTATAATGGCTGTTACGTATCTTGCAGCGGCTATCGCATTGCGGCGTACGCGATACATCTCATGAAATCACTCTTGCGGCCCTTCACCATACCCGCCGGTCCAATGCGGAGCATTCGCCGCGTGTTACCGAAATTCGAACCGGTCATCCTTCGATCGCCCAACATACCCGTAAGTGAGCCGGTGTTACAGGGGAACGAACTGCGGTACGTTGAGGATGCCATAAAGACATCCTGGATCTCTGCCCGTGGCTCGTATGTGGAACGATTCGAATCCGCATTTGCCAAACACATTTCCCACACAACATACGCCGTTGCGGTCAACAGCGGTACGTCGGCGCTTCATTTATCCCTTGTTGCCGCAAACATCGGTCCAGGGGACGAGGTGGTAATGCCGTCATTTACCATGATTGCTACGGCCAACGCCGTGCGGTATACGGGGGCAAAACCCGTCTTTGTCGATGCAGATCCCGCAACCTGGAATCTCGACACCACAAAGCTCGAGCGGGTCATCACAAAACGGACAAAAGCCATTCTTCCCGTGCATATCTATGGTTTGCCTGCTGACATGCGGCCGATCCTTATACTCGCCAAGAAGTACGGGCTGTGGGTTATCGAGGATGCGGCGGAAGCCCATGGCGCGGAGTATCGCGGAAAGCGTGTGGGATCGTTGGGAGACATCGCCGCATTTTCTTTGTTTGCCAATAAGGTCGTAACCACGGGGGAAGGCGGGATGATCACCACAAACAACACGAAGCTTGCGGATTTGGTGAGAACGTTACGGGGCCACGCATTCACGCCGTCGCACCATTTTTGGCACCAGTTTATAGGCTACAGTTACGAGATGTCGAATCTGCAAGCGGCGGTGGGGCTTGCGCAGACAGAGCGTTTTCATGAGCTGGTTTCAACGCGCAGGGCGCATGCTGCACTGTATACGAAACTACTTTACGATGTGCCTGGTTTAACCCTCCCCGTTGAGCCGAAAGGATATCGCTCCGTATTCTGGATGTACGGCGTGCTCGTCGATCAATCACAGTTTGGGATAGATCGGGATATGCTGCGGAAAAACCTTGCAGACCGGGGCATTGAGACGAGAACGTTTTTTATCCCCATCCATCTGCAGCCGCCGTATTTTTCAGGGCACCGAAACAGGTATCCGGTTGCCGAGCGTCTTGCAAGTGAGGGGTTGTATCTTCCATCATCTGCCGCGCTAACGGAGCGCGATATACGTTCAGTCGTCCGGGCGATTATTGACGCGCGGAAGTAACGTGAGATGTGCGTGTGTCGAGCACGAATATCTCCGTTGTGCCGATCCATGAATGCTTTCTGACCGTGTATGCCGTCGTCTGCATGACCGGAGCAACACACCCCTCAAGTGCTGCTTCCCGTGAGGGGAAGAACTGGCACATCACATACATGTGCGGCCGTATCTTGGGCTGCGAATAGTCAAAAACAGGAATGTTGCCATGTTCGTTGATGGAGAGCCGAAGGGCACCCTCGGAAACCAGAAAGTAGAGTACCCGGTAGATTTTATATGAGCCGTTTTGGGGGTCGTCAGGAATCTTGTGGAAGAGAGACATATCAGATGCTGAAATATCATGTGCCTTCATATCGTCCATAACGTACCAGGCGATATCGCGCGCCTCTTTCATTTCATTGCTATTGGGATTGGTGAATGACGGCGTGATGTAGGCGAGATTGAGGGTGATATACAGGGCTGCAATGGCGACCATGACCAAGCGCTTGGCGCCGTTTGCCATCCATCCGTAAGAAACCCCGAGTCCGGCAAAAAGAAATGCAAACGGGAAGTATGCCCACGTCCGATGCGAATAGGTGTCTTTGGTATAGAGGATAAACACAAGAATACCGGCGATAAGTGCGCCCGGAGATAAAAAGGAACGGATGGTTCGGGGAATCCTGTCCCACGGGAAGACTTTCCAATAAATGAATAGCACGAAAAGTGCAATATAAAAGGCAGCCTGGGGAAATAACGATTCGATCCGGGTAACCGAGAGGAGAAAATAGAATGCATTTTCCCCGACGCGCATCAGTGTACGATCGAGACTCGGAAGGGAGGCGATGTCCACGTCCATGTGCCGCAACGAAGGAAACGCGTAGGTTACTTCAAAGATGATCTGCGGCATGTACACCGTGATTGCGGGAAGGGCGAGGGTGAGGAGGGTATGCCAAAGTGAAGATAGCGGCGCCCGCACCGCAATCGTGCGGTACCACCGGAAGACCTGATAACACACAAATGGAATAAGGACCAGGGGTGACGGGTAAACGGATAGCGCGATAAAGAAACTTGCCGATGCTGCCCAAAGGAGTTTGACTGATCGAGCAGCGAACGCACGCCAGAGGAGATAGAGGAAGAGCGCAAGAAACAACTGGACGTGGTAGGGCTGCCAGAAATTTCGGGCATGGACGATCATGACGGACGATACCGCAAAGGCCAGTCCAGCGGTAAGCGCAGGGCCCTTGCCGGCCATTTCGTATGCAAGCCGCATAAGGATGAGCATCGTCAGGATATTGAGTGCGACGTTGATATATACGATGCCTTCGATAGATTTAGTCAGGTGGTAGGACGCCCAGGTGAGGTAATAGTAGGTCGGCGGCGTGTAGAATCCGCGAAGGCTTAAGAACGGTCCGACAAGCGGCCGGTGCCCTTCCTGTTCCATCGCCCGGACGATCAAAAGATCCATGCCGTGGTCTCCTCTGAACCGAATGGTGCCCGTAACGTTATACGTCCTGATCAGGATGGCAAGGATAAGAACGAGTGCCCACGGGATACTGCTCCGTACAACATGGGTGATGTGGAGAGCGTGATGTTGGTGTTTATTCGTTACCCTTATCATTCGTTTCATAGCGCTTCATGATATTTATGATAGCAACAACTTTCCGTTGCCACGTATGTTTTTTCGCGAGGGCATGGGCTGCGCGGAGGGTGCGCGGGGCAGGATGCAGGAGCGCTGCCCGGATTGCCTGCGTGAAGCCGCGGGAAGTTGAAGCAAACCGGACGAAGCGCGGGTACCGTTCCAGTTCAGTTATCCTTGTCGATATCACCGGTTTTTCCGCGTACCAGTATTCCATGATTTTCATGGGAAACGCGTACTTGGCAAGCGGTATGTCGGTATCATACGGAATGATGAATGCGTCGCATTCCGAAAGCGTTGCCGCAAGGCTTCTCGTGTCGAGATTTCCATAGGTAACATTCGGTTGCCGCAGGATCCTCCGGATGAGCGCGTGCTTGGACTCGGTAAGATGATCATGGAAAACGGGTCCGAACAGTCCGAAGTCCCATCGGGGATTTTCTCGTATAAGCCGGTAGAGGAGATACAAGTTTACCCGGTAATCGATAGATCCGCTGTAACCGATGAGCGGGCGGCGCCTTTTGATTGCCGGAGCGGGTAGCGGCTTTTGAAACATCTCGATGCGGAATCCCAGCGGCACGATCCGGACATCGTTCCGTATTGCGGTAAGGCGTGTGGCAAGGGTTTCCGAATTCGTGACGACGATCCAGGCGTACCCCAGCAACGACCGTTCGGAAGCTTCTATCCGCCGCTTGAGAGCGTGCGAAGGGTGGGTTGCGACGTCGACGCAGTCGTAGACGGTTTTCCATGACCGGAAAAACGGCGGCAGCAGGAGAAACACCGGGTCATAGAATCCGAAGAACCAAAACAGCCGCTCCCGTTTCGTGATGAACGAGATTGCCGTGACGATAAGAAAGACGAACGGAAGGTTGAGGCCCGTATTGATAAGTTGTGAAAGGAAGAACCGCTTGCCGGGAACAAGAAAGATGGGCTGTATTTTCCACAGATTCCCGTTTCCGGTGACCGGGCGGTAGGACCGGGCCCCCCGTATCATCTCCCAGAGGGAAACCGAGTCACCCCAGAGCATGCATACGACGAGATGTTTCCGGGCGAGAATGCGTGCGGACTGGTTTGCGTAATCGGTGTGCCAATCCCAGGGATTATGGAACGGCATGAGGATGACGTATCGTTTCATTCGTGCCGCAATTCTATACCATTGGACTGCCGGTTGGGGAGCCCCGGCATCATCGTGGTATCATTAGCCCTGTATGTTACGGTCGTTTTTTGAGCGGATGCGCGGGATTGGTGCGGAGGTGAGACGGATGGCGCTGAGTTGGCAGTACGACGCGGACACGGAATATCCGGTGCTTTCTACTGACACCGGGAGGTTCCTCATTGATGAGTTCAGCGGGGATACGGGGCAGCATACGAATTTTGTGCAGGGATTTACCGGATACGGCCTCATTCAGTATGCGATCGTCCGTAACGCCCGCCCGACACGCATTCTCTGCATTGGCTCCCGGAGGGGATTCATTCCGGCGATCCTCGCATTGGCACTCCGGGATAACGGCCGCGGCCATGTGGATTTTGTGGATCCGGGCTACAGCACGTCATCGCACCCCGGGAAGAGCTGGGGGGGGATAGGGTTTTGGAAGCAATATAACCCGGCGGCCCATTTTGCCAAACTCGGCATCAGCGCCTATATTACGACGCATGTTATGACGAGTACCGAGTACGCGAAACGTAACGGCAAAGCCGCATACGAGTATATCTACATCGACGGCGACCATTCGTACGATGGGGCGAAGCACGACTTCCGGACATTCTGGCCGAAGCTGTCCCGCGGCGGATTTCTGGTGTTCCACGATATATCGGCCAAAGGAAAGCTTGAGGGGGGAATATTCGGGGTGCGGAAGTTGTGGCAGGAACTCCGTTTGCCGGGGAAAATACAATTCCCGTGGCCTTCGGAATCCGGGTTGGGAATCATTCAAAAAGGATACCGATGAGAACGGGGATCAAGACACTGTTAAAAAAGACACTAAGAGCGCTGTGGCAGCGTCCCGGGTATCACCCGGGGAGATTTCCCCAAAAAGGACAGCCTGTCCATGCCATCTTAGCTCGGCTTGCCGAAACCATGTGGGACCTACGGGACCGGCACGTATCGTACAACTTAGGTTCCCTCTACACGATGCCTCATGGGGCATCCACTGCCGCATACCGGGCGCTTATCGGCTACAATCCCGCCCAACTGGGATCGGTTGAGAAGACAAGCGAAGACGTGATCCAGCGGTATGAATACGAGGTCATCCAAAAGATGATCCAATTGTACCACGGTACACCTGCTTCCCTTACCGGGTACATGACCAGCGGGGGAACGGAGGGAAATCTTTTCTCGTACTGGCTGGGCAGCGCGTCCCTCAAGCAGAAAATTCCGCCGCAGGAAGTATGTCTGTTGGTGACCCCGCTGACTCACTACTCCGTGAAAAAATCTGCCGTAATCGGCGGGATGAATACGTACGCCGTGCGGCTTGACCCCGAGTCATGGAGCATGAGCGAACCGGGATTTGTCCAAACGGTCCGTGCGTTGCATAAGAGGGGATACCGGGGATTCATGGCGTGCCTTACGGTAGGGTATAGTGCGACGGGTACGGTCGACGACGTTGGGCGCATCACCAGCGCCGCCCGAACCCTCAAGCGGGAGCTACCCGGTGTTTCTTTTTTCTTTTGGGTAGATGCGGCGCTCAACGGGCTGATTGCGCCATTTTTGGGCCGTACGTTTGCGCCCTTTTCCAATGCGGACGTGAGTGCCGTCGTTACTGATTTCCACAAATTTTCCCTGGCGCCCTATCCGGCGGGGCTGGTGTTGTACCGCAAGGCATTGGGGCGGCATATCGCTTCCGATATTGATTACCTGCCGCAACGGGATACGACCGTTTCCGGTTCGCGTTCCGGAGTATCCGCCGTTGCCGCATGGGCGGCGATGCATGCGCTCGGGGCTGACGGATTGCGCAATATCGTGGAAAAACAGCAGGCGCATAAGGCATTGGTATTGTCCGAACTCGCCGGATCTTCCGTACGGGTAGTAACACATCCCGATAGCCTTACGGTGGGGCTGATGTTTCCGACCCTTCCCGGGGGACGGCTGCCACTACGGATAGAGGAGAAGTACTGGCTATATGGGGGACAAACAACGTCCTATGGCATGAAAGGCGTCCCGCGGCACTTGTATAAAGTATTTTTCCTCCCGCATGTGACCGGGTCTGTCGTCCGCATGTTCGTCCGCGATGTGCTCAATGCAGTCAGTGCGCGATAGATGTCTTATTCCGCAATAAATGCCACGGCTTCCAGGGATGAATTGGCAAAAGCACGCCGGCGGATCCAAACGCCGCCTTTCCATGCGGCATACGTAAGGAGAACGAGGGGGATGGCAAAAAAATGCCCGGCGGCCTTGATGGGGTCCAAACGATCGGCAAACACCGCCGCGGATGCAGCAAGAAGCGCAATTAAAAGCATCGACTTTTTACCAAATGCCGGGTGCGCTAGCCACATAAGGGGTTGCCGCGTCGGGATGCCGAAGCGTTCGGGAGATAGTTTATGCCGGAATGAGCAGGTTGGCTTTCACGTATGAGCGGACGAACGCCATTACGTCTTTTGTTGCCGCTTCCTTCGTGATGCCGTACGTACGGGCTACCGCGGAAATCAGCGAGGAAACGAGGACTGGACGGGAAGTCCGGCTCCACAGGTACCCTGCGGTTTCATTGAGCCGGCGGACGTATTTTTTGTTGGATTCCAAAATAATCCATTCCCTGCCGACTTTTTTACTTGTTATCTCACTGTTATGGACGATTCGCGTATGTGACGTAACAAGTAACATAGGCAAAACCTATGGCAATATCCAGACGGGTGATTGCGGTTTAGGTTGCCTCAACGAGCAATACCTCTATTTTTATCCGGTTATCCCGGGGTTTACGGTAGGTCCGTTTTACCATACGAGTCAGTGTAGGCCATCGTACTAACGGCTGTCAATCCTCAAGGAAACTGTGTCGTGATAGCGGCTTAGGTTGCCTCAGCAAGAATTACCTCTATTTTTATCCGGTTGTCCCGGGGTTTACGGTAGGTCCGTTTTGACCGTTTCATATGAATCAGTGTATGTCACTGTTTCATCGGCTGTCAATTCTCGTGAAAATTTTGTTCGAAGATGTCCGCGATGCGGTCGGCGACAACCATATTGGCCTCCGGTATGACATGACACTCGTCCGTAAACAGGGACGACGAGGAGGATGCGGCAAACGTGGTACTCAAATCAAAAAAGTTCGGAACGGGGTCGGCAGCAAGCAGGGTCCTTGCTTGCATACTTGCCTCCCGTATTGCCGGATTCGTTTTCGGATACGTTTTTTCCCGGGGGGTGAGGGGTTTATCGTACATGGTCGGTTGCCAAAAAAAGAGGTACCTGAAGTTATACGTTCGGGAAAGCGCATCCACGACCGACGCATTCCGGCGGTAATTGGATACAACGGACGTTGCGATTTCAGAAGGAGTTGTGGGGGTGGGGGGAGGGGATGATAGCCCCAATAACCGTTTGACCAGCGGGGAAAGCAGCCGGTACGGGTAGCGGATAATCCGTACGTTATCGACTAGGGACCGCTTAATGGTTACCAAAAGGTCCGAGGGCTTCCAATAGGCAAGAGCGGCTTTGGGATACACGATCGTATTCACATCGCTGAGAAATTCCGAAATTTGGCGTTCCGAACGCACACGCTCCGGGGCGGAACGGAGGTCGTTACATCCGTCGTAGAAAATGACGTACGCCGGGCGTTTGCCTTCTTTGAGAAGTTCCAGGAGGAACATGAGTTCCTGGTTATTGTTGTAGGACAAATGCCCGTAATTGACCGCGGAAATCCGCGGACGTATCCGGTTTACCGATCGCACAAAATACGATGCGATCGTTTCGCTGTCTTTGGCGTAGATACCCCACATGGAGGACCCGCCGAAAAAATAGACGGAAGGAATATGTTCCCCGGCCGGATTATCGGTTGTCCGGCGGGAAAGGTCAGACTCCACGTTCACATATTTGCTTGAAACCGGGCGGTACCTCCAGCCGAGAAACGGGTGGTAGTAGGAGGTAAGCGAGAAATCGAGCGTTGATGACCACGAGTTTCGGGGATCGGTCATATACCAGTCCCTGGCATCCCGTTTTGCATCGTAAACGGAATGCATGAATTTTCCGAAATCCAATAACGTGAGGCATAGTTCCGCGACAAGCAGAACCAAAAGCACCCGCATCCATCGGGAAGGCGCAAAACGGCGGCGGTTGTCCGTTCCTATGGTGTGCACCCGTCCCAAGACGTTTTTTGCGGGTGTCATATACGGGTCAGGTTCCGTTAGGTTGTCTCCTTTTGTCATAAACGCGGTTCCGCGTTTTGTCACGCTTCGCCGAACGACGCGGTGCACCAGTATATGCCGCTTGTCCGGCCGCACGTATGCGATAATGTCGCCGTTTCGTATATCGGAGGACGGGGTTCGTGACACGATGATCTCTTCGCCTTTTCGTATGGTCGGAGACATACTGTCGGTTGCCGCATGTGCGATGACCGATGCGCCCGGCGCAAGG
>CAZHOQ010000041.1:0-12546 GCA_964533995.1 uncultured Gammaproteobacteria bacterium
GGAAGAGCGGCGGTTGTGTTATGTCGGGATGACGCGGGCAAAGGATCACCTGATTCTCACGGGTGCGAATTTCTACGGTGAGGGGAAGCGGGAGAAAAAACTGTCGCCGTTCGTGTACGAAATAATGGGGGAGAACGTCGCGGTCGCGCCGCCTACGACGACACAGTTAACGTTTCTTGACTGGAAAAAGTCCGAGTCCGTATCCGGCGCTTCCGGACTGGGGCAGACAACACTCCCTACCCAGGAGCAGGCCAAGCTGTCGGTTACCTATCTTTCGTACTCGCAGATAGAAACGTTCCGGTTGTGCCCCTTGCATTACAAACTCCGGTACATCCTGCAAATACCAACGCCTTCGAGCGCCTCGCTGTCGTTTGGGACAAGTATTCATGCAGCGCTTAAGGACTTCTATCAGCTTCATGCCGCAGGCGAGCGGGTCACCAAACAATTGCTCCTGGAACTCCTGGACCGGTACTGGAAGCGTGAAGGATATGAAAACAGGCAGTATGAGGAGGATATGAAAAAGCGGGGGGCCGAATACCTTTCCTATTATATGGATCATGAGTTTGACACGAAATCAAAGCCCGTGGCCCTCGAGCAGCCGTTTACCGTGCCGGTAACAGCGAATGGGAAGACGATAAAAATCGGCGGAAAGATCGACCGGATCGACGAATTGCCCGGCGGGAAACTTGAAATCATCGATTACAAGACCGGCAGGATGCCAAGTAAGCGGGAGGTAGATGCAAATTTGCAGCTTTCGATGTATGCCATAGCGGCAAGCGAAATCCCGGGCGTCGCGTTTTCACGGAGGCCGGAGGATATAACGCTATCGCTCTATTTTTTTGATTCCAAAGTTAAGGTGTCCACGACCCGCACCGCTGAACAGTTGGTTCTGGAGAAAGCCTCCATCATTGACATAGCAACGAAAATAGAACACTCGGATTTCCGTTGCTCGGGTAACCAGTTATGCCGTGATTGCGAGTACCGAATGTTTTGCGGCGTATCCTGAATTCCAGCTGAAAATGCTTGACAAAAGAATCCCCGCCGGATGATGATGGATGTATATGGCGAAAGCAAAAAAGAACTCATCCAGGGTAATTACCCTCGTACTCATGGTCGCGTTTGGGCTTCTGGCGTTGGTAGTCGGATATGCGACGCTTATCGGGGGCAGTTTCGAGCTCCGAAGCAAGGCGGCAACGGAAGAAATACTTCTCAAGCAATGGACGTTTGACAGCGGTGCCCAGGACTGGAAAGCATCCGATTGGGGCAAACAAAGCGCCGGGAAGGGTGTGTACTCCCTTGTTATCGACACCAAGACGGAAACCCGGGAGCGGAAGGAAGTGTGTACGGGCACAAAAAAACGCGGAAACTATAAATGCAGGCAAAAGACGGTCGTCACCCAGCTGGAACCGAGGCTTGAACGCGGAGCGGTGGATACCACACTTCTTTATCCCGTTAACCGTTTCAAAATGAAACTATCGGTGCTTGCCGGAACAGGCAGCGATCCGTATGCCAAGAAGATGCGGGTACTGCCGGTTTCGTTCATGGTCCAATACAAACTGGAAGGGAAAAATGCGTTCGAAACGCCCGTGCCGTTGAAGTTGACCGCCGACGGGTCGATGCAGGAAGTCATATTCGAATTTCCGCAGGAATCGTTGCGCAAGAAAATCACGGATATCAAGATATCGTTTGTCGACATGAAGGCGCTGGCAAATACGGCAATCGCGGTAGACCAGATTCAACTCATGGGTTACAAAGAGATTCCCGGAAAGACCGTCATCGGCACCGTCATGAAGGTGTCCGGTGATTCTCCCGAAGGCACATCCAGAACGGGATACACGCTCAGGGGATATTACGAGGGTCAGACAACGAAAAACCTCATTGTTTTCGCATTGATGCAGGGAAGCGATCCCGCGCCGTGTCTGCGGGGCAGGGCGTGTCCCATGATCGCGCGGCGAACCAACATCAATTTCGAGGAATTCGTGGGTAAGGAAGTGATCGCGGTGGGCAATGTTGCCGGTCCCGAAGGATGGCGGGGTACTGATGACGAGCGCCGGATGCTCAGGGAGCGTAATATGCAGGTGCTGTACGTCAACAGCATGAAGCTCAAAAACGAACTTCCCTGTCAGCCGATTCCGGCAGGATGCCAGGATTCGAGCGGACAGATGCTTTGCAAGATCGCGCTCATGGAAGGGTACCGTTGGTGCCAACCGACTCCGCCGCCGAAACCCCAGGTTATCGAAGCGGGGTGTGCCGTGGCAGGATGCAGCGGCGAGCTCTGTGTGAGCGAACAGCAGGCAGCTTCCATGGGGGTTTCCCGGTGCAATTACCTGGCATCATACGCCTGTTACAAGTCGGCAACCTGCGAAAAACAGGCAAGCGGACAATGCGGTTGGACGATGAACCAGGAGCTTGCGGCCTGTATCGAGTCTGCGAGCGGACCCGATTACGTGGAATACCGCATGGGATCCAGGGGATCTTCGATGCCGCCGGCGCCCGAAGGCTGTTCATATAAGCAGGTCCAATGCGTGAGAGCGCCATGCGATCCCGTGCTTGTCTGTCCGACTCCCTGATGCAGGGGGGTCAGTCCCGTAGCTTTGTAAGGGGATAATAGAGCGGGGTGCCGCCGAAGCCCTCCTTGAATTTGGTGAACCCCTTCCACTCATGGTTCTTTTCCGGTATCCGTTCGTCCCATACGCCGACGAAGTCCAGGCATTTCATGTTGCGGCGTTTCGATTCCCTGAGTGCTTCCCAGACGAGATACGTGGGGGCGAAAAGCTTTTTGCCTTGCCTCGTTGCGCCTGCGATCCAATAATAGGCGACATTATTCCAAAAAATTAGCAGGATGCCGGCAACATACGTGTCCCCGAGATCCGCAAGAAGGACGCATTTGTTTTTCCCCGGTAACGCATTCCATAGCTTCCGTACGCCGGCCGTTGTGATGAACCCCAGGAAACCGGCTGAACGGTTTTTGAGTCTGATGAACGTATCAATGTCATCCGACACGCGTACCCTGACATGATTTTTTTCCGCCCGGCGGACCGCCCGGCGTTTAGCCTCGGAAAATTTTTTGAATATCGTTTCCCCGGTTGGCGTCAGGTCGACGCGGAGTGTTTTCGTCGGTAGGAAATAGTCGGTATTTATCGTAACTGACTTGCGCATCGTACGTATCCATGTGTCGAATTCCGTTTGATCCACGGATGCGTCAGGTTCAACGGCAAGGTTTCGGACGCCATGCGTACGGAGTACGGAAAGAAGCGCATCGGGAGATGGGAAGGTATCCGCCCGCTGAATTTTTGCCAGCCCGCCGATGATGGGAAACGGCTTAATGTATATGAAGACGCCGTCCACTTTCTCTACGACCCATCCCAACGAGCGTATATACCCCGCGTAGGTTGACGATTGCTGGATTTCCATACTGATTATTTCCGCCTGAGGCGGAGGAGCGCCCACCGGATGTTGTCCGCAACTTTGTATACGGGGTAAAGGAACGGGTTGATGACAAGGTCGTATGAGCCGATGAATTCGACATGTGTGGGATTAAAACCCTGCTTGAAGCGGTGGAATCCGTACCACGGATCCTTCGGGTCGGGATTGTCCGGGAGTGCTCCCCATAAGTCAAAGGCTTTATAACCCATTCGTTTTCCCCACAGGGCAATTTCCCAAAGCAACAGAGTGGGTGCCATGACTTCGCGGAATTCCCGTGACGAAGTGCCGTACGGGTAGTAGAGGGTTTTCCCCCAGGCGAATATGATCCATGCGGCAAGAATTTTCTTCTGGTATTCGGCGGTAAACAAACGGGCAATGCCTGAAGTCCGCATCGTTTCCCACATCGTCTCATGATACGTGCGGTTATGCGCGTAAAATCCCTGCCGCAGGGTGGTTTCCGCATTCAGTCTCATATACGCATCGAAGGCTTCCTTGGAATTATCCTCTTTTATGGTTACGCCGTGTTTTTTGGCGATCCTGAGGTTATATCTTGTTTTTGGATGCATGGCCCGGAGAAGTTCCTCTTCGGATTTGGTAAGGTCCAGGATGAATGTGTATTTGGTAAACATCGGATGGTGGGACGGGATAAGCGGCAAGGTTGCGAGTGTCTTCTCGTTCTTTTCCGATCGAATCACGTCGGGCTCAATAGTTATGAATATCGCGCGTTTTTCCCGGCCTATCCGTCGGAGGTCTTCGATCGCTTTGCGGGAAGGGAGCGTTCCCTTAGGCAGGTAGCCTATGGTCCAGGGGGTGTGGGGTATGCGATGAACGGTAAGCTGATAGGCATTGTTTCTGACTACGTCGATGCCCATACGGCTCCTAAATTCCCCCCATTCCCAGGACTGCAATGGATGTCGGACGCGTGCGTTCCATGAGGTTTTTTCGTCGTCCATGCCAGTATTATCGCGCATTAGCATCGTATGCTACAATAGCTCTTGATGAAGCGGAAAGCAGGAAATACAAAAGTTGATGATGCGATCAGTTGGTTGCCTATTGATAGCCGTCTCATTTTTCCGCTTTTTTCTTTCGGGTCAGTCCGGGGAGTAGCCAAAATATTCCTAACCCTTGAAATGATTCTTGCGGTCGGTGTCGTTCTGGGTTCCGTTGTCCTTCTGGTTCTCTATCTCATCCCCTTAAATTAACAAGTCTTCATCCGTAAAACCCCGGTTCGCCGCAAGCGATACCTGCAGGTCCAAGAGATCCTCAGGGATATCCGCAATAAAGCGGGATACCATATTTTGGTTTCGGGAGCCGAAGATGAGCCGGCGGTTTGCATACGTCAGGTAGAGTTTCTCCTTGGCCCGGGTTATGCCGACATAGCACAGGCGCCGTTCTTCCTCCAGTTCATCCCGTTCCATGAGGGAACGGCTGTGGGGGAATATACCTTCCTCCATGCCGACGATCGCAACAGTGCGGTACTCGAGTCCTTTCGCGGCGTGAAGGGTCATTAACGTGACTGCCCCCCGGCTACTGTCCGGGTTATCCCGCCGGTTTTTCCTTCTTGATGCCTCTTCCTTTTCAACAAGGGCGACGTTTTCCAGGAATTCGATGAGGACGGGAAATTCCATGGCGACGGAACGGAGTTCCTTGATGTTCTCAAGGCGCATGGCTTCCTCTTCCACATTGGCGTCAAAAAGCTCCATATACCGCGTCCGTTCGAGTATTTGATCGAGGAGGTCGAGTGTTGATAGTCCGATGAGCATAGCGTCCTTCCTATATTCGTCGGCAAGCGTAAGGAACTGAGCAAGCCTGCCTTTGCCCAGTTTTTCCACCCGGTTGTAGGAGACGGTGTCTTTCGGATTTGCAAGTAACCGTAAGTATGAGAGCACGTCCTTGATTTCTTTCCGTTCATAAAACCTCGTTCCGCCGACAAGCGTATACGGAATGCCCGCATGCAGAAACGCCTCTTCCAGCACGCGGGACTGTGCGTTGGTCCGGTATAGGACGGCAAAATCGGAGAATGGTTTCCCGGACTGCAGGATGGCATGGATAAGATACGTCGCCTCATCGGTCTCATTGCGCGCCTCATAGAGCGTGATCCGGTCGCCACCCTCCTTATTCGTCCAGAGTTTGAGAATCGGGTGGGAAGTATTTTTGGATATGACGCTGAAGGCGGCGTTGAGAATAATCTGGGTGGAGCGGTAATTCTGTTCCAGGTTAAATACCGCCACGTCGGGGTAGTCTGCCTTGAAGTTCACGATATTCCTAAAGTCCGCACCCCGCCACCGGTATATGGATTGCGATGCGTCTCCGACGACGGTCAGGTTCCGCCATCGTCCGGAAAGCTTTTTCGTGAGTTCGTATTGCGCCTTATTGGTATCCTGGTATTCGTCGACCAACACATAATGATATTTTTCCTGGTATTTGCCGAGGATTTCGCGGTGGTCGGTAAACAGCCTGACGGTTTTTAGGAGAAGGTCGTCAAAATCAAGCGCTTCGTTTTCCAACAGTAATTTCTGGTACCCCAGATACACGCGGGCGACCGTTTCCTGGAAATTTCCCCGCGCGTACTGCGGATACTCGAGCGCACCGATAAGTTCGTTCTTGGCTTGCGATATGGTTGAGAGCACCGCTCTCGGATTATAGAGTTTCGGTGAGATATCGAGCTTTTTCATGACGTCCTTGATGGCGTCGATCTGATCCCCGTCGTCATAAATAACGAAGTTCGGCGGCACATGCACGTGCACGCCGTCCGTCCGGAGCACTTTGGCGCAGAAGGAGTGGAATGTTCCGGCAAAGGGAAGTTCCGGTTTGGCGGAACGGATACCGGAAAGAAGCGACCTAACCCGCTCCTTCATTTCCCCGGCGGCCTTATTGGTAAACGTTACCATCAGAATTTCGTGAGCCGGGACCTTTTTGACGCCGATAAGGTACGCGACACGGTAGGTAAGGACCCGCGTTTTGCCGCTGCCGGCGCCGGCGAGGATAAGTACGGGGCCGTCCGTATGGGATACCGCCGAAGCCTGGTCGGCATTAAGATCATTGAGGAGCCCGTCCGTCATAGATTATAATAGTAGCACATGAAAAAGACGTACATCCTCGGTAATTGGAAGTCGAACAAGACGATGGATGAAGCGAAGGAGTGGTATAGCGCGTTTACCAAAGCGATGCCCCCCAATGATCCTGATTGTACGGTCATAATCTGTCCTTCCTTTCACCACCTTCCGGTGTTTGTAGATCCGCCGTTTGCGTTGGGCGTACAGGACCTGTCGCCATTCCCGGAGGGGGCGTATACCGGCGAAATCGCGGCAAAAATGGTCAGTGGAGACGTGCAATACGCCCTGCTTGGCCATTCGGAGCGGCGGACGAACCTCGGCGAAACCGACGCATTGATTTCCAGGAAGGTAGAGCGGGCGATCGAAACCGGAATTACGCCGGTCGTATGCGTCTCTTCGCTCGAACAGGCGGATGCGTTACGCGGCCTGGTGCCCGCATTTGAGAAAACCGGGCTTCTTTTGTATGAACCGCTTTCCGCTATCGGCTCCGGGAATGCGGACACTCCCGAAAACGCTGGTGCGAAGGCAAAAGAGATACGGGAAATACTGCCCGTACCCGTGTTATACGGCGGGAGCGTGACTCCGGACAACGTGAAGGGTTTTGTGGAAAACGAGCATCTGTCCGGCGTTGGCGTGGGCGGCGCGAGTCTGGATGCCGGGAAATTTTCCCGTCTGATAGCCGCCGCACGGTGAAGATACGGTACCATGATACGAGCTTGGGCTCGCCCCGGCTCTTTTTTTGAGGTTTTATGAAGCCGAGAGTGAGACGAATATATATCCCGAAGGTGAAGGCGGCATTCATCCTGTTTGGCGTGCTTATCGTGGCGTTGGTGCTGATAAAGGGCGTGACGTGGTCGCGGGCATTCATGCAGTCGACGGGCGTGACCCCGATGACGCTTGCCCGGCTCGTGTTTGACAGCGGCGCGGATTTGAAGCCCATAGACGGAAGGGTAAACATATTGCTCCTCGGCATTCCGGGAGGTACGCACGACGGAACGGACCTCACCGATACGATCCTCGTGCTTTCATTCCACGAGAAGAACCAGACGCTCTCGATGATTTCCGTTCCCAGGGATATTTGGTCGGATACGCTCAAGGATAAGGTAAACAGCGCGTATCATTACGGGCAGCGGAAGAAAAAAGGAGGCGGTCTTATATTGGCGAAGGCAGTGATTTCCGATATGGTAGGGCTCCCGATACAATATGCGCTCGTTTTGGATTTTTCAGGATTCCAAAGGGTGATCGATATGGTCGGGGGTATTGACGTCACGGTGCCCAACGCATTCACCGATCCGGAATACCCGATACCCGGAAAAGAGGATGACCCGTGCGACGGCGATCCGGAATACAAATGCAGGTATGAGCCGCTTCGTTTTGATGCCGGCCTCCAGCATATGGACGGAAAGCTTGCGCTTAAGTATGTCAGGAGCAGGCACGCCGAAGGAAACGAGGGAAGCGACTTCGCCCGCGGCAGGAGGCAGCAGGAGGTAATTCTCGCGTTGAAATCCAAGGTGCTTTCCAAGGATATATACCTTAATCCGCAGGAATTGGAGAAGTTGTACGCGGCATTCGATGAGGCAACCGATACCGATCTCAATTTCGGTGAATTGTTGACGGTCGGAAAGCTTTTCCTCCGTACTCCCAAAGAAAACACCCACAGGATATCCCTTGAGGATCAGTTATATACGCCGCCCAGCGCGTGGTACGGACGATACGTTCTGCTTCCGAAAGAGAGTTTTACCGTGATTCACGACTATATTCAGAAAGCCCTGAAGTAATCCACGCTGATTCAGCGATATCCCCGGTGTGACCATGGTGAGTGCTCGCGTGTCCCAGGCGCATAACCAATGTGAACGGTAGCAGAATTTGGATAGACAAGAGGATTATTTGCCACCCGCGTACGTGATTCCTTTTTAGAATGCTAATCCCAGAAGCAGGAGTAGGAGGCCTCCGGCAACCACGCTCGCACCGAGTACCGACGGGACACCGGCAACCGGCACTCTCGGAGTCGGGATCGGCGTAGGTGTAGCCGTTGAGCCCGGAGGAGGCTGAGTCGGCGTCGGACCGGTCGAAACGCGACAGTCTTCCGATGATATCCAGACATTGTTGTTGTCCCTGACCTGGCAGGAGAAACTGTACGCTCCGGAATCCGTGATGGTATATGTCGTTGTGATTGACCCGGGGCTGCCAACGTTCTGTTCTACGAGTTTGGTCGAACCGTCCGGCATGGTGAATTCCGCCGCAGTGATATCCCCGTCCTCATCCCGGCCGACACAGGTTAAGGTCACCGTGTACGGTGGCGTACCACTCGAAGGTTCTACGGTCAGATCGACGCAGATTGGGTTTTCGTTTCCGGCAACTGGTGTCGGCGTCGGTGTCGGCGTATCTTCAGGCGGCGTCGGTGTCGGGGTCGGACCCGGGGTTTCCGTCGGTGTCGGGGTTGGTGTAGGACCCGGTGTTCCGGTTGGCGTCGGCGTAGGCGTCGGACCCGGCGTCCCGGTCGGGGTTGGGGTCGGGGTCGGATTCGTGCCGATCGTGAATACGAGTTTGCAGTTAACATCCGTCGCCTTCGGCGTTACCTGGGGTACCGTCGGGGCAACCGGCTGCTGCTGTTCGAGTTTCGTGCTGGTGAGGTAGGCAACAACACCGATACCGGCCGTTATGACCGTAACCAGTATAAGATACCAATATTTTTTCAAGAAATTCATACTTACCGGTATGCTCCGTTGGTAAACACTTCTCCCTCTATGACAAAGTCAGTAACTCCCGATGGAATCGTATACGCTTTTGTCCATTCGTTTGCGCTGTTCTTTGTCGTTGTGACGGTCCAACCGTTCTCGCTGTCGCCGTCATTGGGCGTCAGTTGCGCGCCGTTTACCCTGAAATGCGCCTTGGATGGGGAGAGATTGCCTTTGACGGCAAGGACGACGTCGTCTCCGGCCCGTAGCGACGAAAGATTCGTGACCTGCTGTCCGCCCTTGTAGATTTTGATGTTCTGGCAGACCGGCGCGATGCCGGTCGTGGGCGTTGCGGTCGGATTGGTCGTATCATCATCATCGCCGTTATCGTCTCCGCCCGTTGGGATACAGCCTTCATTATTGGGTCCGCATTCATATCCCTTGTAGCAGCACGTCCACCCATTGCCGAATGCATTATCGCACCAGGCACGCCCCTGGCCTATACAATTATTCTTGGTCTGGTCTTCCGGCTCGCATTTTGTTTCCGTACACGCATTGCCGTCCTGGCAATGGCAGACGTATCCGGCGGGACATGATCCCTGACCGCCGTCAGTGCCGCCATTTGCACTACACCCCTGGTATCCAGTCAGCCACGCGCGGCCCCTAAGATCGGCAAGCTGCTGGTTCTGTTGGGAAATGTAATAAACGGCAACGGGAAGGGTCAGAAGCAGTGTGACGATAATGCCAAGAATAACGCCCTTTCCTTTCTTTTTGTTCGGCGTGATGGGCTTTGTCCCCTTGGGCGGCGCTGACGGAACTTCCGGTGCATGAGGTTCCGATACTGCGGGAGCTGCGGCTACCACATCATTTCCGCCTAGGATGGTATTCATAACCTCTTCTTTTGCCTTGTCGGTCGATGCGTCCTTGGCAGGGGATGGAGCCGGTTCCGCAGGTTTCTCCTGCGTATCTTCTGTCGGCGTTGCGGGCACGGGAGGAGGTACGACCGGCTCCGGCTCCGGCGGCTCCGGAGGCATTACTGGCGGCGTGGTACCGGGAGGTTGTGTCGGGACGGGGGAAGGTGTGGATGATGCTTCCTGTTTGTCCTGACCAACAGCAGGGCCGTCAGCGCTTTTGGCTGCGTCGTTGATCGCTTTCTGGGCTGCGTCTAATATATCGTCAGGCACGCTCGTATCGTAAATCCGGTATTATGTAATGTGCGCAATAGCACACGTACAGAATACAAAAAGTACTCCTCCTATCAGAGTATGGTACAAGTCCCGCGTCGTCAAGTATCAGTCCCGTTATCGCAACAACACCATCGTTCCGCCGGTTAACAACCCCAGTCCAAGGACGAGAAGCATAATCAAGGGGAGCGGGGAACCCGTGATCGGTACCGGTTCGCCCGCGAGTGTTGCCGTGGGGGTCGGCGTTTCCGCAAATGCTATCGTCGGTGACGGTGTGAGGGTTGCCGACGGGGTTGCGTCTCCCAATACTTGTGTTCCGCTTTTTAAGATTTGGAAGTTGTGGGTAATGGCGACCGTTTTTCCTTTCGCATCTACCGTTGTTATCGTGACGCTTTGTTTACCCTCAGCAAGCGGCTTGGGCGGGGTAAAGTACCAGACGCCGTCCGTACCTACCGTGACGGTAGCACTGATTGGCTTTGCGATACCCAAAAGAAGCGAGACCTTTTTACCGGGAATGCCGGTCCCCTGGATCAGTGGCAGGTTCGAGGACAGCGCCGCGTTCTGTTGCGGCTTTACGATCGCGACCGTGCCCGACGCGGTTGTCGAGATGCCTAACACCGTGGGCTGCGTGGTCGGAGTCGGCGCAAGCGCAATGGCGCGGGTAGGGGTTGCCATCGCCTGGATTTTCCGGAAGTCATAGGTTTTGCCGATCGTGATTGTCGGAACCGGATTGTCATTGAGCGTATCGGTAAGCGCCGTCGCTTCGCCGGTTGCGTCCCGCACGATAATGGACTCGTCGATGCGTTCGGCGCCGGGAAGGTACGCGGAAAGATCGGACGTCCTGACAAGATTCAGCGGTATGACCCATGAGCCGGAGGACTTCACGATGACGGAAAGTGTCTGCGCGCCGTTGGGAGTCAGATACAGAATTGCTCCTTCTGCCGGTTGATCCGTGGGGAGAGTCACCTGTCCGTAAGCCGGCTCAAGGTTCGATCCCGTCCCCGTGATCACCGGCGCCGTGCGTATTTCATACGGCGAGGCGTTATTGCCGAATGTTTTTCCGCCCGAGAGAATCCGTACGGCATACGGGGTATCGGCTCTCAGATTGCGAGCCGTTACATGGTGGGTTGTCCGGGCCGCGTTTGTGGGGGCTCCCGGCACCGTCTGCCGGTCGTCCAAAATTGTCGTGTTGGGGGTTCCCTCCAGAATGATCGCGCCTGTTACGGGCTCGCTGGTTACCCAGGATACGGTAAAGGTCGTATCCGTGACGTTAGAAATGGTGACATTCTGCGGCGTATGGGTAGCCTGGGCCCTTGAGAATAGCGGCGTCACCCGGTCGAATGCGAACCGGAACGTAAGCACGGCAAGGCCGACGAGAATGAGTCCGATAAGTGTTGGTATTTTCCGTTGCCGCATATGCTTAATCGTATGTGCTCCGTGATTCGAGTTCCTCTAACACATCAACATCTATTTTACTGGTTAACGGACTGACGACTTTCTGTAAGGGGGAGGCAACCGTCGACGTTTTCGTCGTTTTGACGAGCTCGAAAAACACCCATAGGAATACCGTCAGGGTAGTAAATATCGCCACCAACAACAAATCCCGGTCGTCGTCCATGTTCATTGTCGTGAATAATACGATTTCAGCTTAACATTTAATTGTAATATATCCGAGCTTGAACCTAATTTGAATGTCGGTTTCATAGAGAGCGCGTCGATATTGGTGATGCGGCGCAGTTTGAGAAGCCCGTCGAGGAATGCTTCCAGGGACGCGTACGGTCCCGTAACGACCATCGTGATCGGGTATTCTTCTAGCGGTTTTGCGGCAGCCGCGGCAAGACGCGCACCGGGTGTTGCTTCCTGCGCGATAATCGGCAGTCCCGGGATTTGCATCGCGGAAATCGAGGCATTGGAAATCGAGGCGAGGTTTCGTAGTTGCCGGGCAAGGATAACCGCGTCCGGATTGTCAGGAAGGGCTTGTTCTATGACGCCGACACGGTCCTGAATGGTCTCGTACGTCGCCTGTGCTTCGATGAGTGCCGTTATCTTGTTTTCCATCTGTTGGTTTAAGACGGTCTTATCGGCTATTTCCCGCCGTAAGTAAATAATCGTCTGTGCGGTGGGCCTGATCGCATAAAGCGCAAACAGGGAGATCGCAAGGAAAGAGAATACGGCAGTCGTCGTCGCGCGGTTCTTCGGCTT
>CAZHOQ010000042.1:0-12177 GCA_964533995.1 uncultured Gammaproteobacteria bacterium
AAGCCGGGAAAGGTAGAGTGCAGGCACGAGCCCCGAAGCCCCGACAACGCCAAGCTGCCACCGTCCGCTTATCAGTACGGCCACACTGATCATCGCCCATAGGACAGGCTGGAGGCTCGCAAGTGCCACGGATCCGACCGCAAGAAAGATGAGATATTTCCGGTTTCGAGACCGTGTCCATGCAATCGCGCCGTAGACGATTGCTATTGAGATTGCCGCCGTCAGCAGCTGATGCGGGACGCTTCCAAACCGGACGCGGGGGACTGAAAAGTTGTTGAAATAATCGCCGTATGAGGGGTTTCCCTCCCGGGTGACGGAGAACGCATGGAAGAGCGTAAAAAGATACAAGCTAACCGTCGCTCCGAGCCGGGAGTTTGTTATGGCAACGGCCAGTTTATAGGCGCATATAAGGAGCAGGACCATGAGGATGGCAACACTGGTATGGTAGGCGACGATGGGTGGAATTCCGAGTACCGAGAATATCCTCCCCAACAGCACATTGCTCCATCCGACGAATGTCGGCGGAAGCGATTCCGAGGTGAACAGGTTTACGGTCGTAATCCATCGGTAACTCCCTTGGGCAAACTGGGAAAGATAATAGAAGTAGTCCAGGGGATGGTGGACCGTGCCCAGGAATACGGCATTGGGAGGGGTTTTGAGATACCCCAGTACAAGCGGGGCCATATTTTCCGCGGTAGCGAGGAAAATAATGGCAATAGCCCAGATATTCATGCGTTCACGCCTTATTTCCAGGAAACGGAATCGACGATGCGGTCAAAGACGGACTGTTCGAAAAGCTTGCCGCTCATCCAGATAACAAGATCGTTTCTGTTGGGTACCGCAAAGAAGACATGTTCGTATGGCGTGTTCCCGTCACGGTCGAGGTACATGGCGCGGTACCCCGTGAGCCCCTGGCTGTTGGTAAACGGAGTAACTTGAGAAACACCGCTCCAGGCATAGTCTTTCCACCAGTCTGAAGCATACCCCTTAAGGTTTCCCTGGTAGCTTTTTTTCTTGAGCGTGACGAGGTTCTCGACGCGGAAGAATATATTCGCATTCGAATCCGTATTCTCGTAAAAAACGGTGACGGCATCATAGGGATCGTTGGGGAACACCCCCAACGAAAGGCTTTGAGGCAGCATGAGCCGGTAGGGGAAGGTTGTCCCTTTCCGTTCCGTCCATTGGACCGTATCGGAAACCGGTATTTTCCCTTTCGTTTGTTGCGGCTTCTGTTGGATCGTTGGCGTCGGTCCCAGGTACGTGATTCCTCCTGGGAGTACGACCGTGCCCTGTCTTCTCGCGGCGGCGATATAGGAAACGACGACAATTATCGTAAGGACAATACTAACGATGACTGCCGGGATAAGTGCACGGGGATTCGTCGAGTCTTGCATACGGGAAAGTATAGCACGGCGATGGTATAATGCGCGGCATGGTGACGAAAGAAGGATCAGTGGCGCCAGAACGCTCCGTTCTACTTAAAGAATGGCTGGGTCGTCATGGTATCAAAGCAGTGATTTTCGATTTGGATGACACCCTTCTTGATACGCATGCGCTTATTGAGGAGAAGCTCAATGCGTTTAAGCTGTTTTTCCACGAGCATTTTCCTGAGAAAGCTCCGGAAGAGTTGGACCGCCTGATTGATGAGGCGGATATGAAGGTGTTTGAGACACATTCCGTAAGTAATGAACGGTGGAACGGGTTAACTACGTTAGTTATGGCTAGTTGCGGAGGGACGAGCGATCTTTACCAGCAGGGGGCGGGAATCTTACTATCCATGTATGATGAATCGCCCAAGCCATTTCCCGGAGCTTCTGAAACCGTGCGTGCGTTTCGCAGTGCTGTGCCGCATCTCGGGGTAGTGACCCATGCGAATGAAGCGTATACGAATCTCAAGCTTGCAAAGACCGGATTTGGCGAGTTGTTTGACCATGTGCAGATCGCCGATGAATGGGGACACAAAAGTGCCGATGATTGGAGGCAGGCGATACAAGCACTCGGTGTCGAACCACGGGAGACACTCGTTATCGGAGATAGCGTGCGCGGGGATATGCGCGCGGCGCGGGAAGCGGGAGTAGTTCATCTCGTGAACCTGCCAAGTCCGTGGGAAGTATACCGTCTAGGCGATCTACCCGAAGGCGTCATACGGGTAGAAAAAATTGGCGCGGTTATTCCAGCACTTCTACATAACCCGTAAGGGAGCGGTGCGGGTTAATACGAATATCTAGATAGCTACTCCTTCGGGGGTTCCCAGAATTCCTTCCCGGCGGCATCCCAGGGAAGACGGTGTTCGTCGGGATCATCGGGATTGAACTGGTTGTTTACGAAATAGTACACATTCGCTTTTTTTCCGGAGAAATTGGCCGCACCGTGGGCAACCCCCCGCGGGATATAGACGCCGATGGATTGTCCGCCGCCAAGCGGAATTTTTTGCATCACCCCTTTGGTGGGTGAGCCGTCCCGCACATCCCACAACCCCAAGAGGAGATGTTCGTCGGGGGGAACGTACCACATTTCATCCTGCTTGTAATGCAGGTGCCATGCTTTAACGGCCTTGGTGTATTGTTTACTTCGGTTGACCTGTCGCAAGTGAAAGCCGGGGAGCGTCTCAAGATCGCCATCAGGAGTAACCCGGACAAGTTCGGAAAAGTCGCCGTTTTCCCCGACGAAATTCCTGATTTTGACGATTTTTACGCCGTCGATCGTCGGTTTGGGGGAATAGTCCTGTTCGTATACGTTCCCGCGGAGCTTTGCGTCAATTGCGTCATCGGAGAGGTCATTCATACCGGGTTGTGAAATTTCGACCATTGCGTTTTACGTCGTCGAAATCTCAAATTCCTTTCGTATTACAAATCATCTTATTACATCCAGGTAGACTATTTATCGCGCAATGAACGAAGACGTGTCGAAATTCTACTACCCGGCATGGTTTTGATTATCCCAAGGAGGCGGCTACCAAGTCAACTGGGGTTCGTTTACAATGACTTGTATGATAAGGAATTTGCCCCGCGTGCTGCCGTGGATTACACCGGCGCTCATCCTGGGATTCGTTCTTTTCTCGTTGGCCCCAACGTTTTATGAATTGTCCCGGGCGGGGGATCTTCACCCGGAGCGAAGTTTCGAACTCGTCCATAATTTCCCGACGGACTACAATTTCTACCTTTCGCGTATCCGGGAAGGCTTGGAGGGGCGGTGGACCGTTGTCGAGAAGTATACCTCGGAGCCGCATGCCGGGTCGTTCATGCATGAATTCTATCTGGTAATCGGGCAGGTCGGGCGGTTTGTCCGTGTGCCGCTCCATAGGGCAGGGGATATTTACCATATTGCTCGGATTGTGCTGGGGGGCGTGTTGCTTGCCGTAATTGCCGACTTATGCAGGCGAACGTTCGGCACAATGAAAACCGTGCACCCGTCTGCTTCGCTCGCAGCTTTTTTGTTGGCGATCACCGCCTCTTCATGGCCCAAACTGGTCGCGGTTATTGAAAACCAGGTTGTGCCCGCGACCGCCGAAAACTTCCTGCAATGGCGGTTCGGCGGGTATATGGCGTGGTGGTCTGTCATGGATTCCCTGCAGCGGATTACCTTCATTCCGCACATACTTGCCGGGCAGGCGCTGATCGTGCTTATGGTGTTGGGGTTAATGACCGGAAGCCTGTTCCGGACGACGGCACACGCACTGTTTTTCGGGGTTGCGGCATTTGCCTTAGGATCGGTTTTTCCGCCGGGACTCATCTTCGTCTATGCGGTATACGGCGTTTGGGGGTTGTTGTCGGTCAACCGATTCAAGGAGTGGCGTATCCCCATGACAGTTGTCGCGCTTGTGAGCGCTCCGTCGTTGCTACAGCTTGCGTTAATGACGTCTTTCTATCCGTGGAAGCGTTTGGCGGAGGTCGATATCATTCGTCCGCTGCCGTTTGTGTATGACGAATATATCCGTGCGATGGGGCCCATGCTGCCGCTGGGCCTTGCGGGGCTTTCCGCAGTACTTATCCGTAATGAACGCAGGCTTCTCCCCGCCGTGTCCTGGGTGTTGGCGTGGATTTTGCTTTTGGTCGTTTTCTCGTTCATCCCGCAGCAAAGCCCCTTGAGGTTTTCCGAGATGGCGCCGCAGGTGCCGCTTGCCATTCTGACAGTGTATTTGTTGGGGCTGATACCCCGACTGCGGGTCCCGGGCACCTGGATTGCCGCCATCCTTATCGGCGCGGGGCTCATTCACATGCATTCTTCCTATCTCTGGCAGAAGGATTTTGTCGACCACAAAATCCGGGCAACGCTGCCGCTTGTTCCCACGGGAAGCTTCGTCATGTATCCGTTGAAGGACTTTATCAGCGCCATGTGGTACCTCTACGATCAAACGAAGGGGGAGGGGGTTATCCTCTCCGAGACGACCGCGGGCAATTACATTCCGGTCATCAGTGGGAACACGGTGTATGTGGGGCACGACAATACGGTTGCATTCGAATCGAAAAAAGAGCTCGTCAAGACATTTTTTTCCGGGTCGATGTCCCCTGAGCAGGCGAAAGTGTTCCTGCGGCAGACCGGGGCGGCGTTTATCTTTTTTGGGCCGCAGGAACGGGAGGATGGGGGAGTAACGGATTTACGCAAAGAGTACCCCTTCTTGTCTGAAGGGTATAAGAATGCGTATGTTACGGTTTATAAAACGCCCTAATACGATCGCCATCGCCGGATATCTTGTTATCGTGCTTGTGGTATTTGGTGGGGCGCTCTTACCCCCCAAAGGGCAGATGATTTTTGGCGACGATATCCACCGGCAGTATTATTTCTACCGGCAGTTTTTCAACGAGTGGGTGGGTAAGGGGATATTCCCGTGGTGGAATCCTTTTCTTTTCGGCGGAGAGCCGTTTATTGCCAACCCGGTCGTGAACATATGGTATCCGCCGAACTGGTTATTCAGCGTACTGCCGCTCAACGCAGCGTATAGTTTGCATCTGGCTCTCCACATATTCTGGGCGATGCTGGGGATGCGGCAGCTCACCAAAAACTGGATGTCCGGGGTTGTGTTTGGCCTTTCAGGATTTTTTATGGCAAGAACATTTGCCGGGCATGTGGATGTGATTGCTGCCGCAAGCTGGATGCCTTGGGTGGTGTGGGCAAATGTGGACGCCATGTCCCGTTCAGAAAAGAAGCTCTTGATACGGGCCGCTTTCGTGTTTGCGTTGCAGCTTCTTTCCGGCTACCAAACGATGGCGTTTTTTACCGTGATTGCCGTAGGGGTCGTTGCGGTCGTACGGAGTATAACTACCAGGAGCACCAAGCCGGTTATCCGCGCGGCGCTTGCCGGGGGAGGGGGAGTGGGGCTCGCCGCCTTTCACCTGGTACCTGTTGCCGAATTTTTCCGCCAGAGCATACGGACGTTTCCGTTTCCCTATACCTGGCACAGTTATGGCGCGATGGAATGGAAGAGTCTTTTGCAATTTATCAATCCGTTCCAATTCGGGAACCAGTATACGTATGCCGGGCCGCCGCCGAATTTTATTGAGCACAGCGCATTTGTGGGGATTGGGGGGCTTGTTGCGGCGGCTATCGGGATTTGGGTGGTGATCCAGAAAAAGCTGTGGCTCGGTATTGCATTTGCCGTCATCGCACTCTTTGGGCTTTGGGTTTCCCTGGGGCCGAACGCGCCGATAGACCTTCAGTACCTGCTCTGGAAGGTGGTGCCGATGTATAAGAATCTCCGCATCCCTCCGAGGCATCTTATCCTTGTGGTGTTTGGCCTTGCGGGGCTAGCCGGAATCGGCCTTCATGCGTTGCCGTTTCCCCGCGTTGTCCGATATCTTCTTTCCGGCGTTATCGTTTTGGAATTGGTATGGTTTTCCCGAGGGTTTATCGAACTTCGATCTGTCCCGGAAACACGGCATGACGAAGGGCTTATCGCGACACTCAAAAGTGATCGCGAGCCGTACCGTACGTTGCAGAATTTCGGCGTGTGGCTTCCTCAGCGGGATGTGCTGGATTTTGATAGCGTTATGGCCTACGGCATCCATTCGGCGACCGGCTATGATCCGTCAATCCTTCGATCCTATTACAGCTATATAGCTGCGTCGACCGGCTCTTCGGGAAGCGAGTTAGTAACCAAACAGGATGTCCAGGTGCCGTACATGAATTCCGGGAGTGGGGAAGCGCTCGATACGCTCAATATCAAATACATTATGGTTCCTCCCGACTATGACCCGTTTTGGGGAAACACCCGGTACAAACTCCTCCGAGATGATCATGAGGATCGGTACCGTCTCTATGAAAACACGACGGTGTTACCGCGGTTTTATCTTGCGGATCGATCATGCGGAACGGTTGTCGTTGACCAATATTCCCCAAACCGCATTGCGCTTTCGGTAACGAGCTCGTGCGACACCACGCTCAAAAGTTCCGAGGTCTGGTACCCCGGTTGGGCGGCAAATGTCGATAATAAAAAGGTACGTATTAATAGGGAAAACGATGTATTCAGAGCACTTTTTATTCCTAAGGGAAAACACACGGTGGTGTACCGGTATACACCGACTATTTTCCTGTGGGGAGGACTCATGTCGCTTCTCACACTTGCGGGTATCGTCTATTGGTGGAGACATACCACCAAGAATCCTTATTAGTATCCTGGGGGTGCGTTGTTTCTCCAGTATTTGATGATGCACGGATCTTCGCCCTGCCAAAACAGGGTTTGCCGGGGCGTTTTGTTATCAGTGCGGTTGTCGTATATCCAGGTGAGCGGCGCTCCCTGAACGGCAATTGTGTGGGCGGGTTTGTGATGCAGGAAATATTCGTAGGCATAGAAGAATCGATAGAGGAATGATTGGCGGTTAAGAAGGATGACGAAATCCGATTCGTCGTAGCTGAATTTATTGAGGTTCGTAAGTAAATCCGGCCGCAAGTATTGCCCAGCAACCGCTGCCGCCATGACGATATGCACCTTCGCGTTTTGCGGGGCCGTTTTGTTGACCCACTCGACGGCCGCTTTTTGTGAGGTGCCCCAATAGTCTAAATCATACTTACCCATGGCTCCTTTCGCGCCGCCAACCAGTTCATTAAAGTACGTAACCTGGTATGGGTGGTATGTCACAATTGGTATTGCCAACAACAGTACGATGACGCAGACGGAAATCACGGACAACGACCGGTTCCGAATCCGTTTGAGGAGCATATCAGCACCGAGTGCGGCCAGTGCTGCAATGGGAAAGAGCACTTCCTCAAAGTGTCGGATGCCGTCTATGACACCGACGGTGGGGAGGAGGTATCGGGTAAGGGGAAGTACAAGCCATAATATCAGGAGGGACTTCTTTCCTTTCGCAAATAACCCGGCGGCAAACAGGATGAGGACAGGGATCGGAGTGACGATGGCGAGATACCACCATGGGTAATACCAGGGAACGGTCGATCCGGAGCAGTACCATGCACCGTTTAATAAGACTTCTATGTTGTTCGTACCGACACCGAAGGTAAGGTACGCATGCTTCAGCTGCCCCACCGGATCGGGCCAGAATGCCCACCAGAGAAGAAAAGCAGCAAGGGGAGCGGCAACAAAATACGAGAGGATCAGCGGAAGCTTTTTTCGTATATTGATTTCTTTTTGAAGCCACTGCATTGCCATCCATACGGCGAAGATTATCGGAATAAATACGCTGTTGATTTTGACATTGAACGCTATGGCAAACGCGGCAACGGCAAGAATTAGATCGGCCGGCCGTTTATACCGCACAAGGCGCCACAGGAGCCATATGTTGAGAGCAAATGAGACCGCCGAAGGGATATCCTTCATGTTGTTGTGGAGATCGCCGAAATACCGCGGCATGAGGCCTAAGAAGATCATCGCGATAAGGCCCGTCCGGGAAGAATTCGCCTCTTTCAGGAAAAAGTAGAGTATCGCAATTCCGGCAATGCCCCACAATATGATGGGAAGGTGATAGGCGGAATCCGCCGGTAACAGATTGAGTGTTTTATGGAGAAAAAGATACGAAACGACCGGCGGAATGCTCATCAGGGGTCCGTAGGGCAGGGTCCAGGCGCGCCGGGGGTCCGGTTCGACAAACGGGAGGTTTCTGGGTTCCAAGGCGGAAGGTTCCAGCCCCAGGAGCTTGCCGCCGCCGAAGAAATGGAAATGAAAATCCCAGGTGAAACCGTAATCGTTGATGATGAAAAGGTTGAGAAGGAGGAATGCGGCAATGATGAGAGTGGCTCCGTACCGTTTCATGGGAAGATATCCGTGATGTTGTGGTCCTTACGAAACGCCGCCTTTTCGGTTTCCGTCATGGTACCGTCGAAGTATTTCCTGCGTAGCTCCTCTTTCGTATCGGGATATAACGTGTGGATTGGGTGTCCGGTAAACGACTTTCTCCCCGTGAATACGGGGATGAGGACGTCATAGGGGGTGCGCGGATCGGTCAGCACAACACCGTCCTTTCCCCGTAACGCCGTTAATTCGGTAACCGTCTCCGTTGGCACGTAATTTAACGCCTGCGGAGCGTTTCCGCGGGCGTTGACCTGGGACATAAGCGACGGGGCGGTCAAAAGGAGATATACGATAATAAGAATCGTCCGGTACCTTGTTACTCCAAGTGCTGCCAGGACCGGGAACACGGTGTAGGCCGCAGGGGAAAGCCAGCGGACGGGTGACGTACCCAGGAGTTTGGGCACGGGTGAGAAAAACATAAGAACCGAGAGTATGCCGTAGAGTGCGATGATGGTACGGATTCGAACGCGTTGCCCTCCGAATCGTTTTATGCCAAAGGGCATGAGAAAAACAATCGGTCCTACCGCCAAAAGAAATTGCCAGGGGGAAACGGCAACCGCCTGTGCGTTTTCCCACCCCTTTGCCGCCGTCAGGATGGGATCTCTTAAAAACGCCGAATTCGTAATTGCTGCACCGGCAAAAGCCGGAAGCCCGATGACGGCAAGCGTCAGGAAGTTTCCTACAAGGGATGCGCGCCTTTCGGCAAAAAGCGTGCCGCCGATAGCCAGGGTGACAAGGAGCATCTGTATGGGATTGGTTACCGCCGCGAAAAACGAAACCGCGCCTAACGGAAGGTAGAACCTCCGGTGCGTTAACCAGATGACGGAAAGAAGCAATATCGTCTGGAGGATTTGGTGGGGGACGCCACCCAGGCGGTTGAGTGCAGGCAGCGGGGAAAACCAGAAATCAAATCCCAAAAATCCCGATGCCGTCGTGAGCATGAGAAACGCGGTCAGCCTGGTTACTTTGTCGGAAACGGTTTCCTTAACGACCTGCCACCACAACCACATGAGGGCTCCGGAAAACGCGACGATGCTTATGTTGTAAACGGCAAACGGATAACCGAACTTCCCGAGTATCGTATACAGCCAGTAGATCCAGGTGCCGTCAACAGGTTCGTTGGTAAAAAGGTGGGCGGTGGTGATCCACCCCTTTTGGGCCATCAGCGAAACGTAGAGGAAATAGTCCGCATAATAGTGGGCGATAGCGGTAAACACCGTTCCCGGCGGTTTTTGAAACCAGGCGACCAGGACATGTGCCGAATTCAAAAGGATAACGGTACTTGCTATGATGAGTGGGATCATATGAAAGGCAGGATCCTACTTATTGTAACAGGGTTGGTGATGCTTTCGATGTTGTGGATGAAGCTGGAATTGGGGCTTACACGGTACTTCGATGCCGATGAGTTCGCGTACCTGCATTGGGCGCATAACGTCTACCGGGGATCGGTGCCGTATCGCGATTTCCTGTTATACGTGCCGCCGGGATTCCTCGTCTTTTTGGCGCCGCTGTTTTTCATAGCCGGAAATCCGCTTATTCCGGGGCGGGTGCTTATGTGGGTTGTTTACGTTGGCATCTGCATTGCGTTAGGTATGCTGCTCGTATCGCTGCGGGGGAAAACCGTGAAGGGCTGGCGGGAGCGGTTCCGGATGTTTCTCATGCCGGGGATCGTCTTATCGTTCCTGCCGCTTCCTTCGGACAAATTTCTCGAGATCAGACCGGATAACCTTGCCCTTCTTTTCAGCCTGGCGGGACTTCTTTGCCAGGTGAGGAAGCGGCCGTTGTGGGCCGGGGTTTCATACGGGATTGCGTTGTTAGTGCTTCCGAAGGCGCTCCCGCAGGTAGCACTTGCCGCACTCGTGCTGCCCTCACTGCCTCTTTTTTTGGGGATGGGAGTGCCGTTTTCCGTGTTCGGACTCTGGGTGCTTGGAACCGGGGAGGGGTTCCGAGTGTGGTATTCGCTCACGAAGCTCCCGTTTGAGGTGAACAGGATCGGGGAAACGTTCGGCATGCAGCCGGATTTGTTTTTTTATCCCAATGCGACGTATTACGGCAGGGAAGGGTGGAATTTGGGGCTCGTTGTTAACCATGTCGCATGGTTTACGGGGTTAATGACCGGCGTTATCCGGTTTGTAACTCCCGCATTGGGAGCATCGCGGTTGGAGTTTCTTGCTGCGGGTACGTTGCTTTCGTACATAGTGGCATTCATGTACGGGTATCCTTTGCGGCATGCGCAGTACCTTATCCCGATTGCTGCGTTTGTCGCGTTTTACGTTGCGGACGGCTTGCGGATGCTAGAAAGACGGGGCGTGTGGGGGGAGGTGGCGGCCGTGACGCTCATTGTGGTGATGGCTATTACCTCCTATCAGGTGACGCAACCCAAGTTGCGGCTCACAAACGCCGACGACCTGAATACGCAACGGATTATCAAACAGGTTATCCCGGAAGGTGCGTACGTATTTGACCTTGTGGGTGCGACTATCTTCTATAAAGACCCGTATTATGTTTCCGCCGTGCCGTTCGGGCAGTGGGAGCAGTATCTGACCCGTCCGCTTCCTTCTGTGATCACCTCCCTTGAGGCGACCCATACGCGGTATATATACCAGGGAAAGCTTTCCCGCGTGTCCGCGTTGTCCCCGAAAGACCAGGAGTATATCCGTCGCACATTTAGACCGAGCAGGGAGTTGGGGTCTGACCTCCTTGTCTGGGAGTAAAAACCCGTGTACGATACCGTGGGTTATGAACTCATCGGCTCCTGATCTTTCTCTGGTATTGGCGTGTTATAACGAGGAGGGGTTGTTCCGGGAGAGTGTTGCAAGAATTCTTGAAGTCCTCGATACGAGCACCCTCACGTATGAGATCATCTTCGTTGACGATAAAAGTACGGATCGCACGCCGTCGCTTATTGCATCTCTTGCCGCGAAAAACCGGCGCGTTACGGCGCTTTTTCACGACATAAACCGCGGTAGGGGAGCAACGGTGAAGGAGGGGATATTAAGCGCCCGAGGGAAAGTTGTGGGGTATATCGATATCGATTGCGAAGTCTCGCCGGTGTATATCCCTTCGATGGTAACGCTTATCCTCAAAAGGAACGCCGATGTGGTCATCGGGAAGCGCTTCTACCGGTCAAGCCCCAAGGCGTTACTCAGAGAAATCTTAAGTCGCGGGTACCAGTGGCTTTCCGATACCATGATCGGCACGGGCGGGCTGGATACGGAAACGGGGTACAAATTTTTCCACAGGAAAACGATCCTCCCTATCCTTACCAAAACCCGGCATCCGGGGTGGTTCTGGGATACGGAAATCATGGTGATGGCCAGACGAAAAAAGCTCCGGATAACGGAAGTACCGGTGCTTTTTTTGCGACGGTTCGATAAGAAATCATCGGTCAATATCTTCAAAGATACGCTAGACTATATGGTGCAGCTTAATCGATTCCGAACGTTTCTTGCAAAACGATCATGAAAGCGATGCAATCCATCGGACTGGGGAAGGTCATGCGGTTTTTTTGGTACAGCATATACGGGGAGATGCTCCGACTCTCCCTGCCGCCCATACGGGTGTGGCTTATCCGTCTTGCCGGGGCTCGTATCGGGCGAGATACCGTGCTTTTTGACGTACGGTTCAGTAACGTCTATCACTACGGGTTTTCGAAGGTGTCAATCGGGAACCGGTGTTTTGTCGGAGATGAGGTGATGCTGGATGTCCGTGGTGGGGTGACGATTGAAGATGACGTTACGTTATCCAATAGGACCACCGTCGTTACCCATATCAATGTGGGATATACGGATCATCCGCTCCAGAAACGGTATCCCACCAAGGAATCAGGGGTCATTATCCGCCGCGGCGCGTACATCGGTACGGGTGCCACCCTTCTACCAGGCGTTACGGTTGGTAGGGAGAGTGTGGTAGCGGCGGGCGCAGTGGTCACGAAC
>CAZHOQ010000043.1:0-11530 GCA_964533995.1 uncultured Gammaproteobacteria bacterium
CGGCTACACACTATCATGGCATTCGGCGTCGGACCCGCCCTACTATACCTGGCGGGCTTTATCCTGCTTACCTACCCGCTGATACGCTCGTTTACGACGCATATCTTCGCCGGTCCCATAGACGGTTTGCAGAACTACTGGAACATATGGTGGGTCAACAAGGCAATGACAGAACTCCATACGTCCCCCTGGTTTACGATGCAGATTCAGTTTCCGCATGGGACAACCCTCATCGGGCACACGTTAAACCCGCTAAACGGCATCATGGCTATCCCGTTGTTACGAATCATGCCGCTTAACCAAGTCTACAATCTCATCGTCATATTTTCGTTTGTCGCGAGCGGATATACCCTGTTTTTGCTTGCCTATTCGCTCACACGGCACTATGCGGGAAGTGTCATCGCGGGGTTTACCTTCACATTCTCGCACTACCACTTTACCCACCTTCTGGAACACCTCCAGCTCGCGTCATTTGAATGGACTCCTCTGTTCCTTTTGTGCTTTTTTGCGTTCGCCACCAAACCCACCGTACGTAACGGGGTAATTGCTGCCGTTGTGCTCTTTTTTATCCTGCTTACGGATTACTATTACTTTTTCTATGCCGTCTTAAGCGCCGCCATCATGATGCTGTGGATGGTGTTTGTTAAACGCCTCCGCGTAGCTGACGTGTGGCGTAACCGCCTCTCATGGACGGCGTTTCTCGCCATATCGGCGTTGCTTGCCGCGCCCGTACTCATTGCGCTCATCCGAACACACGCTACCGATCCGCTCCTGGGAAGTCACGATTCGTCTGAGTTTTCCCTAGACCTTCTGGCACCGTTCATCCCAGGCGTAACCTGGCGGTTTTCCGAGCTAACCCAGGCATTTTGGAGCGGACTTGGCCGGAGCTATATCGAGGCGAGCGTGTATGCAGGCTGGTCAATCCTGTCGCTTATACTGCTTGCCACGCTTCGGAAACGGCCGTCGCTCCAAAATCCGATCACCTTGTATTACATATTGTGCGTCGTCTTTTTCTTCTTGAGCCTTGGTCCTTCGCTCCGTGTCGGCGCGCGGCATTATCCGGTTTCCTTGCCATATGCGTACCTCACTGCCATCCTGCCGTTTCTCGGCATGTCCGGTGTACCGATACGCATGATGTCTATGGCAATCCTCGCCCTCAGTGTGGTGAGTGCGTACGCCGTTTCCGCACTGTGGAACCGCCGGACATGGTGGGTGCTCCTCTTCCTTGCGCCTTTGTTTCTCCTCGACCATCTCCAAGCGCCCATCCCGCCGCTCGTGCGCCCGATACCCGGGCCCATCCGGATCCTTCAGGGCATTCCGGGTAATGATGCGGTCGTGGACGGCGCATATTATATGTCCGACTCGCTCTACTATCAGACGGTCCATGAAAAACCCATGGCATTGGGGTATATCGCCCGAATCCCTACCAGCACCGAACGGCAAAACGACCCGTTACGACAAGCGATCGAAACGAATGACTACGGGGAAATGCGCCGTGAAGGATTCCGGTTTCTCCTGACCAAATCACCCCTTCCTACTGAGTCAATGTGCGTACAATTGGCAGAAGAGGCTGGGGTTATGCTTTACGATCTGTCCACATGCCTATGAATGCAGAACCGCATACGCACTAACCGATTGAGCTAATCAGATACCAGACAACAGAAGCGGAACGATAAAGCAAAGCAACGCCGCAAGCAGTATACCGTATTTCACCTTACGAATGAGTACAAATCCCGCAACGGACAACAGCCCGACCGTCACGGTCATGCCGGTCCTGAAAATCTGGCCGATTATGATCGCTCCCAGCATGCCCATAAAACCCGCAAGAAATCCGGTCGTAAGATTTCTGACAATGATAAGATGCCGTATCCTGTTATGAATCTTTCCTGCAAGTATGATAAGCAAAACGGACGGGATAAGCATACCGACCGTCGCGACAAATGACCCCAAAAAGCCGGCCATACGGTATCCGATGAATGCAGAAACAATGAGGATCGGTCCCGGTGTCAGCTGGCTTATTGCTATCCCATCCCAGAACTGCACGGACGTAAACCATCCCAGTTTTCCAACGAACAGACTCTCCATCAGCGGAAGCGATGCCACCCCGCCACCGAATGACAACAGGCCGATCCTGATAAACGACGAAAAGAGCCGCCAAAGCGGCAGAGACAGGTCATAGAGCGCCAAACCAAAAATTATGATAGCCGCAAGCAAGAGTAACCACGCCTTTTTTCGCTTAAACAGCGCCCCCTCCACAATTCCCAACTCCTCCTGCCCTTCTTCCATAAATCCCGTAAACGCATACAACAGCATCCCGAATGCTCCGGCGATCAGGATTAGCGTAACGACGCCAACCGTATGGGTAAGATACAGAATGAACGAAACAATACTAATGAAAATGCTCCGTCGCGCAAGCTTTCCCTGGCGTTTCCAGACGGATTCGCCGAGACCGATCAGCGCATTGGTCAACAGGGGGATAAGAAGTATGTTGAGTCCGGTAAGCATTGTACTCGTAACCGTAAACCCCGCAAATCGGAAATAGAACGCTGCGGCCGCGGTGGTCAGAAGAAACGTCGGCAGGGTGTAGATGCCCGTCCCCAATATGGCACCGATGAGCCCAGCCCGAAGGTAACTAAAAAACGCAACGAGATTGATAATCGTCGAACCAGGAAGCACCTGGGCCAGACTCAACGCATCATTGAACGTCCTCTCAGACACGATTGCCGATTCGTAAACATACCGTTTCTTGATCTGCGTCAGCACCGCTAATCCGCCGTAGCCGGTAATCCCAAGATATAGGGCAATTCGATACAGATCTGCATGATTTTTAACATTCCGAACGATCCGTTTCATATGATGAAATACAGTGATAACCGCTGTCGGCCAATGGTTATGGAGCGGACGACTTGTGGTGGTTTAGCCCGCAACCGCGCCGTCCGGAACCGGTTTTTCCGGTATCGCCAGTACGGGAGTCACGTCATTTGCATACCCGATATCAAACACCATGCCCTGTGATTCCTCGCCCATCATCTTCCGAAATTCCAAATTCACTACAAATAGCGCCTGTTTTCCTTCGATCTCCCTGGGATTCTCACGTTCCTTCTTCATCCCGACCAATATCGTCCGGGTGAAATCCCCGAAGTCGACTTTTAGGCGCACGAGTTTATCGGAATCGGGGACATCGTCTACTTTTTGGATCGTTCCAACCCGGATATCTATCTTTTCCAGATCCGCGTAGGTAATAGTCGGTTTTAACGGTACCTGCTTCATGTTCGTTAATTTTCAACGTTTATAAACGTCGCAACAATACCCTTAGGAATGTGCGACATCTATCCCGCATTATGGAGTCTCTGTCGGGAACGGTTGATCGGATAACAGCTGCTCGATTTGCCGCACGTCAATCGTGCCGACTACGTCATACACGTTCCCGTCTGGACCCTTTGGGGCATCCGCGATGAATTCTCCGGTCACCGCAACCGACACCCCGCCCTGGCTGAATGCATAGTCCGGATCCACTTTCGACAGATTCTTCAAAGAATAATACTTCCCGTCAAAGGATTTAAGCCCGATCGCGCATTCCATCGTCTGCGGCCCGTTGCCCCGCTTTGAAAGACAGGCAATCTCGCCTTTGACGGTGACTGTCTCGCCGGGCATACCGGGAAGTTCCTCCACGAAATTCCGGCCGTCCGGTGTCCAGCATTGCCGCGGGTATGATTCTCCCACCGGGTATCCTGCTTGCTCGCACTCGGAAAACGTCGACACGGAGACGGCTTTTTGCCGCTGGAAAAAGTAATAGCCACCCGCAAGAAGCAATACCGCGAGGATTATGCCAACAGCCTTTGTCTTCATACGCCCTTCCTTTCTTAGTTGTTCTCTAAACGAATGGGCGGAGAGGGTGGGATTCGAACCCACGGTCAGCTTGCGCCGACGCTTGTTTTCAAGACAAGTGCACTAGTCCACTATGCGACCTCTCCCGTGGCGGAGGCGGTGAGATTCGAACTCACGCGAGCTTTATCAGCTCAAGGGTTTAGCAAACCCTCGCAATGGACCAGCTATGCGACGCCTCCGTGGGGCTCATTATACCAAGAAAGGAGGCTCACTCCTAACGCGTCAGGCGTCCGAACTTCTTATGACGGCAACCGCGCCGGAATAGACGTGGACCAGCGCGGATTCTTTATGTATTTCGTTACTGATTCCTAACGAAGAATTCCTATGCATTTGTTTTTTCGTAATCGGGAATTTAACGCCGCGGATGGTCACCGTTGCGCGGTCGGTCAATGGGACGACGGACAGATAACGGAACCGCCGGCTCCGTGAAAACTTTACCTGCTTACGTCGCACAATTGTTATTCGGTTAAAGTTATCCACAATTTCTCCATATATATTGTGCGACACTAGCCTCGCCAACTCACCCATTGCCGCCAAACCATGATCAAACCGGATGCCAAGCGCCCCATATATCCGTACCGTATCCGGCCCGCGCGCGATCGCCTCGTCTACGGCAAGCGTCAGGTCCGTTGCGTCCTTCTCCGCCGGGTGCTGCACGAAAATCCGTGCTCCGTCATGAATCCTTCGTTTTTCACTCCTGGTTACGGAATCGAAGTCGCCGATTGCAATATCGGGCACCAGATTATTTTCAAGAAGCCACAATGCTCCCCCATCCGCTCCGATCCGGAAGGTTGCTTGTGCGATTTCCCTGTAGGCTCCATCGTCGACGCGGCCGCCGGCAACGATAGCGATATGCAGCTTCTTATTCATATCAACGGGCCATTGTGACGGCCCAAACGAATTTTGCGCCGTTCCTTTTTAACACATTTGCCGCCTCCCGCATAGTAGCACCGGTCGTAAACACGTCGTCGAAAAGGACCACGGAGGCGGGGCTTCGGAACGACCCCCTGCGCATCCCAAATGCACCCGCCAGGTTGGCAATCCGCTCGGATCTGTTGGTCATCGCAACCTGCGCAACCGTCTTCCGCTTTCTTTCAATGACTGCCGAAACCGGCGCGATGCCGATACGTACGCAAAGGAATTTCCCCAGGATATCCGCCTGATTGAACCCGCGCTCCCGAAGCCGGGACGGATGGAGCGGAATAGGCATGAGGACGTTGTCGTTTCCGATTCTCCGCCGTATGGCGTCAATCCATACGTCCGGCACAACATCAACAAACTCACGGGCAATATCGGTAACCAGCCGGTACTTCATGGTCGTTACCGCGCGCCGTACGACCCCCTGGTAATGGAATACGCTCGAAAGGCCGTCGAGGCCGTATCTTGTCCGGCACCGGGGATGGGTGATGCCGTCTATCGCTCCCCTCCCGCACATGGGGCAGATACACTCATTGACGGCGACGGGGCGCATCCCGGCAGCACACGTTACGCAGAAATACTTCCCGATGCGGCCGCAGCCGACGCACCGCTTGGGAAACAGGAGATCCAAAATACACACAATAAAGCCTCCCCATACATAGTAGTACAAGGAGGCCCGATTGCTTGCCCGATCCCGCACCGGGTCGGTGCGGGACGCGAATGGGTGGAGATGCCGGGTATTGAGCCCGGGTCCGAAGGAATACATGATAAACCTCTACAAGCGTAGTCCGTTTGATTCTCGTACGGAGACAAAAACGGACAAATACCCCGTACGAGGGGTGATCGAAATTATTCTCCGGCGCTTCCCGATCATGAAACGCCTGACGTCCTGACTGGTTTTACACCCCTATGACCCCCATCAGGAGAAGGAATCACGGGATGGCTCACACTCGCATTACGCAGCAAGCGGTAAGGCCTGGTACGCAGCTCGCGGAGCGAAAGCACCTTCGAGCATGGCTAACTGTTCCCGGAGGAACTTAAGCTCTGCCTTGAGTGCTTTTTTAGATGTGTTAGCATCTAGATTTTTGACAAGGTTTAACGGCTCGTTTGTCGTCGCCGGCTTGCAGTCTGTCAATGTGCTCGCATCGTCGATGCATGCATCCCCTACGATACTTTCCCCCGGTAGTCCCGCTCGAGTTCGCGCTTTTGGTCTTCTTTCCGTATTTTTTCGCGCTTTTCGTATTGCTTCTTGCCGCGTGCCAACGCGACTTCGAGCTTAATGAGGGGGCCTTTAGTATACCAGCTTAGAGGGATGAGGGTCAAACGCGCACTATCGGTCTTGGATTGTAACGAAATGAGCTCTTTTTTGTGCATGAGAAGCTTTCTCGTGCGCTTAGGATCGAAGCCTTCCGGCCTGGCATAGAGATACGGAAACACCTGGGCGTTCACGAGATACGCCTCCTGGCCGATAATCCGCACAAACGAGCCTTCGAGGCTGGCATGCCCTGCCCGCACCGATTTCACCTCCGCGCCCGTCAGAACAATCCCGACTTCAAAACGGTCCAATATCTCATAGTCAAATGTCGCCTTCTTATGAATGATTTTCATACGTCACTTAATCGAAATAGCGTAAATTTTGCCGTCCCTGAGTAAAAACAGCTTTCCCGCGTCCTCGGAAACAAACACGCCCGTTGCACGGAAACTTGCGTCCCATGCGTACTGCGACAGATACAGTCCGTCCTTATCCAAGACAACAACCCGGTTATGTTCGGAGTCCAGGACGTACACCATTTTCGTTTCGTCGCTCGTAAATACGCGCGTCGTCGTTCCCAGCGGCACGTCCAGTCCCTGCGGCGTAAAGCTGTTTTCTTTCCCCGAGGTGAACCGGAGCACCTTGCCGTCCGTCGTCCCCAGCCACACCGAACCGTCAATGACCATGCCCGTCGTCCGGGAGAGGTCAGGAAGTGTATCAGGATTCAAGTATTCGTACAATTCGCTAAAACCTTTCTCAGTGGCAACATACTTCCAAATCCTGCTTTTTTGCGTATCCAGAAGATAAAGATTGCCGCCGAAGACGGTCATATCCGTAATCGTTCCCCATTCGGGAGACGGCGGGATGACTTTCATGACCGGTTTTTTGTCCGTGAGGCGGATTTGGTGGATACCGGCGCGCGTCCAGACATACAGCTTGTCTCCATACATTGCCACATGCGATGCGTCTGTTGCCGCCTCGCCGCCTCCCACAATCATCGAATTCTTTGTTTGGGCGCCGACCGTAAACAGCGTTTTCCCGCGGGCGTCCAACACGCCCAAGCCATCCTCAAACATGGACACGTCGGTCGCCTGCGCGCCTGCCTTCAAAAGCGACATGTCGAAGTATAGCTCCGGCGTCACCTCGGTTACCTGCATGGCGCGGGTCAAGTTTTCCGCGATCTGCTCATACAGCTCGCCCACTTTTTTTGCTTCGGCGGTATTGTCCTTTTTGGCGACAACGGGAGAAAGAAGATCGCGCGCTTCGGCAATGCGCTCCCTTCCTTTGACCGGATTAAGCTCCATGAGCGCCATACCCTCATCAAATGCGTACGTTGCCTTCGCAAGCACCTCCGTAAGCTTTCCGGAGCGCGCCGACATCACCTGCCTACGAATCCCCAGGACAACGCTTATGAGAAAAAGGAATATGACGGTTGCGGTGATGACGTATTTCGGGGTCAGATAGTGGTGGCTTTTCAAATATGCCACTATCGCCCGAGCCCGTGCCCGCCCACGTGCCGGAATGAGGAGCCGGCCGACCCGTTTGATCCGCAACTTGGTACGCGCCTTGAGGGAGGGAGGCGGGAGTGTTGCCGAGGTTGCCGGATCCGGCTCCGTCCGCATTGACTCTTCCATTTGGAAGATAAGCGCTGCCCCACCTTCTCCTCCGGCACGCTCATGGAGGCGCATCGTCAATTTCTCCGCAACCTCGAGAGGTGTCAAATGATCGAATGCACCCACGATTTCGGTGCCGGACAGTGCCCGCATAAATCCGGTTGTGGCCGCAATCACCGTATCACCGGCCCGGACGTCGCCTGATAGCGCTTGGGCGCCGGACAGTAGCTTCGCGAATTTGTTGCCGCGCTTAAGATAGACGCGTCCCGATCCCCTGGACACCAGATAGAGCGTTGAACCCACGGGAACGAGTAATATCAGGCTTACCACATCGTCATTGACGACACGGTCGGCAACTTCGGTAAGGGCGGCAAGCGAGAGGGGCGGCTCGGCAAAAATATGGGTAAGCTTGGTCAATAGTTGGATGCCGCGCGTCCTGGCTATTCCGTCCGGCGAATACACCTCCACAACCCCGTAGGCATGGGGCGTTTGCAACACCTGTCCCCACCGGGTATCTGAAGACATGCCGACAACTGATGCGGGTATGGAACGCATGGATCTATCGTATCACGCGCCCGCTTCAGAGGATAAGCAGGGCCAAAACAAAGACGGCAATGGCGGCAGCAAGATGGATGAATGCCGAAAGCCGCAAAACGGGCTCGAAGGACTCTTCCAGAACGTTGGCCATGAGCTGCTCCTGACGCAAAATTACCGCGGCAAACACGATATACAGGCCCAACCCAAACAGGATAAGGAATTTGAGAAATATGAAAATAAGTGATGCGATATCCATACTCATACGTTCGGTTTCACGTTTTCCAACAGCTCGCTTATTGTCTCAACGACTTTGGCAGGCTGCGGGACCGCCAAAAATTCGATATTCGGCAAATCGCCGCCTGCCGTCTGCACATAGGCATCGCCGTAATCGAAAAAGACGGAAAATATCCCACTGCTCTTGTAGCTAATATCCTGGATACGGTCGAGGCGCGCCTCGGAAAACTCCTTGTACAGGAGATGGATGAAATCGATGTCAACGATCCGTTTGTCCGTCACGATATAGATATTAAAAAACCATCGCAAGAACGACATGAGGGCAAATCCGAATGTGACGACATACCAAAATGCCGTGCCCACGATGATATAGGAAGGCGGAACCGAAACGGGAAGGGTCAAGTACCGGAAGAAAAACGGAAACAGGATAACGGGTGCGAGGGCTAGAAGCGCAACGAGAAGCGCGGGGCCCAGCATAACAACGAGGTGTTGTCTCAAAAACAGGACGACGGTTTCTTCGGATTCCTGGGTTTCGAACTTAATGCCGTCGGGACTCACGGCGAAACTCGTGAGCGGCGTCATGATCGTACGCTCAACCTTAGTTTGTTTCGGGGTTGATAACTTCTCCCTCCTACCGTCAAATACTGTAGGCATCGGGGGTATTGTATCTCAGAACGCCAAGCTCGACAAGCCTAACGGGGTTACTTCCGCTCCGTATTGAAGAGCGGACCGACGATCTGAATATTGGCAGGTGCCCGGAGATTGAAGAAATCCTTGAATTCCGATCCGTCAAAGGATACGCTTCCCGCATCCCCGCTCACTGTTATCCCGGTAGTCCTTCCAGTCCCCCAGTCGACGCCGGAAACCGTGACGCTGGAGACAGAAGTAAACGGCGTACCGCCGCGGCTTTTTAGCTCGGTTTTAACCCGGTCCCGATCCCAGGTATCCGTACCTGCAGGATTTGGCTTGTCCGGCTGATACAGATGCTCCTTCGTGCCGCCGTCCCGCTTTGCTAGCTGAATGACATTTGCAATATCCGCAACTTCCTCGCTCTTTAGCCACGCACTCTTGCCATACTCGCTCCGAAACCCCTGGGCGGCATAGAAACAGGGCGATTCGCGGTCATATCCCCGACTCATCAGGTCTGAGAAACTCCCGACGTCACCGCTTGTGTCCCTGGTGCGTTTGGTCCATGAGCGGTGACTCCCGCCCCACACGTCATTATTTTGGAATGTGTATCCGCCGTCCGTAGAAGAATACCATGCGGTCACCGGAGCCCCTCCTGATATCATGGTCTTGCCTGCCGTGGCTCGCACTGCCTCTTCCCACTTCCCCCCTTTGTTGCCGCCTTTATAGACCTGGCAAGCCTGCGTCGTGCAGATGGATTTGGCGCCGTTATCGGTATAGGAAAGCGCATAAGAACGCGCGGCGATCACCTGGGCCTTCAGCGCCTCGATCGGCCAGTCCCCGGGCATCTCATAAATCCCCAGTAGGTACGTCTCGAGCGGCATCCGTCCGTACCCCTGGACGTCGATATCGGCGCTCCTATTTTCAAACGAAAAGTTGGAAAAGTACGCATTGAGTATCTGTTCGTGGTTCTGGCCGGCGTTTGCCCGTCCCAGTGCGCCATATTGGTTCAGTCCCACCCGGTGCGGGATGCCGAAGGTAAAAAATGCGAATGCGGGGGAAAATCCGGGATCGAGTTTCCGGTCATCGGTACAATAGAGCGGTCCTGCTCCCAGACTTTGCGGCAGGTTCAATCCTGATAACTTGGCGGCCAAGAACGATTGCTGTTTTGCCGAAAGCGCGGCTATCGCTGAGGATAGCTTGCTTTGGTACGCGGATGCCTCCCCGACTAACTTCCGCACTGATGCGGCGCGCTTATCCAAATCGGACTTAAGGGTAGCAAGCGTCCCCCGCTCCTTCTCGAGTTCCGATTTTCTCGTCTCGAGATCCCGGATGGATACGGCAGTCTGCGCGATCATCTTCTTATCTTCGTCGATCACGACGTGTTGGTACGTAAACGCCCGGAGGATACTTCCGACGTTGGTCGACGTCAAAAAGGGCAACAGGGGGTTGTACGTTTGCGTTCTCCGGTAAAGCGCTGCTATTCTTCTTGTTGCAAGCGCCATGATATCGGCAAGCTCGTCTTCTGAAACGGCAATCGCCGCGGCTTTTTTCACCAAATCCGCCTCAATCCCCTTGATTTTCGCCTGAAATGCCGCGATGTCTGATTCCATCTTGGCAAGCGCGGTCACGTGGGGCGCCTTGGCTTTTTCCATGAGAGTCCACTCCTCCTGACATTTATTGATTTTTCGTTGGCATTCATCCGGATCTCCGCATGACGTATCACAGCTTTGGGCAAATACGCCGGTCACCGGCACTAACAGGGCGATTACCACTAGCGTAATCGCGGTAAATAGTCGGGAAGCGATCATGAGTCTTACCATTGTACCCTAAGTCGGCAAACTCCTCTCCCCGGCTTTTCTAAACACGTGAGATTTGGTACACTTAAGGAAGCATGAAACGGGCGATTCTGTCGCTATTCTTGTTTTTGGCGGGGCTATTTTTCGTCTCCGCGATTTTTCCTGCGGAAATCGTACACGCGGATACTGTCCCGAATATCGGCGAAACCGCGTGTAAATCGGTGACGATCAACCAAGGCGAATGCACAAGCTGCTTTAACAATGGAGGATCCTGGACGGCGTTGGGGTGTGTCGGAGACGGATCCGGCGGCCAGCCCGGCGGACAATTGGGTGACTTCATAAAATCATTCCTCCAACTGGGTACGGGCTTGGGCGGGGGGGTAGCTTTCCTATTGATGCTCTATTCCGGATTCCAACGGATCACCTCAACGGGCAATCCCGAAAAGCTCCACGAAGCCAAAGAGCTTATGACCGCCGCGATTTCCGGGCTCCTTCTTATCATTTTCTCCATCTTCTTGCTGCGGCTTATCGGGGTCGATATATTACAACTGCCGGAATTCGGCTAACTATGGCATCCGAACTTGCCCAAAACCTTAATATCGGCGACTACTCAATCGAAGGCCCAACCGATTTCAAATTCGCATCGTCTGGGATCGGTGAGA
>CAZHOQ010000044.1:0-4492 GCA_964533995.1 uncultured Gammaproteobacteria bacterium
ATTGATGAAGCCGCGGAAGAATCGTACCGCACCGGCACCCGGGAAAAATTGCATCCCCGCAGACCGTAAATTTTCTATGTCTTCCGAACGTCGTTTACCAAGGAGGGCGCATCAGCGCGGAAGGCCGCGGCTGGACGGGAGTGAAGTCCAATACCGGCAGCCGAGTCCGCAGGATATAGAGCGTATAGCCTACCTACGCGCAGAAATGGCCGACCGTATAGCCCGGCGTGATGCGGCGGGAAAAGATACGGACGAAGGGCGGGATTTGGACCTGCAACGCATGATGCTGAAGGGGATCCTGATGAAGTACCAGCGGCAGCATGAACTCCCGGTTGATGATTAGATTATTTCCCTAGCGCATGCCCGATAATGCGGAATGTTTCGATAATGCCGTAGATGCCCAGCCCCACGAATGCGAGTGCTCCCAGGAATGAGATGACTTCGTTTTTGACCGCCGCAATCGTTTTCTTCGGCGAGAGGAAGAGCGCGATATTAAGGAGCGTATGCGCGCCGATGACACCGATCGCAAATCCGTAGACGTTAACGACGGTAAAGAGCGGGACGTACCCTGCAAAATCGTCGAGTCCGAGGATGAAGGGCACTGTTCCGGAGAAGATAAGGAGCGGCAACCAGGTCAAACTCGATTTGCCTTCCATTGCTTTCCCGAGATCCGGCATCACGCGCGAAAGGATAGGATCGATCACTTTCTTTACCCGGTCAAGGAGCCCGTGCATACCGTAAAAAGCGAGTTTTTTAAGTCCTCCCTGCCCTTGCCAGTTAGCAAAGTGTTCCAGGCTGCCGTGTGCCAGTTCGAAGAGGACGAGAGAGGCGATAAATACCATAAGTGCAAGCAGGATATCGACTTCCTTGAGGGTTACCCACAGTCCGATGATGGCGATTGTTCCCACGGCGTTGCCCGCGGCGGTGCCGATTTCTATCGCAATTCTATTCCGCCAGCCCGGATTACTTGCCATCATGCGGCCGATGAAGATCGCAAAGTCGATAGCGGTTTTGAGGTAAATCGTTCCGCCGATGACGACGTCGGTCCACCGGATTTCAAGGACGATTTTTTCCGATGTTGGGATGAGATTAAAAAGAACGACCGCAGCATACAGAAGCGCCAACAGTCCGGCCATGACAACCCCGGTAAGCAAGAGCGGGATGAGTTGGGACAGGGCGGGAGAACGGTCGATTTTGGTTAGCAGCGAGTTCATTGGTCTATTGTAGCAGAAGTACGTTATATATCGGTCCGCTTAATGGTAACGCCGCGTCTGTCACGCCGCCCGACGAGCGACTGAAGCTTTTGTTCCCGTTCCGAGAGTTGGTTGCGGTATCGGGTTAAGGCACCCTCGGTTGCCTGGCGGCTGCGTTCGTCCGTTAGCGAATCAAGTTGTCCCTCGAGGACGCCTACGGCCCCCTCGAGTCTCGTAATATCTTTCCGTATCAATGCCCGCAATTCTTTGTAGGTGGAAAACGGACGCGCGTCCTTTTTTGTCGACATAAGAAGGGGAGTATAGCAAAAAATGAGGGAGAGGACAAATATTATAGGCTAATTTTATTGTGAACCGCCACGATTCCTGGTCCGGCGTTTCCTACCAGGAGCTGATCCCAAGCGGGCGATGCGGGAACTCCGTGCGTCCCGATCAGCAGGATCGACCGCAACGATCTCGTCGCTCATGTGACCGATAGCCCCCGTCAGGCCGTCGCCGATATGGGTAAACCGCCTGCTCTCGAATCTGCGCTTCCCCCGTTGGAACGCTTCCGAAAGTTTTCCCCGGAGCCGGATAACGTCGGTACGGGTGAGGCCTTCTTCAGAAAGTGCCCGTGCAACCGTTTCGCCGGTTTTTCCCTGCTCCGCCTGGGAAATAACATGATCAAGCCGGTCCATTAGGGCTTCCGCGTCATCTCCTTTGATGGCGCCACTGCCGACGCCTACCTTGCGGCCCCAGAGGTTGAATTCGCGCTCATCTCGCGCCATATCAGATGATGATTTTGAGGGTCCGGAGGATGGGAAGGAGGATTTCGAAGGGAAGGCCGATGACGTTGGTATAGGAGCCGTCGACTTTCGTGACGAGATCCCACGGCGTTTCGTTGAGTGCGTAGCCAGCGGCAAACCGGGTGAAATCATAGCGAGTCAGATAGCTTTCCAGTTCCGGCCCGGTCATTTTCCTCAGGGTTACTTTGGTCGTTTCCGTCTTGGTCCAGGACTTTTTTACTTTACCCTTATCCATGTGGACGACATGCATGGTCGTGGTGAAGACATGCGACTTGCCCATAAGCTCCTTGAGCATCTTCATCGCGGCGTCACGGTCGGCGGCCTTGCCATAGGTCTTTTTGCCCACGATTGCCATGGAATCCGCGGCGATGACTAAAACTTCACGGTCGTCGGGTACCATGTAGACTCTAGGATTGCTGACGACTTCCATCGCTTTGGCTATCGCCCGTTTCTGGATGGTTTTGAGGGGGTTGGGGTCGGTAATTTTGTCTTCGTCCAGCCTCGTGACCGCCACGCGAAACCGGATGCCGAGTTTTTCCATAAGGGTCTTCCGGCCGATGGACTGGGAAGCGAGTATGACATCCGGGGCAAGGACAATATCCTGCTGGTTCTTTGAAGAGAACGATAACTTCATGAGAATGCCATTATACCGCATTTTACGGATTTTGGCTAGGCGGTGGTTATTCGGTAGGGTAGAGGTCGCCGTCTTCGTGCGCGGCACCGGCAAGATCCCGTTGGATTGCGCGTCGCCGTTCTCTCACACTTGTAAATAATGAGGTTCCTGACAGGCTGCGCATCTGTTTCGTATCGGGGCGCACCGAATCTACCGCGCTTACAATGATTGCCGCCATTTCCTCTTTGGAACGACGGACTGTTGCGTGCCTGCCTACCTGACTGACGACAATGACTTGCTGTCTCGCCATACGTGTATTGTATCGCACTATTCCAAGTATTGATACGATTTCGTAATTATGAAACGAATTCGGAATATGTCAATAGATAAGGAAACGGGGAAGATATGCGGGCGTAACGGAAGGAAGTTGAATGCCTGACTGCCGATTATTGTTGTGGGAGCGTATAATACGTAGGATGAACGATTTTAACCGCCGCATCGAGAGCTTGCGGAGATATGCCAACATAATGCTTTCCGATTCGGATTCGGTTACGCCTTCCCCATCCCGGCGTCAACGTGCCCGCCATATCGTACCTATTCGTCCACTTACCATTACCCATGACCGCCGGACGCTTGAGTCGCTGAGTCCTCAAGAATTGGTCCGTTTAGCCAAAGACCGACGAGGACATACGATTTCTGTTGCGCAAGCAGAAGGTATGATAAAGGAATCCAGAGGAAGAACGGTTGATGACATTGACGATGTGCTGTCAGGTATGGGTGCTTTCTAACCTCTGATTCCGTCTCCTTGTAATCCTCATCCAAAAAAACTTCAAGGGATACTAATGGTCAGGGTGGTGAGACTTGACGGAGGCTGTTTGCGATCCGCGTCCGCGCGGGAGCATTACAGCCAACGATCCCGTGTAATCACGGGGAACTCACGAAATCAGCGGGATCAAGATAATGGAGGATGCCCTAGTCAGGGTGGTGAGACTTGAACTCACGACCTCTACGTCCCGAACGTAGCGTTCTACCAACTGAACTACACCCTGAAGACTCTTATTGTAACCGGAATTTTATTATTTTACTATATTCCGAATATGGCAGATGCGAATAGGCCGAGGATTCTGAGGACCCATACGGGTTTGCGGTTGAGCCGTTCGATCGAACGGCGCGGCATCCTGTTTCTTACCGAGCATGATGAGGATGAGATTAGGATAGAGGAAATTGATCCCAAGAGCGGGGCATTGGTCGAACGGAGCAAACTCTCGCGGCAGGCCTACACAGACTCGCAGGCGATAGATGTGTATCTCAAGACGCGCAGGCGATCGCGCAGGGAACGCTAATACGGTACAATACGGATAGCGTCCCCGTAGCTCAATGGATAGAGCAGAGGTTTCCTAAACCTCCGATGCAGGTTCGATTCCTACCGGGGATACAAGAAGACAATCGATGTACGAATTACTTCGTAAATTTGAAGCCACTGACGGTTGAATAGGAACGAGCATTTGTTTCGTCAGAAACCGGCGTATGCCGTGCGAGATTCCTACCGGGGATACAAAAGAGGTTGGGCACAAGACTGCTTCGGATTTTGAAAGCGGTTGATTCCTCATCGAGCGAAGCGAGATCACGCTCTCGTATTTCGTAAGAAATCGTGGACGCAGTCCACGGAGCGTACCGGGGATACAAGAATGTGGAAAAAGCCAGTGAGGTTTGACGAAGGTTACAGATCCTTTACGATAATCGCTTCCTCGTGATCGATGGTTTCGCCGGTTGCGAGGTTAATCCGGGGGACGCGGCGGACGGACGCATACTTGCCGGGATGCTTGGCCAGTGACTTTTCGACCGCCGCCGAGCTTCGCATCCTCCGGGAGCCGACAATGGGG
>CAZHOQ010000044.1:4592-11509 GCA_964533995.1 uncultured Gammaproteobacteria bacterium
CAGTGACTTTTCGACCGCCGCCGAGCTTCGCATCCTCCGGGAGCCGACAATGGGGGCCGTCGTATGTACGCGCTCACCGGGCTGGAGTTCGTAGCGATGCGTGGGGTGATTTTCCATTAGCGGAGGTTGACGATATACAGGTTATTTACCGCCTGTGCGGCACTATTGAGATTGGTAAGTATTACGATTTTCCCGCCGGATGCCCAAGGCACGGCAAACGCATCCCAGAACGGGCCCGCATACGCAGTCCTCCGGTTGACGCCGTCATAGTCCATGATTTCAATCTTGTCCCGGCTGGCGATAAGAAGATGCCGCGAAGAAGGTAACCAGTGGATTGCCTGGGCCGTGGCGTCGGAGGGGGCGGGAGTGACCTTCGGTGCTTTCTGCGGCTCACGTAATTTATCCTTGTCGGTCACGTGGTAGTTTCTATCTTCCTTGATGTCGTACACGTAGAGGCCGCCGACTGTAATAGTCCTGGTTTCTTCCGTCGGATTCGTGCCGATGATTGGCGGTACGATGATTTGGGGAAGCGAGGCTGCAGCGGTCGCCTCGTAGAGAATTTTCGTTTCATCCGGGGAGAATGCAAGAAGCTGGGCCGAGGCACTCGCCATATCGGTAAAAAGCTTCGGTACCGTCACTAACTGCTCCGTCTGCCGCTGTTCTTTGATCTGTTGCCATTCACTTTGTACTTGTTTGATATTAGAGACGGGAACGGCACCTGCATTCGGCTGCGCGAGATCAATGCGATAATTGGCAGTCGGGGACAAGGTTGCCAAAAGTTCCTCGTTGTCGGGAGACCATGCAAGCGTTGCCTTTGAAAAATCAATGAGATCCGATTTGGCAACCTGGCGGGCATCCCGGTTTAGCCCAAGCGGTTTATCGACGAGATCGAGTACCCAGATGCCGGGCTTTGTGGTAGTGAGGAGAGCGGAAGAAGTAGCTTTTGCCGGTTCCGGGATGACGTAGGCAAGTTTGCTGCCGTCAGGGGAAAGGGCGGGGTTTACAACCCCGGTCGTGGTGAGTGCGGTAAGCGAAGGGTTGGTTGGGATAAGCAGTGCCTCGACTTTGGCGACTACCTCACCCTGCACTTTCATGCGTTTGCTCCACGATTGGAATCCGTCTTTGGCGACCGTGACCTGGTAGAACCCGGGTTGAAGCGTGAGTGTTGCCTGGGTCGCGGTTTTTACTTTGTCGTCGACGATAATCTGTGCGCCGCTGGGATCGGATTGGACGACCATCAGGCCTGTCGGCTTGATCGTCCCGTCGCCGCCCACCCGGTACCCACGGCCGTATGCGATGATAGCAGCCGCCGTGCCTAGAATGAAACAAACGGTAACAAAAGGAATCAGAAATGATCGGATTTGCGCAACCATAGGAGGAGCATACGTATTATAGCTTTTTTGTGCGTCGTGGTCCACCGTTGACGGTATTTCCTGCGGGTCGTGCCAGTCTGGTGATTGTTCCATCGGAATAAGGGTATGGTATCAGATGTCGGTGCGTTTTTTCACCGTAATCGTGTGTTACAATGCCCCTATGTTCGGATTAACAAAAAGACTAGGTATAGATCTCGGAACCGCGAACTCCGTCGTGTGGCTGGCAGGGAGCGGGGTCGTCCTCAACGAGCCGACGGTCGTCGCGGTGACGACCGACGACGGCAGGGTGGTTGCCGTAGGCAACGAAGCCAAGGAGATGCTCGGGAGAACGCCCGGCAACATCATGGCCAGCCGTCCGATGCGGGACGGGGTGATTGCCGATTACCGGATCACGGAGGCCATGCTTTCGTATTTTATCGATCGCGCGGTAGGGAGAAACAGGATATTTAAGCCGGAAGTGATGATTTGTGTGCCCACGGGAGCCTCCCAGGTTGAGCGGCGGGCCGTGATTGACGCGACACTGGCAGCAGGAAGCAGGGTTGCGTATCTTATCGAGGAGCCACTTGCAGCGGCAATAGGCGCCAAAATCCCCATCGCGCAGGCGTCAGGCCACATGATTGTCGACATCGGCGGCGGAAGTACGGAAGCCGCGGTCATTTCCCTTGGCGGGGTTGTTGTCCATAAAAGCGCCCGGGTGGCAGGCAACAAAATAGATGAGGCGATCGCCAATTTCGTCAAGAAGAATTACAACCTGATTATCGGGGAGCGGATGGCGGAATCGATCAAAATCACGATCGGCAATGCCGTCGAGCCGAAGATCGTTACTGCCAAAGCAAACCCGAAGGAATCCTCCGAAATCATGGAGGTTCGCGGCCGGGATGCGGTATCCGGCTTGCCCCGGATCATCAATCTGCCGCGTAGCGAAGCAACGACGGCAATTGCGCCCGTGTTGCATCAGATTGTGGGAGCCATCAAAAGCGTCCTTGAGGAAACACCACCGGAACTTGCCGCGGACATCATCGATAAGGGGATTGTGTTAGCCGGCGGGACCAGTTTACTCCGGAATTTCGACAAGCTCGTGACCGCGATGACCGGCGTACCGGCTCACGTGGCAGATGAACCGCTGTTATGCGTCGTGCGGGGGACAGGGGTTGCGATCGAGAATATTGAGCTCTATAAGCGGAGCATAAGCAAGAAGTAGCCCCTAGTATTTTTACATTTTTCAAGAAAGCCTGAAAATCGGAAATAGTGCGGAAAATAATGGAAATTTGTGTTAAGGCTTATAGGAATTTAGGCGGTTGAGGGAATGCAGCGGGGAATGGGAGCATGGTTCATATATAAGATTTTGTGTTCAACCCAGACAAATATCAGTCGAAATTGAAAATATCATAGGTGTATAATAATACTCTATGAGTTTATTACAGCAAAATATACTTGGAATTAAGGTAACGTCCTCTCCAAAAAATAAAGTCCTAGAAGAGTTGGAAAAGTATCTCTTTTCGTCCGGAGCGTACCGAAAGACGGCCATCCAAAACGCGCAAAAACCATTCATTATCGTCACCCCGAATCCCGAGCAACTCGTATTGGCATGCCAGGAAACATGGTTTGCCGGAATGCTTAATCGGGCCGATGTGGCGCTCCCGGACGGCATCGGCGTCCTGTGGGCAAGCTGGGTATTGCGGGGCAGGCAGGAAACAAAGCCGGTCTCCCGAATTTCGGAAAGAATACCGGGCGTGGAGTTTATGCAGGATTTGGCACGGATATGTGCAGATCGGGGCGTCAGAATAGGACTTATAGGCAGTAGGTCCGGATTAGCAGAAAAAGCGCTTGAGTGCTTAACCGAGGCTAACCCAAAACTCACCGGATGGTCGGAGGATGGGCCGGAGCTGACCGACCAGGGAAACGGCGTTTTTGAAGGCCCGGAGGAGCTGTATTGGCGCACACTCGTGGTGAGAATGCGAAAAATCGGAGTGCGTGTGATATTTGTGGGCCTGGGGGCTCCGAAACAGGAATATTTTATATCACGGGTCGCTTCGCTATGGGAAAAGGAAGGGGGCGGGCCACTGGTTTTGATGAGCGTCGGAGGGTCATTTGACATCCTCGCAGGCCGTTTGAAACGTGCACCATTACTGATCAGATCGATAGGGTTTGAGTGGCTTTGGCGTCTTTTCCAAGAGCCATGGCGGTGGAGGAGGCAGATGGCGCTGCTTGAATTTATCCGCCTCGTGATCGCCGCGAAGTCTCGGCAGTAAGGCGTGCGCGGCGTCCCCTGTCCCTCCCGCGCCTTCGGTCATTTGGGTCTTCTGCATACTGGCGGTATTCCGCAACCCCCATAACCACGGATCCTCCCCGGGAAAGCTCCGCAGCAAGCTCTTCTTGCAGCTCAAGTTCACTTGCAAAACGGTCGCCAGTGGACCGTAAGCCGCCGGCAGTATTATGAAAAATCATCTGGCGCCCTTCGGATTCCACGATCATCGTCGGCACGCGGTTTCTGCCGGATCTCCGTAGCGCCATAAACTCAGTAACTACGGCATTGATTTCTGCGCGCGTCGCGCCTTGTCTGACGGTGATTTCTTTCGGCATAGGATATGTGGGGTAGTATACCTCAATTCCGGCAAAATTTGCCAGAAGACCGGATTTTACCGAATTTCGAATGTTGGAAATTTCGGAGTTATCGTGTATAACCCCTGTGTTATATGGGGTGGAGCTTATCCGAGTTAGCAGAAAAAATCGCATTGGCAGCGATACGCACCGGGAAAGATGCCGTACGGCTTGACGAGATCAGCAAAGAAGTTGAAGCGGATTCCCGGGAAGATTTGGAGCGTGCTGCACGGTCCCGCATGGCGACCGCGCACCGGTTAAAGCGGATGGCGGCAAATGTTGCTCCGAGAATTAGGCGAAGCGACAGGAACTAGGTTGTTGGGCGTTAGCGGTCGCGCAACCGGCGCTCACGGGCTTCCGTCTGCCGGGCGATGAATTGTCTTGCCTTTTCTCCGTGCAACGCAGGGTTTGTTTCTAGCGATGGGAGCCTGCGTCCGGCGACCGCACCCCTTCTTGTGGCCGCAGTTTCACGCGAGCCGAAGTATGTGTGGCCGGACAGTGTCGGTCTTCCTGATTTGGTGATTTCCGTGGACGGTGTGGGAAGTTCTTCCTGCGGAAGTATCAGAGTGTTTCGTTCTTTCCAAGTCGGAATTGACATAGTATATGTATTGTACCAAACAGGATCCAGTCGGAACTATTTCGAAAAGTTGAAATAGTAGCGGTATTCAAGTACTATACGCTGTTATATCTACGCGGTCCGCGCGTTTCACTTTGAATATGGGTATAAACTTTAAAGAAGTCATGACTACAAAACCATCCATGCCTGCCCGGTTGGCATTCCGGGCGTCCCGGCGCGTGGATGAGGATATGCGCATGCGGAGTATCGAGGCCGAGGCGGGAGTGGCACCGATGGGGATTGCCGAAATGGATGCCGAGCCCGACGCTGTCAATGTGGAAACGTCGTAATTGTTCTCATACTGTAGCTACCGTATAATAAGGGGCATAATGCGGATTCTGTACTTACAGACGTTTCCGTTTTGGGGGTCCGGCAGCGGTACCTACGCGCGGCATTTGGCAAGCGAAGTGGGCAAGACCCATAAAGTCGCGATCCTCGCCCCGGATACCCGCCCCATTGAACGCGCGAAGCTCTACACCGTCAAGCTCCCGTTTCCGGTTGCCTTCACCGGACATCCCGAATGGCCGAACTGCCGCCTGTATAGCGAGTTGACCAGTAAGCAGGTTTGGGAGACCTATGACGCGTTCATCCGGTCGACGATTACGACGGTCGAAGATTTCCAACCGGAGATCATTCACGTCCACCACGCATTCCCGACGGCCTGGGCAGCGGCGTATGTCAAGGATACGTATAACATCAATTACGTCGTTACGATCCATGGCTCCGAGCTTCCCACATTGGAGAAAGACCGCCGGTATTGGCAGCGGACGTTTGACGCCATGTACCGGGCAAAGGCAATTTATCCGAATTCCGGCTATACGCAGGACTGGTTTCTTAGAATCTTCAAGGGTAACTTCCGGGACAAGTGCAAGGTTATCCCGGGTGGCGTCAATATCGACAAATTCGTCCATAGCGATGCAGGCGCGAAGGTCGTCGATAAGGAACTTAACCTCAAGGGGAAGCCGGTCGTTGTATTTGCCGGTAAGCTGACGAAGTATAAGGGAGTCGAATACCTCGTCGGGGCGGCGAAAAGTATCCACGGGGAAGTGGTCGTCCTCGGGGAAGGCCCGGAGCGCAAATCACTCGAAGAAAAGGCAAAAGCGTTGGGGCTTACCAATATCCATTTCGTGGGGCACTTGGGTGCGGGCGTTAAGAAACTCGTCCCGTACTACTCCCGCGCGGACGTGTTCGTCGCGCCCAGCGTGTGGGATGAGCCGTTGGGCCTCGTGATTCTGGAATCCATGGCATGCGGAACGCCGGTGGTTGTCACCCGGAAGGGCGGGATACCGCTCGCGGTGCAGGAAGGGTACAACGGATTTTTCGTGCGTCCCCGGAACAGCAAAGAAATTGCGCAGGAAGTGAACAAACTATTAGATAATCATGATCTCCGTATCAAAATGGGTCAGAATGCGAGAAAATCCGTAGAGCAGAAATTCTCCTGGAACATGATCGCTTCACAATTTGAAAAAGGGTATGCGAAATTCGCGAAAAAGCCGAATGGCACCGCACCACTTGCCCAGGTCCCCGCGACGGTAAAGAGCAAGATCGAAGTGACGGCGATGGCGCCTTTGGCCCCGATTTCCCAAACGGTGAAGAAGTGATCGGTTCGCTATTCCCGAGACCGTCTGCCTCGGCTGCCCCGGTATCGTGCCGGACGCAACTGCCGAACCGTTTTCCATTTTTCCTCTTCAGACATATTGCGCCATCCCGGAAGGGGGTGTCTCCCGTGTTCCCAATGGTTATATAGCTCCTCCGCACTTTCGCCGTTGAACTGCGGATAATACTCGCGTGCGGATCGGCGTTCAGAAGGATCGTCCTTGGGCTCGACGAGATCAAATGTGATGGATTTACCGTGGCGGGTCACGGTCATCTTATCGCCGGGCTTTGCCCCCCTGAGCTGTTCTTGACCTATGGTCATCCAGGAAGGCCCGAAAAACCCGTCACTGTCGATGACTTCGATCCGGTCGCTGTAGTATCTGACAGACAGTCTAGTCATCCTATAATAATACAACTATGCCGCATCACGGTCAAAAAATAGCTTCGAATCCGGCATATTTCATACGCATCCCCGTTTAGAGTACACTGGATATATGAAGATTCTGATTCTCGGTAGTGTCGCGCTTCCGGTGCCGCCGCCAAAGCAGGGAGGGACGGAGCGGATAGCCTACTGGCAGGCAACAGGCCTGGCAAGAAGGGGTCATGAGATAACTCTCATTGCCGCACGCGGGAGCAGGAAAGAGGAAACATATACTCTTGTGGAAATCGGCGGGGGGGATACGGTAACAGGAAGCGCCCAGGAGAAGGCGGGAACCGAATTTGCCGAAGGG
>CAZHOQ010000045.1:0-11303 GCA_964533995.1 uncultured Gammaproteobacteria bacterium
CCAGAACGGGATTGCCCTAAACCCCATGGAGATCCTGCCCGAAACGAAAAAATATCAACCGAGGGAAATTTCCCAAATTGAGGCATCCACCCCGTTTCCATACCTGTCTTTATAAAATCCTACCTGGTGAAACCCCATTTTCATCAAAAACGGCTCCTTGGATGAATTTGTTTCTACGAATGAGCACGCCCGTTTGCACCCGCTCCGTCCTGCTTCTTGTAAACACAATTGCATAAGACGCCTTCCGACTCCTTTACCCGAATAGGCTCGGTCGACACAGATAAAATGGACCTGAGCGCGTATTTCGCAGTCTACCGACCCAAATCCGACAACCCTTCCCCCATGCTCTATCACGAAAAATCTTTCTCCCCGATCAAACAGTCGTTGCAGGCGCTCTTCCGTCAAATAATACTGATGGGGAAATCCGTCGTGTTTTTGCACACGAACCATAGCAGGAATATCGGTAATTTCCGCACGGCGAGATGTATGGGTCATAGGGGTAACGGCATTCCGGATGCCCAAGAAACAACAGCTTCCGTAAATTCCTCCTGTTTTCCCTCATATCCGTGGGTCGTGTCCGGGATGATGATACTCGTGTAGTTTACCGATTTGGTCTTTTCGTCGAATGCTTTCCTGATCACTTCCACTGGACGGTCCGCGTTTTCGTCCTTGCCGGATAGGATAACCAGCGTCGGTACCGTAATCCTGGCAAACAGCGTCAGGCGGTCCGTCTTGTCCCCGTAGTTGAAGACGTCCTCGCTCGTGTGGGGTGAAATAAGGCTCCACAGGCGGTCTGCGGTTGCGGGCATCCAGGTTACATTTGTCAGAAGCGCACTCCCCTTCCCGTCGTCCCTGAGCATCTTGAGCTTGGTCATATTGTTTTCGTATTCCGCGGGGTCATTATGCGGAGAGTACCGGTCGGAAATCGGACCTGCAAGTACGACGGCGGCAACCCGCGGGTCCTTGACCGTTGCGGCGTAATAACAGACCTTATTAGCGCCCGTACTGTGCCCGGCGAGTACGATCTCGGTATAGCCTTTCCCTACTAAAAACGAAATTCCGGCGTCAATATCGTGGACGCATTCCTCAAACACTTCCCTGCCTCCGCCGATCATGTCATGCACGTATCCTTTGGGGTCCGAAGGATCACTCCGTCGGAATCCGGCGATGACGTCATGCCCGCGGTTATTGAACGCCGCAAATCCCATCCCCGCTTTCCCGCACGCATCGGCAAGCAGGTTCATAAGTGCTGCGTCCCCGTAAAATCTGCCGGTAAGCCCATGGACCCAAAGCATCGCCCGACCTCCCGGCTTTTGGGGCGCGGCGAAAATTCCCTGGTGGATGAGCGTGTCGCGTGTTTCGATTTCCTCAAGGGAAAACTTCGCCATATCCCGTATTATATACATATCATCTATGGATATTCTTTATCACGCGCTTACGGGCGTTACGCTTTCAAAAGGTATGGGAAGCGAATACGCAATTCCCGCCGCGGTTTCCGCAATGCTGCCGGATTTGGCGGGCATCTGGCCGTTTTACTATTACAAGATTGTCGAAGCGGCGAAGCATCCGAAAAACAATTTCGCACGGACGGCATTCATACTCCTTACTTCAAACAAATTTGCCAACGCGTCGGACACCACCTCGTACCGGTTCACCCATTCGTTGCTTTCCGCCGGCATCTTCGCGCTTTTATGCTATCTCATGATGAAGGACGCCTGGATCGTCATGTCCGCGGGCTACGTATCCCATCTCATTATCGACATTCCGACGCACAGCGGTCCGTTTGCGACGAGATTACTCTACCCCTTCTCCGATGTCCATTTCCGGGGTGGCACGAATTGGGCGAAGAATGCAGGCCGTTTTGTCTTCTTTTGGATCGTATTGGGTGCCGTCAGCCTGTGGATTTGGCGAACGTCGTAATCCAAACTTCCTGCGGGCGTTCGGGATTTCTATCGTGCTGATCCCATGCGTATTGCTCAGTGACGGTAAATCCGGCGTCCTCAAGCATGGACCTGAGCTCATCACCCGAATAATAGGAAAAGAACCGCTTGTCTCCTTCGATTGTTCCGCCCGTCACCATCCGCTCCCCTATGCCTTCTTTCATAAGAAGAAACAGGATCCCTTCCGGCTTCAATAGAGAACGGAATTTCGAAAATACCGTGGGAACCTCGTCACGGGTCAGATGGAGTACCGACGCGCATGCCCATATCCCGTCAAATGCCCGCTCGGGAAAGTCGATATTCCGAAGATCCATCGTATAGAACGTCACGTTCTTCTCCGCATGATCCCGGGCATACACAAGCAGCGTTTCGGACAAATCGACGCCAGTAACCGTAAACCCTTTGGACGCGAAATAATTGGCATCCCTCCCTGATCCGCACCCGGCATCCAATATCGAGCCTCCTGGTTTCACCATCGACACGAATTTCTCCCGCTCCGGCTCCGGCGCGTACTTCTGGACCTTTTCAATATATTCCGGCGCAGTTTTATCGTACGTTGCTATGGTCGTTTTCGATACGTCATCCATGAGTCATCAGTATACCAAAAGCCCCGCGAAATCGCGGGGCCCGTGGTTAATACTCCAGGATTCTTTAGTAATCCATTCCTCCCATGCCGCCCATGCCACCCATACCGCCAGGCATGCCGCCACCCGTAGCGCCTTCCTTCTTTTCCGGAATGTCGGTGATCAGAGCCTCGGTCGTAAGGATCATCATGCCGACCGAGACGGCATTCTGGACCGCCGACCGGGTGACCTTCACCGGGTCGATGATCCCTGCACCGATCATGGATCCGAACTCGAGGGTCATGGCGTTGAACCCGAAGTCGGAAGCTTTCGACTCCTCGATCGTCTTCATGACCCAGCCCGCGTCCGCTCCCGAGTTGGTCGCGATCATGCGGGTCGGCTCGCCCAGCGCGTTGAAAAGGATATCAACACCCGTCTGCTCGTCCTTGACCGTGAGCGATTCCTTGAACTTTGTCAGGGCCAAACGGGCCTTGAGAAGCGCGACCCCGCCGCCGGGAACGATGCCTTCTTCCAGCGCTGCCTTCGTTGCGGCAACCGCATCGAGCACACGTTCTTTCTTATCCTTGAGTTCGACTTCCGTCGCGGCACCGACATTGATGACGGCTACTCCGCCGGAGAGCTTCGCAAGCCGCTCCTGGAGTTTTTCCTTATCAAAGTCGGATGTCGTCTCGTCAATCTCGCGCCGGATCTGTCCGACCCTGGCCTGGACTGCGGCTTTCGTTCCCTTGCCACCGATGATGCGGGCATTTTCCTTATCCGCCCAGACTTTGTCCGCGCGTCCGCAGTCATCAACCGTGACGTTGTCGAGCTTTCTGCCGGTCTCCTCGGAGATCACGGTACCACCCGTCAAAATTGCGATATCCTCAAGCATCGCCTTCCTGCGGTCGCCGAATCCTGGCGCTTTCACCGCAAGCACGTTGATCGTGCCCTTGAGTCGGTTCAGCACAAGGGTTGCCAGTGCTTCCGCTTCGATGTCATCGGCAATGATGACGAGATTCTTGGAAACTTTGACGAATCCCTCCAGGAAAGGAAGGAGATCGGCGATCGCCGAAATCTTCTTGTCCGTAATCAGGATGTACGGATCGGAAATTTCCGCTTCCATGCGTTCCGCATTGGTCACGAAGTACGCGGAGGCATAACCTTTATCAAATTCCATACCCTCCTTGTACTCGATTTCCATCGTCAGTCCCTTACCCTCTTCGACGGTGACAACTCCGTCCTTGCCTACTTTGGTAAGCGCCTCGGCAATAAGGGTGCCGATCTTATCGTCCTGCGCGGAAATCGTCGCAACCTTGGCAACATCCGCATCCTTGATGGTTTTGGCCATCTTCTTCAGTTCTGATACGACGACATCCAAGCCCTTCTCCATGCCGGTCTTAAGGATCATCGGATTGGCACCGGCCGTCACGTTCTTGAACCCGCTATTTACGATCGCCTGGGTCAGAAGCGTTGATGTGGTCGTCCCGTCTCCGGCGACGTCGTTGGTCTTTGATGCCGCTTCTTTCACAAGCTGCGCACCCATGTTCTCAAACGGATCCTCAAGCTCGATTTCCTTGGCGACCGTTACCCCGTCATGGACGACGTTAGGAGCGCCCCATTTCTTGTCGAGTGCGACGTTCCGGCCTTTGGGGCCCAACGTCGTAACGACTGCCTTTGCCAAAATATTGACACCACGGATAAGCGCTTGCCGTGCGTCTTCCGAAAATTTAAGTTGTTTTGCCATAAATTGTACCTCCTTTGGATTAGGAAACGATTGCTAATATATCTTTCTGTTCGACGATCATCCACTCAGCCCCTTCAACTTTAATTTCATTACCGCCCCACTTCTTATACATGACTTTCTGGCCGACCTTGACGACTACTTTCACTTCGTGGCCGTGATCAGTCGTGCCTGGCCCGACAGCCATTACTTCTCCCATCTGGGGTTTTTCTTTGGCGGAATCGGGTAATACGATCCCTGAGGGCAACTTCGTCTCCGCTTCAAGCGGCTTGATGAGGACATTATCAAACAACGGTGTGATGGTTTGTTTTGCCATAACAGCCTCCTTTATATATAGACTACTGAAATTAATATGAGTACTAGCAGTCTTATGAAGTGACTGCTATTTTACGGGTGATAAAAAACCTTGTCAAGAGGGATACGCCACTTATGTAAACGGATCTCCAGTCTTTCGCGTATCCACTCCCGTGCATCCCGGGGATGGAAACGGATAACCCCCTGACGAATGACTTCACTCGTCCTTCTCTGACCCATATACCATAACTGGCATGCTCGGACAGCCGGCTCGAACGACCTAAATACCGCAACGGTATACGACGGATCCCCCGGCCGGGATGCCCCCATGCCCTTCCCCACCCGCTTCCACTTATTCGGCGCAAACCGCGCTACCCAACGGTTCGCATGAAGAAATGTGTTGTAGGTGTCGTGCCGGTCAAAAACCGGCACCATCTGCAGCACCTCGTGTGCGGAAAACAAATCCCGCTCGGACACAGGCAGGGAAAGCGCATCATCGGACATGAACATATTCAGGCATACCTTATCGGCGACCTCCAGGGATCCCGGTTTCCGGCGTAGTCCCAGAAAATCGGCAAGCAGCGTCGTGGCAAGCCGGGTCGACCACAGGGTTCCCCGTCTGGCAATAATAAAGATGTCTATATCGTCCCGCTTGTCCGCATTATTGACCGATAACCCGCCGGTAACCCCGACCAGCATCACCGTCGGGATCCGTCCCAGCAATGCCCCGACCCTTCTTGCACGCGCCCATTTTGCTACGGCGATTCGTGCGCGTTTTTTCCGAAGCGTTATGATTTTCTCTCTGCCGGCGCGTACGACAAATCCCCCGGCACGAACTAAGCCGCGAATGTGTCCCCGGGGGAATGACTTGACGCCGCTCCAGGCCAGCACTTCTTCCTCCGTCAGGGGATAATCGAAGACATCCGAGTACGAAACTGCCGTGATAATACGCTCCGTCGATCGGCTCATGCGTCAAATTATGGGGCAGGCGTGGGTTCCTCCGCGCCACTGGTCAAACCGTAGGAGCTCAAAACTTGCCGGAACCCCTGGGACATCGTCGCAAGAACCTGTGTCGGCGACCCGCCGGAAGTGACCATCCCGTTCACCGCGTCCGTAAGATATTGGATGAGCTTATCATTGAGACCATTGTCGTGTGTCCGGGAGGCAAGCGGGAAACTCCGCGCAAACGCCGCCTGTTTGACGTATGCTCCCAAATACGGGTCGCTTTGGATCGAGTTGGCAAGCTCGGTCCGCGCATAGGGCTCGCCGAAAAGCCGCGTCTTGGAGGCTTCCGTAAAAAGCTTTGCGGCCCCTTGGGCTCCGGTCATATATTTGACCAGCTCCCATGCGGCCTCCTGATTCTTACTTCTTGAAGACACTCCCTCTACCCAGTAGGACGCCCATGCGACATTATTCCCCTGGAGCTGCGGTACGGGCGCGATGTGGAACCGGAGCTTCGGATTGAGAACGGCGATATCATGCGCGCGCCATGACGGCGCAATGATCATCGCTACCCTGCCGCTTCCGAATGCGGATACCGAATTGTCCATCCCGTCGCTCCAGGTATACAAAGGATCCGATGTGTCGGCAAACTTCCGGTAGAAAATGAGCGTCCCCTCCGCTTCCTTCCCTGTCGGATTGGCAAGATTGGCTCCGTTCTGGAGAAACATGAGTCCCAGTATGTCACTGAAATGCTCGACGTTGTTGGTCGTGCCCAGTGCAATTGTACCGGTAACGATCGCCGTGCCGTTCTTCACCGTCAGCTTCGGTATAAGGTTAATGACATCCGTCCATGTCGTAGGATCGGTTGCCCCCGCGGTTGCGAACAGCTCATCATTGATATAGAGACCCAATCCGTCGACCATCAGAGGAATACCGAATATGGAACCTCCGGCAACCAGATCATTGTTTATAACGGGGAAAAAAGAGGCCGAAAATTCATCCGTCGTCATAACAGTCTGCGGGACTATGGCAAGCTGATTTCGGAGCATCGGGATCCAGGTATTATGGAATCTAAATACGTCGGGCCCTTCCCCGCGGTTGATCGCCGACTGCAAACGTTCACGGTACTGCTTCGGAGACTGTTGGGTATACTGCACTTTTATGGTCGGATGCTGGCTTTCGAAGTCCGCAAGGAACTGGCGAGTTACCGCATCATTCTCCCACAGTCCCCAGTAATTGAGGGTTACTTCTTTTCCTGAGGTGCCCCCCGTGTTGCCACCCCCCCCGCTCACCCGCTGGAAAAGGAATAACGCGAGGACGCCGACAACAGTCAGAACGCCAATGACGATAAGTATCCGCAAAATTGACGGCTTCGGTTTCGGGGCATCGCCGCCGGGAATATTCATCGCCGGGATAAACGGATTGGGGGGTGCCGGCGGAGATCCCGGAGCCGGGGCAGGAGGTTCCGGAGACCCACCTGCCGGCGGGATGACAATCGTATCCATCCCGATGCCGGGCGCTTCAGGTGGTGGTGTCCCGGGCTGATTTCCGGGCGCGGCAGGAAGAGGCGGCGCTTCAAATATAGGCGCCATACCGATCCCCGATGTCACGGGTTCAGAAGATTGCGGCACCTGCGGGTCTTTTGGATCCATAGGAAGGTACGGTACAATGTATCATAGCATGATAAAAGACCACTCGGCGACAAGCGAAGTCCGTAAACCACGCCATCCCTGGATGTGGTATTCCCTGCTTGGGTTCATCCTTGTTTCCCTCTCCCTATCCGTAGGACTTTCCGCATTTGACGCGTATTACGAGGGGAAAGTGTATCCGAACGTCGTTATCGACGGGGTTGCCTTCGGCGGCAAGACTCCTTCAGAAATTGAAAGCTATTGGAAAAACCAGAACATTCCCTTCGCGTCCGCAACGTTCGAATTCAAATTTGAATCGGAAGTGGCAACACTTTCCGGCAGTGCGCTCGATCTCGGGTACGATGCGACCCTTTCCGCCACCCAGGCCTATGCCGTGGGCAGAACCGGCAACATGATCGCCGATCTCACAACGAAGTTTCTCCGGGGCAACATAAATATCACTCCCTATTTCCGTTGGCGGACTGATTTGGTCGACGAAGCGATCGATACGCTAGCCTCCCGGATCGATATTCCCAAGGAAGAGGCGCTATTCCAGTTTTCAAACGGAAGAGTGACGTCGTTCCGGCCGTCCCGGGATGGCCGGGCCGTAAGCCGCGACGATGCCCGGGCGCGCTTTGCTGCGGCAGTCAATGCGCTTCCGCACGCGCCGAGCTTCCATATCGTCATCAATATGCCGGTACTGACCGTGAAGCCGACCGCCTCGACCGGGGATGCGAATTCCTACGGCATCAAGGAACAGATCGGTTTTGGTTATTCGGAGTTCACAGGGTCGATGCCAGAAAGGATCCATAACGTGGCACTCGCCGCATCACGGCTGAATGGGGTACTGGTTCCGCCGGGGGCGACGTTTTCGTTTAACGAAACCATCGGCGATATTTCCGCTGCGACCGGCTACCAATCCGCCTACATTATTAAGGACGGCAGAACCGTTTTAGGAGACGGGGGCGGCGTGTGCCAAGTCAGTACGACCCTTTTCCGCGCCATACTCAACGCAGGGCTTCCGATCGTTGATCGAAGAGCCCATGCGTACCGGGTGCATTATTACGAAGAAGCAGGGTACAAGGCCGGTATTGACGCAACGGTGTTTTCTCCAAGTGTCGATTTCAAATTCAAAAACGATACACCCGCCCACATCCTTATCCAAACCAAAACGGACACCAAAAAAATGACACTTACCTTCGAACTCTACGGTTCGGGAGACGGAAGAATAAGTGAAATCTCCAATCATGTCGTGACCGGTCAGACACCGCCGCCCGCCCCCCTGTATCAGGATGACCCAACGCTTCCGCCTGGAACAATCAAGCAGGTCGACTGGGCGGCATGGGGTGCCAAAGCATCGTTTGATTACAAAGTCACCCGGGGAGACGAAGTGCTCCAAGACACAACCTTCGTCTCCAACTACCGCCCGTGGCAGGCCGTATATCTGAAAGGGCCCGCAACCCAGTAATCGTATGAAGAAAGTCCTTACTGGCGGCTGTTTTGATATGCTCCACTACGGACACATATCGTTTCTATCCGAAGCCAAAAAACACGGAGACTGGCTCGTTGTTGCCCTCGAATCCGATGAGAATGTCCGCCGCATGAAAGGGCACACCCGCCCGATCCATTCGCAAGTCCAACGAAAAGCGATGCTTGAATCACTCCGGTTCGTTGATGAGGTTATTGCCCTCCCTTCCATGCATACCGATGAGGAATATGCCAAGCTCGTTGCCGATGTCGCGCCTTCCGTCATAGCCCTGACCGAAGGAGACGGCATGGAAGATAAAAAACGCAGGCACGCAGCAACAGTCGGAGCAGCGGTAGTCGTAATTCCCAAAATTCATACCCCGTCCACTTCCCAGTTAGCAAAACTCGTGGGACTGGAATAATATGAAGGGCATCAGCCGCAACATACAACTCCTTGCGGTCCTCAATTTCCTTACTGACTTCAAATTCCACAGCGCGGTCCTTATCATATATTTTGTCAACGTGACGGGATCTTTCACCCTTGCCATGAGCTTGTTTTCCGTCGTGATGATCTCAAGTGCGCTCTTTGAAGTTCCCACAGGTATTTTCTCCGATAGAATCGGCAGGAAGAAAACGGTGACACTCGGCGCGCTTTCGGCAACTTTCTCAGCAATCCTTTACGCAATCGGCGGCTCATATTGGATCCTTTTTGCAGGAGCGCTCCTGGAGGGATTACAACGCGCATGGTATAGCGGCAACAACGATGCTCTCCTTTTCGAATCAGTAGAACAGTCACATAAAAAGGAAACATTCAGCCATTACCTTGGCAAAACGAGTGCCATGTTCCAACTCGCGCTCATGATCGGTGCGGTAACGGGCAGTATCATGGCGCAGTTTAGCTTCCCTCTTATCATGTGGCTTTCCGTCATCCCGCAGGTGGGTTCCGTATTTGTTTCCGGAATGCTCACTGAACCGGCAACAATAACTCGGGGCAAATCCAACATATTTTCCCACATGTCCGTTTCAGCTCTCCATATCTGGCGTAATAAACGATTACGTTTATTAAGTCTTCAGGATATTCTGCGGTACGGGATGGGAGAATCGTCGTTTCAGTTTAATGCCGCATTTATCCAAACGTTATGGCCCATCTGGGCAATCGGTTTATCACGGCTAATGAGCTATGGCGGTGCATTCATAAGCTATTGGAACAGCAGTAACATCATAAAACGAATCGGAGAGTACAACATACTCATGCTCGCAAATCTTCTGACCCGCATAGTCAATCTCGTTGCCTATGGATTTCCGTCCGTTGTCTCACCTGTGCTTATGGGTTCGACGTCTTTAACCTACGGCGTATCCGAAATCAGCAAAAATACCTTGATGCAAAAGGAATTCACCGGTGAGCAACGCGCAACGCTTGCCTCTCTCAATTCGTTTTTTGGCCACCTGTTTTACGGCATATTCTCTCCGTTCCTTGGGCTGGTCGCTGACTCTGCAGGACCTGCCAAGGCGCTTATCATGGTGCAGGTATTCATGTTCGGCGTGTTATACCTCCAATGGAGACTTAAAAGGCTTGCGCGGGTATAATTACTTGCTATGAATATCTTAGCTATCGAATCCTCGTGCGACGAAACAGCAGCGGCAATCATTGCGGACGGCCGGACGATCGTGAGCAATGTCGTCGCTTCAAGCCACGACATGCACGAAAAATTCGGCGGGATCGTCCCCGAAGTTGCCGCCCGCCTGCAGCTTGAATCGATCATTCCCGTCATCACTGAAGCGCTAAAACCCATTCAAAACCCCGGTGAATCCATGCATGACACGATTCAGCGCGGCATCGACCTGATTGCAGTAACCATCGGCCCGGGACTCATCGGTTCGCTATTAGTCGGCGTTGAAACCGCAAGGACCATTGCCGTCCTAACCGGAAAACCGATTATTCCGGTCAATCATGTCCTTGCGCACATGTACGCGAACTTCGTAGACCCGACAGGCTCACCACGTCCCGAAATTTTCGGGATTCGCGATGACATGTTTCCCGCCATATCGCTTGTCGTCAGTGGCGGTCATACGGAATTGTATCTCATGAGGGATAAACGGAACCTGACTTGGCTTGGTGGTACGATCGATGACGCCGCCGGGGAATGCTTCGATAAGACCGCGCGGCTGCTGGGATTCGGTCATGGCGGAGGCTTGGCAATCCAACAGGCCGCATCCCGCATGAAATCGAAAGGAAACATACGACTACCCCGCCCGATGTTGAATAAGGAAAATGCCATGAACTTCTCATTCTCGGGACTTAAGACCGCGATACTGAGGGAAGTTAACAAGCTCAAGGAATCCCATGAATATTCAGAGGAAACAATTTATCAGTTATCACACGAGGTTGAGGATTCGATTACGGACGTGCTGGTAGAAAAAACCATGGTAGCCGCCGATACGTACGGCGCGCGATCCATTCTCTTGTCGGGAGGGGTGTCCGCTAACATGCGGCTCAGGAAAAAGTTTGAGGATGCCGTCGGAAACGATTACGCACTTTGGTATCCGCCGGTCGAATTGTGCACGGACAACGCCGTGTATATCGGTGCGTACGCGTATTTCCGGGGGGTTATACAAGATTGGAAATCGATCAACGCGTATCCGGATTTGCCTGTCGAAGTTTCGTCCTGAGAATCTCCGCTTCCTCCCTGCTCCATGGGGAATAGGAATCGGGATTATCGGAAATCTC
>CAZHOQ010000046.1:0-11300 GCA_964533995.1 uncultured Gammaproteobacteria bacterium
AGAACAACCGGGGCAATGGAAACGACAACAACAACGGGAACGACAACGGAAACAACAATTCCGACAATAACCAAAACAATTAGCCGAAGTTGACAGGATAGCCGTCCTGACGTATGCTTTGCAGAGTGTGGGAAACGCGTTTGAGTCCTGCCACCGAACAGGATAAGCGGCTCCGCTAATAACGGAGACGGATTGCCCGTAACAGCAGCAACGAGAACAAAGTAAGGTGGTACCGCGAGCACACCCTCGCCCTTACATATCGGAAATTATGTCCGGTATGTGTAGGGAGGAGGGATTTTTTTATGGCTACCTATAACGATTTCGCGGCCTTAGACATCCGCGTTGGGACCATTATTGCCGTTGACGATTTTCCGGAGGCCCGGAAACCGGCGTATAAACTGACGATAGATTTTGGCGGAGAGATAGGGAAGAAGCGCTCAAGCGCACAACTGGTCACGCACTATAAAAAAGAAGAGCTGGTCGGCAAAAAAGTGCTTGGAGTCGTGAATTTCCCTCCACGCCAGATCGGACCGTTTGTAAGCGAGGTTTTGACGCTCGGCGTGCCTGACGGCGATCACGAGTGTGTCTTGATAGTTCCCGACAAAGGTGCTGCAATAGTCGGAGGAAGGCTCTACTAATTATGAAACAATCATTCGAAAAGAAGGAACTTAAGAAAAAATCCGAGCATCTCTCGGACTGGTATACGGACGTTGTCCTCAAAGCCCAACTAGCGGATTACTCGCCCGTGCCGGGGGCGATGGTTATCCGGCCCTACGGGTATGCCATCTGGGAACACGTTCAGCGGATAATGGACCGGCTTATGAAAGCTGCCGGCCTGGAGAACGCATACTTTCCGTTGTTTATTCCGCATTCCTTGCTTGATAAGGAGAAAGAGCATGTGGAGGGATTTTCGCCCGAGTTGGCAATTGTGACGATTGGGGGCGGGGAGAAACTCAAGGATCCCTTAGTCGTCCGTCCGACATCGGAAACCATCATGTACGAGATGTACAAGAAATGGGTCCAGAGCTGGCGGGATCTTCCCGTCCTCATCAACCAGTGGAACAACGTGATCCGGTGGGAAAAAAGGACCTATCTTTTTCTTCGGACCATGGAGTTTCTCTGGCACGAAGCCCACACGGCCCACGAAACGGAAAAGGAAGCCGTAGCAATGTGCCTCACGGCCCAGGAGTGGTACCGGAACATTTACGAGGAATACTATGCGATTCCTTCCTACGTCGGGACGAAGAGCAAATCCGAGAAGTTTGCCGGAGCGAAGGATACCTACACCGTCGAGCTTCTGATGCCTGACGGGAAAGTGCTGCAGGGGGCAACAAGCCATAATCTCGCGCAGAATTTTTCCAAGCCGTTTGATATCGCATTCCAGAACAGGCAGGGTCAGCTCGATCACGTGTGGCAGACCTCGTATGCGATTACAACGCGCTCAATTGGGGCATTGGTGCTCGTTCACGGGGATGACAACGGACTCATCGTTCCTCCCAAGATCGCGCCGATACAAGTCGTCATCATGCCCATTCTCAAGAAAGGAGCCGATGGGAACCTGCTCCAGGCCTATTGCACGGAGATTAAGGAAGCGCTCGATAATGCGGGCATCAGAAGTAAGCTCGATTTGCGCGATGAACCGAGTGTCGGACGGCGCTTCAACGAATGGGAAGTCAAAGGGGTCCCGGTCCGTTTCGAGGTCGGGGAAAAGGAGTATAAGGAGTCGACGGTCACGATCGCGAGGCGGGATACCGGGGAAAAACAGACCGTAACCCGGACGGATATGCTGGTCGTTATCGAGAAGCTCCTGAAAGACATCCAGACCGCGCTCCTGGGAAGGGCGGAAGCGCATCTGAAACAGAATACCCATGAGGTCGGTTCATTTGAGGAGTTTACCAAGATCATGCAAACGACCCGCGGATTCATCCGGGCATTCTGGTGCGAAGAGGCAAGTTGCGAGGCGGCCATTAAGGAGAAAACGAAAGCGAACACCCGTTGTCTTGCGCTTGATCCGCTGGAGGAAAAGGGTTCATGCGTTCATTGTGGCAAGCCCGCGACCCATAAATGGCTCTTCGGCCAATCGTACTAATTATGGAAGACGGCGGGGAATATCGGCGTCAGACGCTAAAAGATCGCATCAAGTCCCGGCTGGAGTATACCTTTCGGCCGACGGGACCCGTTTCCAAGGAGGTCTTGCGGCAAATCCGGAAGATTCAGGATGTGATTCCCTACGGAAGCGCATGGGAGGGATTCGAGAAAGTGAAAGCCGACATTCCCCGGATGATGAAGGAAACGGACGACCGGTTCCGGAACGAATCGTTCTGGCATAACCTCAAGACGATCGTGAACGTCATATTCTTTTATTCTCCGCTCGTCGTGTGGCTGACAGGCGGGACGAATCCGGCCGCTGCGGAACGGAAAAAGGTGCGTACCGCCGCAAAGGAATGGAAAACGTACCTGACCAAAAATCCCGAAGGCAAACGCCTGGTCTCAGCAAGAAACCGTACGGGTGACCCCCGCCGGATAAATGAGATTGTTACACGGATAATCTCCGGTGAGCCGCCGGCCGGCGGTGCGCGGCCGCCTGTGCGGATATACCGTTCATAACCCCTCTCTTCATGATAAAATAGAACAATGAGGACTATTGTCACCCATATCGGGCCGGATCTGGATGCCATTACATCAACGTGGCTAGCTAAAACGTTCCTTCCGGGATGGGAAGAAGCGTCCATGGCCTTCGTACCTGCAGGCACGACGCTTAACAGGATGGACCCCGATAGCGATCCCGACATTCTTCATGTCGACACGGGATTCGGGAAATTCGACCACCACCAAACGGACGCGGATACCTGCGCAAGCGTCCTAGTGTACGAGGAAATCAAGAGGACACAGGGCGAGGATCCCGTGCTCGAGCGGTTAGTCAAAGTGGTCAACGACGTCGACCATTTCCGCGAAGTGTTTTACCCCGAGGCGTCTGCTGACTACTGGGAATTCTGGATCGTCGGTCAGATCGACGGATGGCGTCTTATCCATGCGGAGAATCCCATCAAGATCATGGAGCTTGGCTTTGCCTCGCTCGACGGCATCTACAAAGTGTTGTTAAACAAGCTCTGGGCAGAAAAAGAGCTGGTAAACGCCATCACCTTTGAAACCAAATGGGGTAAGGGGATGGGGCTCGAGACGATTAATGACGAGGTTATCCACCAGGCCCAGAAACGGGGTGTTGCCGTCGTCATCCGCAAGGATCCGAAGAAAGGGTATGTCCGTATCAAGACGCTCCCTAAGCCGGAAATTGATCTTTCTTCACTGTATGAACGCCTGAAAGCCGACGAGCCCTACGCAACATGGTTTTTGCATGCGTCACGGCATATGGTATTAAACGGGAGTGCCAAGAACCCGGACATGAAACCCAGCAAACGATCGTTACAACAGCTGGTGGACGTCATAAAGGAGGTATGCCAATGAACGACTGCATTTTTTGCAAGCTGCTTTCCAAGGAAATGCCGTCCTACCCAGTCTACGAGGATGCGCATACGTTTGCGTTCATCGATATATTCGGCGCAACGGACGGCCATGTCTGCGTTATCCACAAACGACATGAGCCCAAAATGACCGGGTTGTCCGATGAGGAGGTCCGGGACCTGTTCGTGGCCGTCAAAAAGGTCGCCGCCGCCATAGAGAAAGCCTACGGAACGGAAATTCTTACGATCGGCATCAATCACGGGGAGCCCGCGGGTGTCAAACACATCCATGTCCATATTATGCCTCGCTATGAAGGGGACGGAGGTGGTATAATACAGTCGCTTCCCGCAAAGATTTTGACCGATAAGGATTTCCCAGCGGTGGCTGAAAAGATAAGATCACACATCGGAAAGTGAGGTGTTTTTCTTTTTATGGTATTTGTTAAAGCACAACCAGGTGATACGTCAGACGCGTTAATCCGCAAATTCATGCGAAAGGTCCTCAATGAGGGTATTTTGCAGGACCTCAAAAAGCGCGAGCACTACGTCAAACCCGCAGAAAAGCGGAAAGAGGCGAAGAAAGAGCTCGCCCGCAGAATGCGACGGAACAGAAAATTAGCTAGGGGTTAACCTATGCTGTTAGATGATCTCCGAGCCAAACTCGCAACCTCGATGAAGGCACACGACGCCGTAACGGTCGAAACCGTACGGTTTCTTCTTGCCGCGGTCAGGAATGTCGCTATCGCCAAATACGGTGCGGAGGGCGAAGCGAAGATTACGGATGCCGATGTCCTTGACGTCATCAAAAAACAGGTCAAGACGCATAAGGAATCCATAGAGGCGTTTTCCAAGGCGGGCAGGACCGAACTTGCCGACAGTGAGAAAGCGCAGCTTACGGTTCTCGAAACGTATCTCCCGAAAGAAATGACCGACGGGGAACTTGAGGCCCTCCTGATGCCCGTTGCCGCTGCCGGAGGTGATTTCGGCCCGATGATGGGCAAAGCGATGAGTGCTGTTGGCGGTCGGGCGGATGGCGGACGGGTATCGGCAACACTCAAAAAACTTCTTTCCAAATGATATCCGTATTATTCCAAACCGAATCCCATTTCCCCGTCAAAAAAGCCACCGTCACCGATGCGATCACGGCCTCCCTTGAGAGCCGCCTCAAAAGCGACGCGGAAGTCAGCGTCATCATCGTTGGCGACCGCAGGATGAAACAGCTCAACTCGGCATACCGGAGCCTTGATTCGACAACAGACGTCTTGTCGTTTCCGCAACATGATCCCTCGCAGCCGGCAAAACCCTTCGTGGATGCGCCGGACGGAGTGCTGCGGTTAGGGGATATCGTAGTATCCTATCCGCAGGCGGTCAAAGAGGCATCCGAGGAAAACAAAATGGTTGACGATAAGATCGTGGAGCTTGTCCTCCATGGGTTAGAACACCTGTTGGGCAATCACCACGAGGAGTAACGTATCCCGAGATTATGGCTGTGATAGAGAGTAGCCCAGTGCAACTGCCACTGCCACACCCGCTTCGGATCAGTATCCCCGGACAATTCGCAGGGATCAGGGAGTGGAAAGCGGTGGGATTCGGATCAGGCTCCGAATCCATACCCCTTTATCTTATCCATGAGGGAACGCCGGCACCCGTCGTGCTCCGGTCGATTTTACGGACGTATCCTCAAATCACCAGGGTGACGACGGCGACAATGCATGTGGATTCCGATGACGCGCCGATCCGTTTTATGGATACCGTGGTCAGACATGCGACAGAGGGGAAGCTCCGTAAAAAATCCGAACGTCTGCGCGGCGTCGATGGCTGGAACAGGAACACACTTGCCCTTGGTTTACTGTCGCGTGTCCGGTTAAGACGGAATGAAACCGCACACATCCCCATGATGCGCTTTTTCGGTAATGATCCCGGGCCTATCGGAGAGCGGATTTTTCAGGTGTTTCCTGGATTCGTTTTCGATGACGGGGTTGAAGGCTTTCGTCCGGTGCATTATTTCTTGGGTGCGACGATTATGCCATGGGACCGCTGGTATCGGTTCCTCAGGATTTGTGAAGCCATGCCGGGAGCGGACACTGCGTTTGTCCGGCGAGCGCTCCGGGACGGAACCGGCGTCGTACGGCTTTTTTCGACGGAACGGAAAAACATATCACCGCAGGTGGTTGCGATGCATGTGGGATAGGTGGCATACTTGTTTTTTATCCCGTGATCCGTTAGGGTGCATGTAGAAACTATGTCGTTTTACCGAATTTACCGGCCGCAGGTTATAGAGGAAATCGATAACACCGCCGTCCGGGATCAACTTCTTTCGCTTCTGAAGAAAGACCGCAAAGACCTTCCGCATGCGTACTTTTTCACCGGGCCCAAAGGGACGGGAAAAACGACTGCCGCCCGGGTTATTGCGAAACTCTTCAACTGTATCAAGATGACGAAGTCAGGCCCGTGCGGTGCGTGCGAGCAGTGCAAATCAATCGCGAAGGGCTCAAACCTCGATGTCATCGAGATGGATGCCGCAAGTAACCGGGGCATAGACGAAATCCGGGCGCTCCGGGACCGGATTAACCTTGCTCCCGTCGCATCCTTCTACACGGTGTACATCATCGATGAGGTACACATGTTGACGACGGAAGCATTCAATGCACTCCTAAAGACGCTTGAGGAGCCCCCGGCACATGCCGTATTCATCCTTGCGACCACGGACGCGCACAAGGTGCCGGCAACCATTACTTCCCGGTGTCTGATAATCCGATTTTCTAAAGCCGGGGAATCGGAGCTGCTGCACGCGCTAAAAAGGATTGCCACGGCAGAAAAGATTTCCATCACCGACGCGGCAATCGTGCGTATTGCCCGGGCTTCGGACGGCGCGTTCCGCGATGCGGTGAAGTTTCTTGAGCAAGTGAGCTTTCAGGGGGGCTTACTTGATGTTGCCGATATAGATCGCGCGTTATCCTTAGCCGCCACCGATACGGTCTCCGAGTTTGTCGCTCTCTTGGGAGGCGAACGTGCATCCCTGCGGGACGCTCTCACTATGATCGCGAAACTTTCATTCCAGGGAATTGACACCCGCGCATTTATCACCGATGTAGTAAATTACCTTCATACAAATCTTTTGGGATCCATCCAGAACGGAACGCCGCTTCATTTGGGTACGAGAGCACGTACGGAGATTGGTATACGGGCCCTAACCCGTGCGTATCAGGATACCAGGCTGAGTCCGGTGCCTGAGCTTCCCCTGGAGCTTGCCGTCATGGACATATTTGAAGAGTCCGGCGGGGAGCAGCATACCCATTCCCGTGCGGCAGAGAGTACGGACCATTCGGACCAGCCGAAAGAGGTGCCGGCGGCACGGGTGGCAGCACCGCCGGTTCAGAAATCCGAGGAGCCGGCATACGTATCGCTGGGACTGCTGACACTCGAAAAACTTGTCGAGCATTGGCCGGATTTCATCGCGGCGACCAAGCCCAATAACCATTCGGTGGCCGGGGTTCTGCGGTCCTCTAGACCGAAGAGTGTTGCGGATGGTATAGTGGTCATCGAAGCGTTCTACAAATTTCACCAGGAAAAGCTTGCGGATATCGCAACCCGGCAGGTACTTGCCGATGTCCTCAAGAAATTATTCGGTGAGAAGGTCAAAGTAGAAATAGTCTTGGGAAAAAAGTGATAGTAAAGGAGGTTCTATGTTCAATCCATTCAAAGCATTAGGTGACGTCAACGCGATGCGGAAGCAGGCGATGCAGATCCAGCAGGCGCTGGAGGCCGAGGAATTCGAGATCACAAAAGGGAATGTCCGCATCGTCATTTCCGGCAACCAGAACGTTCGGGTTGTCGAAATCGACGGCGTTCCGAACGAAGAAGTGAAAGCCGCACTTAACGAAGCAATCAAAAAGAGCCAGCAGGCCGCGGCGATGAAATTGGCGGAAATCTCCAAGAATTTCCAGCAATAACGCTCACGCACCATGAAGGAAGTCGTTACCGGTTCGGTAGGGTATGACTACATCATGAACTTTAACGGTCGATTTTCAGACCGTATCATGCCGGATAAGCTTCATCAGATCTCCCTGTCATTTTTAGCGGACCGGCTCTCGAAGAATTTAGGCGGAACTGCCGGCAATCTCGCCTATACCCTCAAGCTTCTCGGGATGGATCCCCTCATCGTCTCGACTGCCGGGAACGATTTTTCAGAATACCAGGAATTTTTGTCAAAGCACGGCATTTCTTCTGCCGGAATACGGATTGCCCCGGGTGAGCCGAGCGGTTCCTACCATGTCATTACGGATAAGGATGACAATCAGATCGGCGCGTATTACGTGGGCGCCGTCAAATTCAACAAGGAGTTGTCCGTCACCGGCGACGGCAAGCCGGGATTCGTTGTCATCGGTCCAAACGATCCCGAAGCGATGAAAAAATACGTTGATGAATGTATCTCGGAACGGCTGCCGTATTTGTACGATCCCGCATTCCAGATTGCCAATTTTTCACCTGAGGAACTAAAAAAAGGCGTGGAAGGAGCGGAACTCCTGATTGGAAACGACTATGAAATCGCCCTCATCGAACAGCAATTGGGGATATCGCACGAAGAACTGATCCTGATGGGGCCCAAGGCCATCATAACGACGCTCGGAGGGAAAGGCGCCGTTATCGAAACGCGCCGTGATGCGATCCACGTGAACGCGGCAAAACCAAAAAAAGTTTCCGATCCGACGGGTGCCGGGGATGCGTTCAGGGGAGGGTTCCTTGCCGGGTATTTGCGGGGATTTGACCTTGCCGTATGCGGGCAGATGGGCGCGGTTGCCGCCGTGTATACCGTCGAAAAGTACGGAACGGTAACGCACCACTACACGCTTGAGGAGTTCAGGAAGCGGTATATGGAAAATTACGGCACCCCGTTGCCGTTCTAATATGGAATTAGGAACGGTCGTTAAGACATTTACCAGTAAAAAAGGAAACGCTGTCGTCATCCGCTACCCCAAGGAAGATGATTTCCATGCAATCTGGGGATTTGCCTGCGGGCTTGCCGAAGAGGATACGTTCGTCGGATTGAACAAGGCGCCCACCGAAGCGGAGGAAACCGTATGGTTTCAAAAGCAGCAGGAGAAGATCAGGAAGGACGAGGCAGTGCACCTTGAGGTTTTCGTGAACGGGTCATATGCGGGCAACGGAAGGGTGGAGCGGGGGAAATACCGGAGAAGCCATGTCGGGAGCATGGGGATTGCGCTTGCGCCGTTATTCCGTGCTGAGGGTATCGGCGGAGAACTTATGAAAGCACTTATTGACGAGGCGAAACGCCTTCGTTTACGATTGCTCACGCTGTCCTGTTTCGAAAATAATGCGCCCGCGCTACACTTGTACGAAAAATTGGGATTCGTACGAAGCGGGATAACACCCGGGGCGATTGCGTTTAAGGGTGAGTACACCGGCGAAGTGCATTATTACCTGCCTCTCGTGTAGCATTCCATTACAAATGTTTTTTGAGAAAGGAGCCGTATGGCAAAAACCGTTCACCATGATGTAAAAGATCTCTCGCTTTCTCCCTTGGGAAAAAACCGGATTGAGTGGGCGGGAAACCAGATGCCGGTTTTGAAGTTGATCGGCAAACGGTTTTCCAAGGAAAAACCGCTCAAATGCATGCGGCTTGGCATTTGTCTCCATGTCACGGCCGAAACGGCCAATCTCATGTTGATCCTCAAGGATGGCGGCGCGGATTTGGCACTTTGTGCTTCCAATCCGTTATCAACCCAGGACGATGTCGCGGCGAGTCTCGTCCGCGATTACGGTATCCCGACCTATGCCATAAAGGGTGAGGATACGAAAACCTACTACAAGCATCTCAACAGCGTTCTTGATACCAGGCCCCAGATTACGATGGACGACGGGGCTGATTTGGTTTCGCTTCTGCATAAGGAGCGGCCCAAACAGCTTGCCGAAGTCATCGGATCAAGCGAGGAAACGTCAACCGGCGTCATCCGTTTGAAGGCCATGGCCAAGGACGGCGCACTCAAAATTCCGGTCTATGCGGTCAATGATTCCGATACCAAGCATATGTTCGACAACCGGTACGGGACCGGCCAGTCGACGCTGGACGGCATTATGCGGGCTACCAACACGCTGCTTGCAGGTAAGACCTTTGTCGTAGCGGGGTACGGCTGGTGCGGCAGGGGGCTCGCTTCGCGCGCACGCGGGATGGGGGCGCACGTCATCGTCACCGAGGTTGACCCGATTAAGGCTCTGGAGGCCGTTATGGACGGCTTTACGGTGGCAAGAATGAGCGATGCGGTAAAGACCGGCGATTTTTTCGTCACCGTGACAGGGGACAAGAACGTCGTGAGTCTTGCGCATATGCTCAAGATGAAAGACGGAGCAATCGTAGCCAATTCCGGGCATTTTGATGTCGAAATTGCGATAGCCGATCTTGAAAAGAAGGCCAAAGCAAAGCGCCGGATCCGGCCGTTCGTGGACGAGTACCAGCTTACGGGAAAGCGGATTTTTGTCCTGGGTGAGGGCAGGCTCATCAACCTCGCGGCGGCGGAAGGACATCCTGCCGAAGTTATGGACATGAGTTTTGCCAACCAGGCACTCGCCGCAGAGTTTTTTGTGAAAAACGCAGGGAAACTCGCAGTGAAGGTCCACATGATTACCCCGGAAATGGACCGGGAGATTGCGCGTCTGAAGCTTGAAGCAATGGGGGTGAAAATCGACAAACTCACCCCGGAACAGTCCAAATACCTTTCTTCCTGGCAGGAAGGCACTTGAGCCAGCGAAGTGATATAATCCGATATAGATATGGATGCAGCTGAATTGACTCGCAGACACGCGTTATTGCACCTCAGACGCCAGGGGATACACCTGCACGAAGCGGAGCCGGTGAGCGAAAGAAAGCCGGCGGATTGCTGGGCCTTGACCGACCTTGCGCTTGACGTCATTGTCGCCGAACACTCCCGGTCGAGCATACGCATTGCCAGAGCGAAAGCGGAACGCCGGTTTGACACGCATCGCAAGGCGGAACATGCCCGGAGGGGGCGAAGATCCTAATTTCACATACCAGGGTGGTCTGTCCGACCCCAGCTAACCTATGGCAAACGGCCGGACATTACTTGCCCTCTATTTACCCCGTATCAATGCGATTACGCCTCCTGACGAGTTGGATTGCCGCAATACGCTTGTCGGCAGGACGATGCATTTTTGCGGCGAGGATGGGAAAGACCTTCCGAGTGAAGTGAAGCTGCAGCTTGCGATGGAAGCATTGGAAGCGGAACAGGAAGAAGAAAGGGCGAGAGACCGGCGCAGTCCTACGCGGGGGCGGCACGAAGGAAGCCGGAGTCCGGTCCGGGTGCGGGGCAGAAGGATTGAGTCCGGTTAACACGCGATATCATATAGGACAAATCCGCATGTTTCCTTCTCCGGTTACGACTACTATACTATTGTCCTATGCCATCAAATCCGTCCGTTTCCGAGCGATTGTCTAAAGTCCCGGCTAGCCCCATCCGAAAGCTCGTTCCCTTTGCCGATGCGGCCAAAAAGGAAGGTGTTGCCGTCTACCACCTCAATATCGGCGATCCCGACATCAAAACACCCGACGTGATGGTCGACGTATTACGGAATTGGGAGAGGAATCCCATCGGGTATGCCAATTCCAAAGGTGAGGCCGAGCTTCTTGAATCCCTGAAGCGGTACTACCACGGCGCGGGCTTTCCGTTTATCGAGGTAAAGGATATTCAGGTAACGGTTGGCGGCTCCGAGGCGATCTCTTGGGCGATGTATGCCACCTGCGAACCCGGAGACGAAATCATTGTTTTTGAGCCGTTTTACACAAACTACAATACGTATGCTGTG
>CAZHOQ010000047.1:0-11073 GCA_964533995.1 uncultured Gammaproteobacteria bacterium
CTGATCGGCCGCGGCCCCCTCTCCGCGCGCCAGCGCGGCCAGCTCGACAAGGTGATTCCGTCTGCGTGTCTGATACTTCCATCCGTGCGATAACCTCATGCCGCAGATGCGAGGTCGCATGAGCGTATCGTTGGTCCCCGCACGGAAAAACCGGGCTTGTGCTTGCGTTTGCCGTACCGTCATCGATTTCCACATCCGCCGTTCCGCCCTTCCGTATGATGTTCCGGACCGTATTTAGGTCCGAAAGCAGTCGTTCGCGTCTATCAAGCTTTTTCATCGTAAGTGATTATACCATTTATTATAGGATAATTACTAAGATTCACGGTTACATCAGTGTTAATAATCACTTGAATGTAGCGAATATAGAATTGAGGAAAAAGAGCACAAGAGAAGAGAAGCTACTTCGTCAGACAGGTGGCGGCGACGACCGAATCGCTTTTGTCCGTAAACCGCATCATGATGACGCCGGAGGTTGCCCGGGAAAGCTGCGGGATGGATTTCATCGGAAGTCTCACGACCTGGCCTTTTGTGGAGGTGAGAATCACCTCTTCGCAGTCGGCGGGAACGAGCTGGGAGACGGCGATTTTGCCGGTCCGGTCCTTGATTTCCGCGACTTTGACGCCTTGGCCGCCCCGTTTCTGTTTGGGGAACCCGGCGACGGCGGTTTTCTTGCCCATACCCTTTTCCATGATAGTTAGGAAATCGGCTTTTTTGGTTTCATCGTTGATGACATCCATGGAAATGACATAATCGCCGTCCTTTATCATGATTCCGCGGACGCCCATCGTATCCCTGCCGGTGTGCCGGACTTCGGATTCCGAGAACCTAATGGACTTGCCGTCATGCGTAACAAGAAGGACGTCATCCTCGCCGCTTGAAAGTTTTGCCCAGATAAGCTCGTCTCCCGCTTCAAGTTTGATGGCAAGCAAGCCGTTTCTCCGGATATTTTCGTATTCTGAAAGCTTGGTTTTTTTGACGACACCTTTTTTGGTCGCCATAAGAATGTAATTGATGCCCTTTTCCTTCTGCTCCGTCCTTTTAAGGGAGTACGCGAGTGTTGAGGTTACCTTTTCGCTTGATTCGATGTTGATGAGGTTCACAACAGCCTGCCCTTTGCTTTGGCGGGATGCCTCGGGGATATCCCAGACTCTGACCTGGTACACTTTTCCTTTCTCCGTAAAAAAGAGCATATTGTCGTGTGTTTGCGCCGAAACAAGCTTGTCGATGGCGTCCTCTTCCTTGGTCGTCATGCCGATGACGCCCTTGCCGCCGCGTTCCTGGAGTTTGAAGGTCGAGCGCGGAACGCGTTTGATATACCCCGTTTCCGTCATCGTAATGATCGTTTCTTCGTTGGCGATGAGCTGTTCGTCCGAGAGTTCTCCTACTTTGGATTTATATACCCGCGTCTTTCTGTTATCGCCGTATTTTTCCTTGAGTTTGGCAAGTTCGTCCTTGATGACCTTGAGGATTTTTTCGGGATGGGCAAGGAGGTCCTCCAGGTATGCAATCGTTTCGCGGATCATGGCAAGTTCGTCCTCAATCTTCTGGCGTTCCAATGCCGCAAGTTTCCGTAGCTGCATGTCGAGAATGGCGGTCGCCTGGATGTCCGAGAGCTTGAAGCGGGCCATGAGCTTGGTTTTGGCTTCGTCGGCATCTTTGGCTTTCTTGATGATTTGGATGACCTCGTCGATGTGGTCCACGGCGATTTTGAGTCCCTCGAGGATGTGTTCGCGCGCCTTTGCTTCCTTGAGTTCGAACTGGCTTCTCCGGTAAATGACGTCATGGCGGTGTTTCAGGTACTCCTCGAGAATCTCCCGTAACGTCAGTGTTCGTGGTGTGCCGTCGACCAGGGCAACGACATTCATCGGGAAGGTCGACTGCAACTCCGTATATTTGAAGAGATTGTTGAGGACCTTGTTGGGCTGGGCATCACGCTTGAGTTCGACAACGACCCGGATGCCCCGGCGGTCCGATTCGTCCCGGAGGTCGGAAATGCCTTCCAGCCGCTTGTCTTTGACGAGGTCGGCAATTTTCGCCACGAGATTAGCTTTATTAACCTGGTACGGAAGCTCGGTGATCGCGATCATGCTCTTGCCGTTACCGATTTCCTCTATTTCCGCCTTACCCCGCATGACAATCTTGCCTTTGCCTGTTGCGTAGGCGTTCCTGATTTCGTTTATGTCGTAAATTGCGCCAGCCGTCGGGAAATCAGGCCCGGTAACATACTCCATGAGCTCTTCGAGCGTGACGTCGAACGTCATGGTGAATTTCTGTTTTTCCTCGATCGTTTTCTCCTCCCCTTTGCCTGGTTTTACGACCTTGGCTTTCGAAATCAAAAACGTGATGGCATCGACCAGTTCCGAGAGGTTATGGGGCGGAATCTTAGTCGCCATACCGACGGCGATACCCTCAGAACCCATCAGGAGAAGATTCGGGAGTTTGGCAGGCAGACAAAGCGGCTCCTCGATTGCGCCATCGAAATTCGGGACGAAGTCGACGGTTTCCTTCTCGATATCAAGCAACATCTCGTCGGCAATCGAATCAAGGCGGCACTCCGTGTACCGCATGGCGGCAGCAGGATCGCCGTCAATTGAGCCGAAATTCCCCTGGCCGTCGATTAACGTATACCGCATGGAGAAATCCTGTGCCAAACGGACAAGGGCCTCATAGACTGCCGAATCGCCGTGCGGATGGTACTTTCCCAGCACTTCTCCGACGACAGTCGCGCTTTTTCTATACTTGGCGCTGTGATGGAGGCCCGTCGTGTGCATGGCGTAAAGAATCCTCCGGTGTACAGGCTTGAGACCATCCCGCACATCGGGAAGCGCCCGCGCTACGATGACACTCATTGCATAGTCCATGTAGGACTTTTGCATTTCATTGACTATCTCAGTTGGTTGGATTTTTCCGATGCCTGCCATAGGAATTTACGCGTGGGAGATGCCGTCGGTGATTTCCTTTTCGGCGACACTCTTTCCTTTCCAGTCCTTGAGCTTCACCCATTTGCCGGGCTCAAGCTCCTTATAATGCTCGAAGAAATGTTTGATTTTTTGCTTCGTTGGCTCCGGGATATCGGAAACGTCTTTCATCCAGCCGAAGTACGGGTCAGATTTTTCGGAGGGGACCGCAACGACTTTCGCGTCAACGCCGGACTCGTCCTCCATCTCCAGCATTCCGATCGGCACGACGTTGACCATGACGCCCGGATGCAGCGGCTGGGAGCAGAGCACCATCACGTCGACGGGATCGCCGTCGCCGGATTTGGTGTTGGGGACGAAGCCGTAATTTGCCGGATACCCCATGGTCGTGCGGACGAACCGGTCGACCATAATGACTTCGGCTTCCTTATCCATTTCGTATTTCACCAGTGCTCCTTCCGGGATTTCGATGATGACGTTGATGTCTTGTGGCGGATTCTTTCCTGGTTTAATGGCTTTGAGATTCATAGTCCCTCCTTTTTATAATTATATGTCGAGTGTTGCCGTTTTGGCATGCGTCTGGATGAACCGCTTCCTCGGCGGTACTTCGTCACCCATAAGCATGGAAAATACCTGATCGGCCTGTGCGGCATCCTCGATGCCTACCAAACGCATGACGCGGTTGGCAGGATTCATGGTTGTTTCCCAGAGCTGTTCGGGATTCATCTCTCCCAAACCTTTGTAGCGTTGGATGGTGGGGCCATTCTTAAACCCCGCGCCTTCCTTTTTGACAACGGCGTCCCGCTCATCGTCCGAGTATGCATAGAAGCTGTTTTTGCCGAACGTAATCTTGTAAAGCGGCGGCTGGGCAATATAGAGGTGCCCCTTCTCAACAACGTACGGCAGATGCCGGTAGAAAAAAGTCAAAAGGAGCGTCATGATGTGCTCGCCGTCAACGTCGGCATCCGTCATGATAACGACGCGGTGGTATCGCAATTTATCGGGGTTGAGGCTTTCGGAAATGCCCATGCCGAGGGCGATGATAAGCGCCTTGATTTCCTCGGATTCGACGATCTTGTCGAGTCTCGCCCGCTCGGTGTTAAGGATTTTCCCGCGGAGTGGCAATATTGCCTGGAATTTCCGGTCGCGGCCCTGTTTGGCTGAGCCGCCTGCGGAATCTCCCTCGACGATAAACAGTTCGGAAACCGAGGGGTCTTTCTCCTGGCAGTCCGCAAGCTTCCCAGGGAGACTCGCGCCTTCCAAAGCACCTTTCCGTATAATCGCATCCTTGGCCGCTTTGGCGGCAAGCCGAGCCTTTGCGGCAAGATATACCTTTTCAAGGAGACGTCTTGCGTCGGAAGGGTTTTCCTCAAAATACGTGTCAAGCGCTTCTTTGGTTGCGGCGGCAACGAATGGCTGCACTTCGGCATTACCAAGCTTTCCTTTGGTCTGTCCCTCAAACTGCAGGATCTGTGACGGCATTTTAAGGTAGACGATGGCCGTCAATCCCTCGCGCATGTCATCGCCGACCATCACGTCCTTTTCCGTCTTTGCAGCGCCGATTTTCTTTGCATAATCGTTGACCGCGCGGGTCAGCGCCATCCGAAATCCGGTAAGATGCGTGCCCCCTTCAGGCGTCGGGATAACGTTGACGAACGATTCGACCGTTTCTGAGAAGCTGTCGTTGTATTGGAGGGCAACCTCGATGATCATGTCACCTTGGGTTTTTGCAAAATAGAACGGGTCATGCAGGGTTGTCTTGTTGCGGTTTAATGCCGCGACTAGCGAGCGGATGCCGCCCTCGAAGTAATAGCTTGCTTCTTCGTTTGTATGTTCGTCTTTGAGGTGAAACGCTAGGCCGGCGATCAAATATGCCCGGTCCCGCACCTGTTTTTTCACCATATCGAAGGAGAGATTCGTGCCTTCCTTGAAAATTTCCGGATCCGGGCTGAAGGTCGTCATCGTTCCGGTGTCATCGGCTTTGCCGACGGATTTGACCGGGGCCACGGGGATGCCCCGTTTATATTCCTGAACCCAGGCTTTCCCGTCCCGGTGTACTTCGACTTTGACATGGGTCGACAGCGCGTTGACGACGGATGCACCGACGCCATGGAGCCCTCCGGAGATTTTATACGCCTGGCCTTCGAATTTCCCGCCGGCGTGGAGTTTGGTCATAACAAGCTCGAGCGCCGAAACATTGTACTTTGGTACTTTGTCGACGGGAATACCGCGGCCGTCGTCCCTCACGGTCGCGGAGCCGTCCGCATGCAAGGTCACCCAGCAATTTTTTGCAAATCCGGCAAGCGCCTCGTCGATCGAGTTATCGATGATTTCGTTTAAGCAGTGCTGAACGCCTGCCTGGCTTGTGGTGCCGATGTACATTGCCGGGCGTTTCCTGACCGGCTCCAATCCCTCAAGGACGACGATTTGTTCTGCGTTATAGGAATTAGCTGATTTTGCCATTGTTGTGAGTTTCCTATACAAGAAAAAAGAAAGCGTTTACCCCAACGCTTTACGATCATTGTAGCGAATGAAGTGTGCTTTGTCCAGCCATTTTTTTCATTATGCAAACAGCGCGTGTTCGATGAGGAGCCGGATGTTTACATTGTTGGGGACATACCGTTTTGCCTCGATAAATCCCCTGAGAATGCGCCGTTTGGCAACGAGAATTCGGTCCGTGCCTAACGGTACTGCAGTCACCTGTGATCCTAACACCCTGATTGCCTGATCAAGCCATGCCGCTATGGCGTTGCGGTCCGTGCCCAGTGAGTCCAAAAGGTCAAGTTTTTTGCCCGGAGACGCGGCAACCAGATCCTCAATAAACCGCAGCGTTGCACTGTCCTGTTCCTCCGGTATCTTAAGATGAGCGGCAATTATGTGGCAGCGGGAAACGATCGTCGGCGGCAGTCCCGCGGCGTTTGCCGTTCCCAAAAACAGGTAGGCAGCTCCGGGAGGCTCTTCGAGCGTTTTAAGCAGGGCCTGCATCGCAACCGGTGTCAGAAGCTCAACGTCGGAAATGACCCCCGCCGTGTGATCCCCGTGCACCGGAGATAGCCCGAGTCTTGCGATGAAATCATGAACCGCGTCTATGCCGATCGACAATCCCTCACGCAACGGGAATACTACGTCGTGCGGATTGACGCCGCATGATCGGAGTTGTTTTTGCAGGATGTCGTCGCGGGTTTTTTCGGAATCGGAAACGATGAGATATGCATGCATACGTTTTGCTGATTGCTCTCTCATTATGCATAAACATACTTGCAACGCAACTTGTTTTCTGGGAATAATAGAGGAAGCCGTTATAAATGTAATGGTTCATCAGGTAATTCATTCGTATGCCTGCCCAAGATATCATCGAGAGCCTCAAGAATGCCGGTAAGCTGACCGAAGAGCAAGCCAACCGGGTCCGTGTGGAAGCCATGAGTTCCGGCTCAACGGTCGAAGACATCCTGCAAAGCAAGCATGTGGTTTCCGACGAGGACTTTATCCGTGCACGGGCGGATTCGCTGGGCATACCCTTCACCCTCATTGCCGGCCGCGCCATCAGTCCGGATGTCGTCAACTTCATCCCGGAGCCCGTTGCACGCCGGTATACGCTGGTCCCCATGCAGGTCGAGATGAAAGAAAAGGGCACTCTTTCCGTCGTGATGGCCGACCCGTTGGATTTCCAGGTCGTAGAATTTTTGGAAAAGAAGTCAGGACGCCCCATCAAGGCCTATATGGGACTTCCCGACGATATCAAAGCGGCAATCGACAATCTATATACGCAGAATTTAGGCGCCGACGTGACGGCCGCCCTTGAAGAAGCGGCGCCGGCCATCAAAACCTATGAGGCCGGACATTTGGGGGAAGTGATCCGTGAGGCGCCGATTGCGCAGATAGTATCCGCAATTCTTGAGCAGGCCATAAGGATCCGGGCGTCCGACGTACATATCGAACCGCAGACGGGAGAGACCCGCGTGCGGTACCGGGTCGACGGAATCCTCCAGGAGCGGCTTATGCTTCCCCGGAGGCTCCAGGATGCGGTCGTTTCCCGTATCAAAATATTGGCCGACCTCAAAATCGACGAAAAACGCATCCCGCAGGACGGACGGTTCAATTTCAAGATGGGCGAATCCGAGGTTGACCTCCGTGTCTCAACGCTCCCAACCGTTCACGGGGAGAAGGTCGTTATGCGGTTGCTCAAAAAGTCCGGCGGCATTCCGACACTTCCTGACCTGGGGCTGCGGGGCTTGGCGCTCAAGAACCTGGAGGCATCCATCCGCAGGCCGCACGGCATCATTTTGGTGACGGGGCCAACGGGATCAGGAAAAACGACGACGCTCTACTCGGTCCTTGCCATACTCAACAATGCGCGGGTAAACATCATGACCCTCGAGGATCCGGTCGAGTACGAGATTTCCGGCGTCAATCAGGTACAGATTAACCCCGCAGCCGGTCTCACGTTCGCAACCGGACTCCGGAGCTTCCTGCGGCAGGACCCCAATATCGTGCTCGTCGGAGAAATCCGTGACCAGGAGACAACCGAGCTGGCGATCCAGGCGGCGCTTACCGGGCATTTGGTGTTCTCAACCCTCCATACGAACAATGCCGCCGGAGCCATCCCCCGGCTTATCGATCTCGGTGCGGAACCGTTCCTTGTGGCATCCGCATTAAACGCGGTTGTCGGACAGCGTATCGCACGGCGTCTGTGTCCCACATGCCGTGAGGAATACGTGCCGGAGGAAGCGGTCACCACCGATATCAGGAAGGTAGTCGGGTCGTTGTGGCCGCAAGATAAGAAAGTGGTCCTCTACAAAGGGAAAGGGACCGTTTCCGGAGCGGCATGCGAAACATGCGGCGGCTCCGGGTATGTGGGACGACTCGGGGTTTTTGAGGTGTTTCCCGTCACCGACGCCATAAGCAGACTCACCCTTTCCCGGGCTCCCATGAAGGATATCGAAACCCAGGCGCTTACCGAGGGAATGATTTCGATGAAGCAGGACGGGTATCTTAAGGCATTGGAAGGGGTCACGACCATTGAGGAAGTGTTGCGGGTGGCTCAGGACTAATTATGGATATCCAACAGATGTTTTCGGAAGCCGCAAGGAAGGAAGCCTCAGATATCCACTTTATCGTGGGGTTTCCGCCGATGCTCAGGGTTTCCGGCGTACTCATGCCGGTTGAGGGCGCGCCGCCGCTCACCCCCGAATCCGCAAAGGAACTCCTCTATACGACATTTTCCCCGGAGCAGAGGGAGCTTTACGAAACCAATCGCGAGGTGGACTTTTCGCTCGCTACCTCCGTCGGACGGTTCCGCGTAAATATCTATATGCAGAAAGGGACGATTGCCGGCGCCTTCCGGCTTGTCCCGCAGAAGATCAAAACGATCGAGGAATTGGGGCTCCCTGATATTTGCCACGAATTTGTGAAACTTCGGCAGGGTTTAATTCTCGTTACCGGCCCTACCGGGCACGGGAAGTCGACGTCACTTGCTGCCATGATCAACCTCATTAACCAGAGCAAAGGAACCCATATCGTCACGATTGAGGACCCCATCGAATACGTCTACCCGCCCGGCGTTTCCATCGTGTCGCAGCGTGAGATGCACGGCGACACGCATTCGTGGAATATCGCGCTCCGGAGCGTTCTCCGGGAGGATCCCGATGTCGTATTAATCGGTGAGATGCGGGATTTCGAAACGATCCAGGCGGCGATAACCATCGCGGAAACCGGGCATTTGGTGTTTGCGACCCTCCATACCAATTCCGCGGCGCAGACGATAGACCGTGTCGTTGACGTATTCCCGGAAAACCAGCAGATGCAAATACGGTTACAGCTGTCCAACGTACTTGAGGGAGTGCTTTCGCTCCGGCTTATCCCCGCGCTCGGCGGTGGCCGGATCCCGGCTACGGAAATCCTGACGGCGACCCCTGCGGTACGGACGCTTGTGCGCGAAGGAAAGACGCACCAAATCGACAACATCATACAAACCAGTGCCGAATTCGGCATGATGACGCTGGAATCGTCGCTTGCAACCTCGGTCAAAACCGGCAAAATCGGCATGGATGTCGCGCAGTCGTTTGCGCTTCGGCCGGAGGAGTTGGGCAGGCTCTTAAAGCGGGAGGGGTAATCCAAAGAACATGGCATACTTCCAGTACAAGGCGCGGGACCATGCGGGCAAACTTGTTACCGGCCTCGTCGAAGCGCCGTCTAAGGACGCGGCGACGAAACTATTGCACGACAAACAGCTCTTCATAACCGGCTTGGTCGAGTCCCGGGAAAAGTCGAGTGTGCAGGCAACCCTCAAACTTAAACGGGTCGGATTCGGCGAGATCGTCAATTTCACCCGGCAGTTATCGACAATGGTCGTTGCCGGACTTTCCCTTCCGGAGGCGCTCTCCATTTTAAAGAACCAGACCCAAAACACCGCATTTGTCCAGGTCTTAAACGAAATCGAACACCAGATCGTCGGCGGCGGCAATTTGGGGGATGCACTGGCCAAATACCCGCAGCACTTTTCGGCAATCTATATCGCGCTCGTTCGCGCAGGCGAGTCCTCCGGACAGCTTGACCAGGTGCTTGCGAGACTCGCAGACTCCCTCGAACAGCAACGGGAATTCAGAAGCAAGGTGGCCGGGGCGATGATCTATCCGGTCATTATCGTGGTCGGTATGGGATTGGTTGTCATGATCATGATGACCGTCGTCATTCCCAAGCTTACCGAACTGTACCGCGATTTCGGCGTTGATCTGCCGTTTGCGACACAGCTTCTCATCTCCATGTCGCAGTTTTTCGTCAATTTCTGGTGGCTTATGATCGCAGGAATCGTGGGCGGGATATACGGATTTGCCCGTTGGCGGAAAACACCCGTTGGCGAATTCGTCGTCGATACGGTTACCCTGCACATTCCCCTCTTCGGCGAGCTGCAGAAGAAGATTATCCTGGTTGAATTTACGCGGACGCTCTCGATGTTGATATCCTCAGGCATCCGGCTTCTTGACGCTCTTAGGATACTTAAGGACGCCCTGGGAAACGTGCTATTCCGGAATGCGATCGTCGACATCTCAAAAAAGGTGGAGCGCGGGTTTCCGTTGGGCGAGACATTCGGCCAGTACGCGGTATTTCCTCCGATCGTGTCGCAGATGATGAAAGTGGGAGAAGAAACGGGCAAGCTTGACGATACGCTGCTTAAGCTATCCATATATTTTCAGTCCGAATCGGAAAATTTGGTCAAGGGGCTGACGACGGCAATCGAGCCCATCATCATGGTCGTGCTTGGTGTGGGCGTCGGGTTTATCGTCATCTCCGTTATTACCCCGATTTATAACCTTACCTCCCAATTTAAGTAATAGTGCGTATCACGCACAGCATTCGCATGAACATGCCGGGTTGTCATTGCTTTGCGCTTAGCCCTATTGACAACCTGATTCAAAGGGTGATAAACCAATATTATATGAGAAATTATCTTGCCCGAACGTCTAAAGGTTTCACCCTCATTGAACTTCTTATCGTCATCGCGCTTTTGGGTGCACTTGCCGTAGGATTATTGGCAACCATCGACCCCTTCGAGCAACTCAAGAAAGGCCGCGATACGAGTCTCCGGAATACGGTTTCCGAATTCTACAATGCGAATTTACGGTACTACTCCACCAAGGGACAATTCCCATGGGGAACGGATGCGACAAGTGGACTCATCTATTCCGACTTCACCGGCACGATTACCGAGCTTATCACCGTCGGAGAACTGAAGGCGCGGTTCCAGGAGCTTGCCGGTACGGGTAATCTCGCAAAGGTATTCGTCGAGTCAACGAGTTCCGAGCACATATCGACATGCTTCAAGCCCGAATCCAAGGCATTTCAGGAAGACCTGAACGCCATCTATGATTCGAGCGGCGTTGCCCAGGCTGCACCGACCTGCAAGTCGCAGACGTCCGGTACGGCGGGTAGCGACTGCTACTTCTGTATACAGTAAATTCTCTCGAGACAAAACCTAGCGGTTTTTTCTCGACGGAACGCCCGGCTGAGCCGGGCGAAGACCGTTCCTGCTCTTTTTCCCTAATGAGTACGCTATAATCACCTCATGGTAATTCCGTGGTTGGTGGGAATCGGTTCATTCATAATTCTTCTCCTTTTTCAGGCGCACGGGATTTACGGCGGGGACAGCGGCGATTTC
>CAZHOQ010000048.1:0-10882 GCA_964533995.1 uncultured Gammaproteobacteria bacterium
ATGGCATATTTCCGCCGGTAATCGGCACCGCCTATGGCATATAGTTTCCCCTTAAGGTATGCAAGGCCTAACGCTCCCCGCCGGGTCGGCATGTCGGGGAGACGATCCCAGCGGTTCGATTTCGTATCAAACCGGAGAAGTCCGGCACGCGGTTCGATTCGGACACCGCACCCGCCGGCAACATAGACGTTTCTCCCGTCAGCGGCGACGCCGGGATGATGGACAACATACGGAAGGTCGGGAAGCTCGGACCAGGAATCGCGCACCGTGTCATACCGCTCGAAGCGGGCGGTCGGAAGCCACACCGAAGACTGAAAAACACCGCCGGCGACATAAATGCCGTTGCCCACGGCGGCCGCACCGAATTCGTACCGGTGGCTCGGAAGGTCCGCTGCCCGTGTTACCGTTATCTTACGTTTCTTGAGCGTTGCAGGCGGTCCATCAAGTGCGGTCCGGTCGGGCCGATGGATAAGGTCACGGAATACGCAAAGAAACGCAAGCCCCAAACGGGTTATCCAAAAAAGCGGTTGAAGGAAGGGGATGCGCTCAACCGATACGGTGCGCGGCACGTTCATTGCACGACGGTGACGGACACAGCGGCAACCTGCTTTGACGAAACGTCAAACGACGTGGAACTGATGGTAAATGCGATTTTGATACCGGGTACTGCCTGGGAGATGGAAAACGTATTCGGCGGGGTCACGGTCCATGTGCCGTAATTTACCGCCTTACCGCTTCGTGAAGTCTGGTCGAACTGGACGTCGCTTACGATAATCGTTCCCGCGGCTTCGTCAACCGATGTGACGACCCCGGTCAGTTTGAGCGTATTGAGGGTGCCTGCCTTCGCGCGGATGTCCGCCGAGCCTTCCTTGGTTTTGACGACGTTGATGATCGAAGTGGTGACGATGCCGACGACAATAAGAGCACCCAGCGCAACGATATATACGAGGGCGTCCGGTTTCTTGTTCACGATTGTATTGTGCTATGGGAAAGCGGACGCTGTCAAGCTTGAGGGAGTTACCGGGTTCGCAAAACACGCTACGTGATATACAATACAGTATACTCGCCGATTTCGCATGTGTTTCGAAATGGTAAAATCCCATGAAGAATATCTTAAAAATATTCCGGTTTACTGCAAGTTTCTCCCGCTGGTATTTCTGGATGAGCGTTTTTATCGTCAGCGCTTCCTTGCTCAATTTCGTGACGCCGTTCATGCTCAAGGTGATCGTCGACATCATCACGAGCAAAATGACCAGCGGACAGACGGACATATCCCAGGTGTATTGGGCGCTCGGCATCCTGTTAGCCGCGGATCTTGGCGGAACGCTGCTCTCGGCATACAGCATGTGGATCGGGGACCTTCTGTCCGTCAAGCTCCAGACGTACTTATCATCCAAGTTTTACCGCCACGTGCTTACGCTTGATGTCGGGTATTTCGATAACATCGCCGTCGGGAATCTTTCCAACAAGCTGTACCGGGGTATTTCCAGTATCACCAATTTCATCCAAAGCGCAACGAATAACTTCCTGCCGTTTTTCCTGACCGCCTTCATCACGATCGGCATCCTGCTCGTGTATTCGCCGGTCGTGGGAATCCTGCTTGCAGTGCTATTTCCCCTCTATACCATGATCACGCACCGGTCGTCGGTCGAGTGGGGGAAGCACGAAGGGAAGAAAAACGAGATTGCGGATATGTCCCAGGGGAGGGCGCTAGAGAGTCTTTCGGGTATCCGGGTCGTGAAGGCATTCGTCGGGGAAGCGTTCGAATACAAAACGTTTACGCGTGCACGGGCGATGATCGAGGAAGTCACGAGGGCCCAGAGTCGGCAGTGGCACATTTACGATTTTTACCGCCGGATCCTGCTTAACGTCATCCTGTTTTGCATCGTATCGTATATCCTGTACCGGACGTACCACGGCATGTATACGTTGGGAGAAATGACGCTCATGTTGCAGCTTGTAAACCAGGCGCGGTTTCCGTTATTTGCCATGAGTTTTATCATCGGCCAGATCCAGCAGGCGGATGCCGGAAGCAAGGATTTTTTTGACGTGCTCGCAACCGAGCAGGGCATCCGGGATGCGGCACACGCGAAGCCGCTTACGTGGCCCGCCCGGCCAAGGGGAACGGCCCTCGATTTTGATCGCGTGTCCTTTTCGTATGAGGGCAACGCAACCGACGTACTTAAGGACATTTCGTTTTCCGTAAAATTCGGGGAAAAACTGGCGCTCGTCGGGGAGAGCGGACAGGGGAAGTCGACCCTATGCAATCTAATCCTGCGCTATTATGTGGCTAAATCAGGTGAAATCAGACTCGCCGGTAAAAACATCCGGGACCTGACGGGAGAATCCCTGCGGGAACATATCTCCATCGTGTTTCAGGACGCATTGCTTTTCTCGGGGACGATTGCCGAGAACATACGGTATGCGCGACCCGACGCTTCCGACGCGGATATGCGGAGAGCGGCGAAGCTGTCAAACGCCGCGGAATTTATCGATACGCTTGAGCACGGCTACGATACGGTGATCGGCGAACGGGGGATCAAGCTCTCCGGAGGGCAGAAGCAACGGATAGCAATAGCCCGCGCAATCCTCAAGGACGCGCCCTTCATCATTCTCGATGAGGCAACCAGTTCCCTCGACAGCAAGTCGGAGCTTCTCGTACAGCAGGGACTTTCCCATTTGACCCGCGGCAAAACGACCATCATTATCGCGCACCGTCTGTCGACCCTGTCGGGGGTCGACAAGATACTCGTCCTTGAAGGCGGGCGGATTTCCCAGTTCGGAACACCCAAGGAACTGCTCCGCGATACCCGCGGGCTTTACTGCCGGATGGTTAATCTCCAGAAGACGCTCCTTGGGGCAAGCGATGAAGAGCGTATGGCCGCACTTAAGCAGTATGACCTGGTCGCATGATGGAAGAACCGTAGGGACGTTACCTTGTTACGTTCCGGAAGTACTCACGTTACCGTATGAAGATCCATACCCGCATCGATAAGGAGCTGGTTTCCCGGGCGAAAGCCCAGGACACGGTTGCGCTCGGCAGGATATATGACCTGTTTGTGGAGCGCATCTACCGGTTCGTTTACGTGCGGGTAGGTCGGCGCGAGGACGCGGAAGATGTGACGGAGCAGGTGTTTGTCAAAGTACTAAAAAATATCGGCAGCTATGAGGAGCGCGGATTGCCCTTCGAAGCGTGGCTATTTCGCATTGTCCGCAATCTGGTGACCGACTATTACCGGGGCCGCCGAAAAACGTTTGTCCCGTTGGACGAGGCGGTCCATGTCATCGACCCCAAACCAAAGCCTGAGGAAGCAGTATCAGTTAAGCTACAATATGAGGAGGTCCTTGGTCAGATCCGGAAACTTCCGGAGCGGTACCAGGAGATCATTGAGCTCAAGTTTATCGAGGAACTCACCAATGATGAAATCAGTCAAATTCTAAAAAAGCCGGTTGACCAGATCCGGGTCCTGCAAAGCCGGGCGCTTGCCAAACTCAAAACCTATTTATGAAACCAACGGAAGATCCCATCGGTATATTAGCCGGCCTTCGGACATCCAAGGCGCTCGCGCCTTCGGCACGCTTTAAAAAAAATGCGCGTATCCGGTTCCTTAACCGTATTGAGCCGATGAAAGGGGTAGCGCATTCCAGGAGCATGGCCGTCGCCGTGGCGTTCCGTTTTGCGCTTTTGGGCATACTTGCGATTGCGCTGATCGGGGAAAGTCTTGTGTATGTCGCCGGGTTCAGCGCGCCGGGCGGAATCCTGTATCCTGTTAAAGTCGCGACGCAGAAAAATATCCCGTCGCCCGAGCCGACCGCCGCGGGAAGTACGGACGTTTCACCGGAGGAAGCAAGTCCGTCCGCGACACCTACCGTTCATCCGACACCGGTAACGGTCCTTGGTGATACCGTACCGGCTATAGAGGCTCCCGCGGAGTTTCCCGCCAACATACCGTTGTTGCCCAAACTACCATTCCCATAGTGTTACGGAGTCTGCGGCCTTCCGTTTCTATCTTCACGATGCGTAACTATACCCGGGGATTTGTGACGGTTGCCGAGCTTGCCATAGCCGGGGCGATTGGGTTGGGTGGGTTGGGAGCGGCCGTCTCGTTTTACCAGTCCAACGAGAAATTTTCCGCATTCGACGGAACGGTGCACGTGAGTACCCCCGCACCGACCCCGACCCCGACAGTGCAATTTTATCCTGTCGTAACCGACCGCAAACCATGAACAAAGCCGTCATCATTATCAGTGTCCTTATCGTACTTGCCGCAGGTGTTTTATATATCCGGGGGCAGCAGGCTGGGGGCAACACGTCCGGCACTTCTCCCACGCCCACCAATGCGGCTCTGGTTGCGGATGCGACGGGTACACCTTCCGGAATTACTGGCAGGGACGTCGACTACTATGCGGATGTCAGCGGATATTACGCGGCACCCGTAGCACCAGGCGACTATCCCGGTGTCGTAATGGTCCATGAATGGTGGGGTCTTAACGATACCGTCAAGGAAATGGCCAGGAATCTTGCTAAAGAAGGGTACCACGTCCTTGCGGTTGACCTCTTTAATGGCCGGGTGGCGGCAGATGCCAGCGAAGCCAGGCAATTGACGAGCGCCATGGATAAGGAAAGTGCGCTTAAGAATATGCAGGCTGCCCTCCTTTTCCTAAAAGACCAAAAGGCGGCGAAGGTTGCCGTGTGGGGATGGTGTTTCGGCGGCGGCCAGGCCATGCAGCTTTCCGTCTCCGATGCGCCGCTTGACGCGACGGTCATTTACTACGGAAGTCTCGAAACGGACAATACGAAGCTAGGTAAGATCAAGTGGCCGGTCCTGGGCGTATTCGGGGAGAAAGACGCATCGATTCCCGTGTCCGCGGTCCGGGATTTTGAGACGAAGCTTGACGCGCTGTCCGTTGAGAAGGAGATATACGTGTATCCGGGTGTTGGGCATGCCTTTGCCAACCCAAGCGGCGAAAGCTTTGCTCCGAAAGAGACCATGGACGCGTGGGAGAAAACCGTACGGTTTTTGGACAAACACCTTAAGAATTAAGAAGGAAAAAGAGCAGCGGCAGTTTTCTGCGGGCTATGCCCGCACCGCGTCGAGAAAAAACCGAAGGTTTTGTCTCGAAAAAGGTTTACTGCCAAAGGTTAGTTAACCGGTGGGAGATGAACCCCGTCGCAAACCATGCCCAGTTCTGGTCATAATAATTCGTTCCGTCCTCCCAAAACCCCTTTTCCATGTTGAATTTCCTGGCGAGCAGCCCGTTGAATGCGGCCTCCGCCGACTTATCCCGGAGTACGCTCATCACGGTTATGGGTGCAGCCGTCGTTGCGAGCGAGCCGTACTGGACTTTCCTTGCCCCGTTCGTGTTGTAGAGTGCGGCGATCGATTTGTTCGTCTGCCATTCCTTCCTATAGATGGGCAATATCAGTGCAAGATACGATTTTGCGTCCTCCGCGTCATACCACTTGGCGTCCAACGCGATTCTGAACATCGTACGGAACGCGTCGAATCCGTAGAGATCCGCTTCGGGATTGCCGAGTGCGCCGCCGGCTGCTTGAACAACTCCGGAATCCTTATGTACGATGACCCAGTTAGGCGGGAGCCGGGGATCCTCTTTCGATCCCGATAGTTTGGTTAGTAGCGCATACCCGTCGGTGACCAGGTCATCCCACGGATGTGAGAGGTCGACAGCCGAAAATATCCTGAATGCCGCCGGGGAATAGTATGACGGGTTTACAAGAACCGTCGGCTTCGTTTTATAATTACTGCCGGCGGCAAGCGTGTACCGGTTGCCCGTCCGTATCACTTCCTCGTTCCAAATATCCTCAATGATTGCGCGGGCCTCGTCAAGATACGAAGGCTCGTTCCACGTCTTGTAGGCAAAAACGAGCGCCAAAGCAGTATCGATGTCGGCGTCGGTTGCCGACTCCGGGTCGCCGAGGTTTCCTTCCCCCGAATCCATTTTCCAGAGCCATGAGAGAAGTTTGTCTGAAGTCCGGTGCTGCAGGTGGTCCCGGGTCCACTGCCATACGCCGTCGAATGTGGTCCGGTCGTTCATCCAGACGCTCCGGAGCATTGCGTACGATTGTCCTTCCGACGTCGTGACGTTTGCTTGGGGGTTGATGACCTGGCCGTAGGAGTGGATAAATTCGCTTTTGTAGTATTCCCATGCCGAGTCGAGTGCGATTTCCGCGTCATCCTTTACTTCATAGATTGCCATCCAGTCGCCGTTCGTACTCAAATATTTTGGTACGTCGATATAGGATATGCTCGTTTCAGCCCAAAGCGTTTTCTGCTCACTGTTATCGAGAGCCTTTTTGACAAACGGGAAGCGCTTCTCCCGTACTTGTTTTAGGATTTCGTGGCTTACCGTGATGTAATCAATCCGTCTCCAATCCTCTCCGAGTTTTCCTACCCGTATCGCGGGGTCCGCCTCCACTTTCCAGACGAAGTCCGCATTGGGGAATGAAGGGTCTCCCGTAAATCTCGAGTACCGAAGGTCCAGAAAAATACCGTTATCGATAACTAGTTGCCGATTTGGGGGGACGTTCTTCTTCACCCATTCGATCGCATGAAGCTGCGGCGTTACTTCATCACGGATAAGAAAATCCCGATCCGCGTAGACGACAAGCGGAGCGAGGATTGCAGTACCGAACAAGGTCACGGCAGCGGCCTGGAGCACCGGTTTTCCGAAGGATACCGCACGGGCTCCCAGATAGACGAGCGTGCCGACGTTGAGGGCTAAAAGGGGTATAAGCGGGACGACGTAAAAATCTATGACGAGCTTACCCCGCAAAAGGAAAATCCAGAATAATGCCGACATGAACGTGGGAATCCGTAGGATCTTCACCCGGACGGAAAGCAAGATGCCTATGACGGTAGCCAAACCGCCGGTTATCACGGTCCACGCATCACGCCGGAGCCATTCAATAAGATTCACATAGAACTCGCTTTGGGAGTTCCAGAACGGTAAGTTTCTTCCCCGGGACAATTGTTCCTCAAGCGTTCCAATAAGCGATACGTGCGGGGTATTGTTCCCGAACCACCCGGGGGGGAATAGCTCGCCCTTAAGAAGGGCATACAAGGGGTAGATCATCAGCGTGAGGATAAGTATCCCGACCCATGACGATAAGGCAAACCGCCTATGTCCGGCTTGGGTATTGGAGACGACCATGTAAAGAAACGCCGGGAGGAAGAATACGGCATTTTCCTTCGTGAGTATCGCGATGCCAAATGCAACACTGCTTGCGGCTACACGCGAAAGTTTTGAGGGTTCCGTGGTCAAAAACCACATGGAAAGAAGCGTCCAGAAAATCATGAGGTTATCCAGAAGTACCCGGCGCTGGAAATACACGCCCAACGGGGAAATGGAAAAGATGAGGACCGCTATAGTGCCGGGAACCAGGGAGCGGGTGAGCCTTCTGGATACGACAAACAGAAGGGCGACGGTGACTAAGTGAACAACAAGCATAAGGACTCGCCCGGAATTTACGGACGGCCCGAACGTGAAGAGCCCGCCGGTCGCTTTGAGCCACAGCGCCATAAGGATCCATCCTGCCGGTGCATGGTCATACCAATAGGTGTATGGGGACATGGCTCCGGATTCCGCAAACGACCAGGCATAGGAAAGATACGTCCCTTCGTCATTTTCGAAGTAGGGGTAATGGAACATGTTGTAAGCGTGGAATATTCCGGAGACAACGAGCAAGGCAATGAGAATGATGCGTTCTTTCATAGGGGTTAATAGGTTTCCGCCGCGGCAAGCTTACGGTGCGCGTTGACATGGAGGGTTTTTTCCCATGCGGCAACACCGGTAAGCTCCCGGGCAAATGCCCGGAAAGAGGAGAACATAAGGAGCATCTGGTACGGGTAAAAGAACACAAGCACCCTCACAATGTCGGTGACATTAAACGGCAGGCGGTAGGCGGCAGTAAATTCCCGGAGTCCGACGATATAGAGCATAAGCTGGAGCATCAGAAGGGAAAACGGGAAAAAGGAAAGGATCGAGGTGGCAATCGGCAGTTTCTGTGTGAACGCAATGTAGACCGCAAACGGTACCGATAGCGTAAGGACCGCCTGAAGGGCAGGGGATAGAAGAACGTAGAGGGCGGTCACCTTCTGCGAGTCCGTAAGCGTCCGCCACGTACCCTTCTTGAATATCTGGATGAATCCCTGGTTCCACCGTGTACGCTGACGCAGACACTCCATGGTCGTCGGCGCCGTTTCTTCTTGCGTTACATGCCGTTCGTCATAAATGACCCGCGTTCTGGCTCCTTTGGCCGTGAGCCGGATCCCAAGGTCCGCATCCTCGGTAAGGCACGTGTCGTCCCAGCCGTCCACCTCTCTCAGCCACTGTCGTTTGGCAAATACGGTATTTCCTCCAAGCGGGGTAACCTTGCCGATATTCGTAAAAAAGTGAAGCCCCGATTTGAACCAGAAGAAATACTCCAAGACCCCGAATACGGAAAACCAGGTGCTCCGGTAGTTCATGAGCTGTACGCCTGACTGAATAACGTCGGCGCGTTCGGTATGCATGACCGTATTGACGATATGGTAGAGCTCCGCATTGGGCTCGTCTTCGGCGTCGAAGACGGCAATGACATCACCGGAGGCGTACCGGAGTCCGAGGTTTAACGCAAACGGCTTATTGATGGTTTCTCCGCCGAAAATCCTAAGCGTGACATTGGGAAGGTTAAGCGAGCTTATCGCTGCCTGCGCCGCCCGTATGGTCGGCATGTCGTCTTCCCTGATAAGGACGATGGTTTCCTTCAGGCGTTCCGGGTAGCGGATGTTTGCTACTGCCCGGATGGTGTCCCCAAGCACCGTTTCTTCATTCCGGGCAGGAACGAGCGCGGTGAAAGAAAGCGCGGGCGGTATGTATGTCGCCGGGGACGCGTGCTTTTTGGCTTCCTTAGGATTTTCCCATGCATAGAGCATCCATATAAGCGTAAACAACCCCTGGGAAATAAGGATGATGCTCATAAGGAGTACGGTGAGGGTAAGTACCCGGTACGGGGTAACGATATCGGCCGCCACAAGATAAGCCCCGGTGCCCGTAAGGGCGAGGCTCGTTAGAAATGTGATAAAAAACGCGCGTTTTGGCGTCATGGCATGAATGGGTCAGCTCGCGCAAAGAAAAATAAGCTCGTGTAGTCGGAGGTAGATGTAGCAACGGATGAGGAGAGCGGGCGTAACACTACGCCGGAATGAACCGTATGGAGAGTGAATTGACGCAGTGCCGGGTATCGCTTTTTGTAAACCGTTCGCCCGTAAATACGTGTCCCAGGTGGCCGTCGCAATGCGCGCATCGTATCTCCGTCCGGGAGCCGTCGGGGTCGGGAATTCTCCGGATCGCGCCGGGGAAGTTGTCGTCAAATGCCGGCCAGCCGCACCCGGCATCGAACTTCGCTTTGGAGGAAAAGAGCGGCGCGTTGCATCGCCGGCAGACGTATGCACCGTCTTTAAAGAAATTATCGTATTCCCCGGAAAACGGCGCTTCCGTGCCCCGGCTCACGATCACGTAGCTTTCCTCATCCGTTAACGTATTGTAGGCATCACTCATCGTTTCCTCGTGAGTATCGCATGGTTTAAGAGAATTAGCCAGATAAGGACGGGGAGCACGATGATTTTCTGGAAGATGCCGCGGTATTCAAGGTACATTCCCTGGAAGTAGAACGTAAACCAGACGATACTCCCTAAGAATGCAGAGAATCCGGCAAAAAGGGTGTACGAAGTGTACCGCTTGAATAGCGGTTCGCGTTTGAAGATGTCCGCAAGGCTTAAAATCCCCAGAGGCGAAAGCAAGAGAAACAGGATGACCATGGCAATATGCACGAGCCCGGTGGGCGTGAGGATAGTGACATCCAGCGGGACGTTCTCCATGGGATCCGTCGGGAATACCGCAGCGACGATAAGCATCATGCCGGAAAACCGGAAGATTGTTTTGAGGGTCCGGTCGGCGGCTTCGTGTTTGAGAAGTGCCGAAAGGTTCCGCCCGGTGAGAAAAAGCGCAACGGAAAGCTGAACAAAATTCAGGGATTGGATCCACCCGTACTTTTCTATCGCAAGTCTGCTTATCGAGTAATTGATCTGGTCATACCCGGGAGTGACGGATCCCAACACGATCACCACAATGGCAAAGAGTATCGGCGAAAGAAACGGGAATAGCAGACGGAATGTCATACAAAGCTAAGGGTCATACGATGTGCCGTTTGCGCATTTCCTTATACACCGCATACTTTTCAGTGAGTACGGCCCCCGTTCCCATCGTGACGATGATTGCCCGGGTAAGCCAGCCCAATACCGGAATAAGGGTAAGGACAAAAAGGATCACGAGTCCGGTACCAAGTTGCCATGCAAGATGCGGGGCTTTGGCAAATCGGGTGAGGGTTGCCCGCCCAATAAAAAGCGCGCCGTAAATGTTTCCTACGAAGCACAAGAATCCTAACAGGACAAGGAGGAACAATCCGGCCGGAATGCCGATTACGGTAACGAACGCGATGAGGGAAAGGATAAGGATGGCGACGACTGAAGCGAATCCAAGTCCGAATGATCCCCATGCGTTTGTCCCCATTGACCTGACTGTTTTTTCGGTGAACTTCGGGAATACCGAGAATACGATAAGTCCCGCAACCAGAAGAACGATCCCTCCGGCGGCCACCATTGCTAACACCGCGCCGATGGCCGTGCGTATTGTTCCCGAAACGCTCTTTTGCATCATTTCCTTGGGTTTGGATTCCGACTCCTTCATCTGGTTGAAGGTGAGGTTGCCGGCAATGGCGCCGGTGCCAATCCGGGCTTGCCGTTCGGCCCAATACGTGACATCCCCCGCAACCTTTGCGTTGGATCCCGTGGAGAGTTCGTCGGCGGCAAGGCGCATGTCC